>NZ_JBBHKS010000023.1:0-13243 GCF_037389975.1 Stygiolobus sp. CP859M | reverse complement strand
CCCCCCCCCCCCCCCATAACTTTTGAGTTCCACATTACTCCTTCTTAGCAATTTTTTGGGGTATAGCCTATCTAATTTCCCGGTTAATAAAAACATTTATTCAACTAAACCTATACCTACAAATCTCACAATAATTCGCGTCTATTGGATTTAGGTGACCACAGACCGGGCATAATTTCCCCGGAAATTTATACCTACAAATCTCACAATAAACAGCATCGTCTTGGTTCAAGTGACCGCAAACAGGGCATTTCTTCATGGGTAATTATATTTTATTTCTGGTTAATTTATTTTACTCAGAGCGCGAGGTGTAACCCCCTAAAGAACTCACTTAATTTCGTGAGTAATCTTTAAATGTAAGTTTTTTACCTCCCAAAACCAATTTTTAAACATGAGCAAAAATGAAAAACGTCTTCTCGATGACGAGAGGGTGAGAATGATAATAGAGAGCTTATTACAGCACACCCCTTGTGCTAGGTTCAGTGAAATTAAAAAGGACACGGAACTCCATGACCAAATTTTAGCGAGGCTTCTAGATAGGCTTCTAAGTGTTGGGATAATAAACGAATGTGAGGGACTATTTAAAGATTATAGTGGTTACGCTTTAACCGAACCCCTCTCGCCTATTTCCCTTCTCTTGCAAGTAAATTCAGAAGTAGTTGAGAAAGGCGAGAAGGTAGTTATGAGGCATGAAGTGATGAATTATACGGTCAACACTTCAATAGTCCCAATAAAAACTGCAAGAGTCGTACTTTACGGCGATGTAATGTGGGAGAAACCGCTGGTATTAGAGAGCGAGTTAACCGGGCATAAAGAGATTAAGCTCTCCCTTGAGGAATGTCCTAATAAATATTGTCAAGTGACTCTGCCCTTTAATACGCCCGTGAGCTACGGGGAGAAATACAAGTGGAAATACGAATTTTATATGTACTATTTTCCGCCTGAGGACTACTTTAGCTACCATTTTGTCAATCACACAATACAATCAAAATTCAGTTTTAAGGGTATAGAAGACGTTAATGTGAGTCTCAAGGGCTGTAGGGAGGGAGTAGAGTATAAAATCTTTAGGAGAGGAGGAAGGTTTATCATTAGATTGGATAATGCTAACGAGTGGTGCGTAGCGAGCTTTAAGTTGAAGTTATAAATTTTTCCCTCCCTCTTCATAGGATATTTGTGAAGTCGATCACACTTATTTGCTTCTGTAATGGAGAAGGTTTATACAGACACTGGGATAAAATTAAAGTTAAGTAAGGTGGTAACACTTTGGCGGGTAACGATTTTTATGAAGAAAATGAAAGTAATTGTTCTCATTCATGATACTAAGCGACCTAGCAAACAATATATTTCTTAGGATTATGATGATCACTGTTATTTTTGGGTGTTGGTATACATCGCTTAGGCGATTCTCTAGCAACATGAATTATTGACATGAAATATCAAAGCTGTTGGAAATCTTTACGACCACCATGTAACCTCGTCTGGACATTTCTAACACAATGCATCCCTCCACCCGTTTTTCTCTAACGCTCATTTCACTCATTTTATCTTCAATCGAGTGTTAAGAATTAACCCTCAACTACCTTTTTAATAGGTCGTGGCACTCCAACGGCACGAGACTCAAATCTCTGTAATGACTCCTACTTGCGTTGGCGGAGAGATCATCAACTAAAATTTATTATAAACAGCCGAAAAGATTTCTATTAGCGTAGAAATGATTCAGCCTAGAACAGCCTATGCCATGTCAGATCTGTATTACATAGAACCGACTAATATGTTTCACAGAAGGAGGTCAAAATGCGCGTAGTCACTAACTTCCATGAGGACTATAATCCCTTTTTGAAACCTAAAAAGAGCTCTAGAACCTTTATTTACCCGACAAGAACTTCCATAACAGCACAAACATAATCTCCCTTAATTCCATCCTCGTTATACCAACCTTCTCTCGCCATAGTCTTCTTCACCCCCCAACTCCCTTTTAGGCGTTTCACCCCCTCCCGGGAGCATGAGTAACTTGAATAGTAACTAAACCTTCAATACTGAGGTGGGTTAAAGTGTCTTTCGTTCAAGGTGAATGAAATAGTGTGCACTCAGTTCCCAGTTCACAGCTGACCAGTCGTAAGGAGGACTTTCATTGACTAACATGTATAAAAGTGCTAGGTGATGAAAAATTTTTTATAAATAAAAGATAAAAAGTGAATAATGGTAAAGTACTGTCCTAGATGTGGGTTCCAAAATCCTGATAATGCAATGTATTGTAGTAGGTGCGGATTCCCATTAACTCAACCAGTATATCAACCCACAGTACAACAGCCTCCCGTATCACCACCACCCTACCCGCAACCGCCTTCAGCCGGTGGTAAAAAGAGAGGAAGGAAGTTGGTACCAATAATTGGGGTTGCTTTAGCAATAATAGTTATTATAGCCGCCTTAATCCTCGTACCACCTCTATTTCACCATACGAGTCCAAACCAGATCTATGTCTACTCCAGCCTCTTCAAAACTTTAGGGCGTAATTTTTCAGTAATAATCATTAACGGGTCAAACGCTAACGGTTACCTAGCCTTGGGTACTTTAAGTAATAACAAGCTGTTCGTAAACTATAGCTACTTATATTACATCGAAAACGGTAACGGGAGTATCGTATTATACCAGCCTGGGGATAGGGCATATTGGGGAAACTTACCTTATAACATAGGAGTACTACGATTGATTCCATCTGTGGGTGCTTCGTCAGCCGTTTTAATTAATACAACTGGGCTTACTTATACCGGAGGTAATTACACGGTAATTTTCACAGGCACTTATACTCAAGGGAGTAGTCCACCCGGTGACGGGTATACGGTTTTCTTGTTTGTCACGCCACCCAAGCCTCCGGTAAATATGACTACAAACGATACAGTCCAGCTAATAAACATAGGCACACCTATCTCTGGATGGATTTATTATCCTAACTCTACTACACCTTATATTGCTGTTGAGTGGGATAACGCATGGGGACCTTGGGCATATCCGGCACCGGCCCAGTTTAACATATGGGTCGTTCATCCCTATCCTAACGGTAGGATAACAGTAAACAACATTACAATTTTGGCTAGAGGAGCGGGTAGCGGGCTAATCAACAGTTTAGCTCCGGGTGACCTGATAGAGATGGAAGTGACTTATGACGGATATACTAATACGATTTACGCTAAAGTCGTAAACTTAAACACCTCAGACTCAATAAGCATTACTCTGCCACTGTACAATAACTTCACGGTGCCCAAACCTATGGGTTATTGGACTGAAATAAACTCTGGCGGTGCGGGGTTATACGCTAACTGGGGAATACTCTATTTAGCAGTGCTAAATAACGTCTACATAAATATAGTTCCGAAGAGCGGACAGGCTTGATTTAGGAGTCTGTATGTAACGTCTTAAGTCTATTTTCTTTTTTTAACCTTTAACCACTCTACAAAAAAGACTTTACTCGGAAATACAGAAACTAGGGTTTGTAGAGCTTAAGTGTTCACAACGGGTGCAAGACTTTCCCAGAAATGACCGTTTTCCTCTTGACAGGGACTCGAGAACCTTACCGTGTTTTACTCACTATTCAACTTCAAAGGAGATTTAGAGTTTAAGTAACTTATATTCAGGTCTGCGTCGTATTGTAATAATAGTCTTATTACTTCCATCCTATCGTTTTCCACACATGATGTAATGGAGTTCTTCAGAGTATGTCTTGAACATTGAGGTTGAAAACTTTTTCAACTAGTGTTTTCGCGGAATTATAATTCCCATTATAAGCCGCCTTATGTAATGGTGTTCCCTTATACACGTCGATGGGTGTCCGTAGGATTCATGACTTTTCTACTGACAATATTATTAAGTTACGACAATTATGCTCCGCGAGAAATAAAAAACATATAGCATAATAGCCTTTGATCTTAGTCACTTCCTACGTATTATTATGAACACAGCTGAAACAGCTACTACTACGATGACAATTATCAAATATGCAGGGTAAAGATTGTGAACTATACCGATTACCGAATTAGTCAAATAGAACAGTCATGCGTAAGGTTAAACCTGAACTTTACATAAACTCGAGCAGTGTTAGTGCTTTCTTGAACGGTTCGTCGGTGAGTGTATAAAGTTTAGGCAATTGCCTACACCTACTGGACTTGCAGTTCAACCAATCGGGAGTGTTAGCTCTAGAATTATAGTGTGAGCTCACAAATAACGTTAAAATAACTGGTAATCGTTGAAAAATCCCGATGTATAATATCATGTATGATAGATTAAAGCGGCTCACTATGCTTGTGATCTATCAGGACGGTGACCCTCATTGCCCATTTTCTCCTTTCACAACCCTAAACATCACTTTTGAATAACTGAACATAACGAAATCAAGATGACGAAGTGTTACTAACTGTCTTATTTCCTCCTAACTATCATGACAACAGCTATGATCACAGCTACCGCCACTAGAACGATGAGGACTAGAGGTAAAACCAATAGGAAACTCTTCGAGGAGTCGTTAGAATTTGCCAGAGTTCCTTGATTCACGCTAGTATTACTCTGTATTTCACCATTATTTACCATTATGTTGAAGTTGCCCCACGTGATATTTTGCACGCCGTAAAATATCGGTGTCAATTCGGAGTTGATCACGCCCAATTGCCCCATAACCGTATTATTAACGTAATACGGTGCTAGTTCACCATGGTTAAAGTAGTTAGGTGAGAAAAGGTAAATTGCGACAGCGTGTTGGGTAGGTAAATAAGCGTTTATACCATTCATTGTAACATAGCTCTCTTCCCACATCTCTTGTATAATAGTGTTTGTCAACACTACGTCGTAGAAAGCTACTATAGCTATTGTGCCGTTGTAGAAGAAGTACTCCTTATTTGTTTGTGGCCAACCACCGGCCGTATAACTTCCACCTACATAGCCGTAGGGAAAGTCAAGCCGGTGATTGACGTAGTAATTGTATAGTGTGGACAGTACGCTCGCGTTTACTGTACCAACGTATTTACCGTCTAAATATAACGATACATAAGTGTAGTTGTCCTTCCCTATATATTCCTCAACTACGGCCATATGCCAACCTGGAGTGATAGGAGTTGACACTTGGAAACACACACCATCCCAGTCACCGGCATATAGGCTACCGTTAAGTCCTACGTATAACAGTGGTACCCAACCGAAGGGCGGAGGATTTGATATATTAGTGTTTTGAAAGCCTAGAAGAACTCCCACGCCATTTTCCGGTTGATAGAACCAGACTACGGCGCTCATTCCGCCGTAGGTTATAGCTATAGCGCTCATTAAGTTTGTCATCCCCGTACCACCTCCGTACGGGTTATTTGATACGTTAGCTATGGGTAGCTGGAACGCGATACCGTAATTATTTGGGCTATTGCTTCCGCTTGTTGGTATAAAACCCCCGAGTGCACTGGTCTGACCATAAATGGGTGGTGTGAGGGTTAGGGTCATCAAGGTTAGAATAAATGATATCCCAACTATTCTATTTTGTAGAAACCTCATATTAACTCACTAAATTTTCACAAGGGATGGTATAAAAGTTTTAATCAAGAACAAAAAACGCCCAACAATTTCGAGGTAAAAACGACTTACCTCACTTTGGAACCACAATGAGTTTTGTGTAGGGAGCGTCAACTCGTACTTGGTGTTAGGACGTTTGTTATATACAAAAAATTAGGTAGAATGCTTCGCTTTGGGCTGTATCCTTTTTCGTGTTGATAGAAATCTTTTGTCCGTTTATAACAAATTTTTGTTGATAAATAATGATCTCTCAAGCCTATGTGCACAAAGATTGCAGAGATGTGAGCCCCGTGCCGTTAAAGTCCCATGACCCACCTTAAAGGTGGTTGAGGGTTAAGTCCCTACACTTGATCATGATTGAAATGAAAGTATAAGGACAAACGGGTTGATGACCCCCACGTTTAAATACTCCTTTTTCAATTTTCTTCGCCGATTAAAGGGGTAAACCGATCAGAACTACGGTTTCTATGAAATCGGCTTCTCAAAATCCCTCCTGTGGACAGCCATTTTAAAGTACTCCATTTTACCTTGACTTCGACTAGAGAAAATTGTCCCGAATCCTAATAAGAAAGGTGTTGGGAAAAGCCCATAAGGAGTTGCGTAATAGGTTTTGCGGAACAATACTAGGTTAGAGGAATGTGGGAAAAGTGTCTTAATATTTTACTTGTGTTTATTCATCTAACACCAAAACTGAGGAAGTTGTTGAGCTAGTTGAAAGGAGATATTACTAAGTGGGGTCTAAAGGAAAGGGGAGAGTTAATAATACATAATATAGAGATAACAGTGTAAAAGAGTAGTAGAAGTTTAAACGTAAAAGTATTTTCCTCTTGAGACATTCTTTCTTTATCTATAATGAAAGTGGTCCGTTTTTGATTAGTTGTAAAAATCTAAAGAAAAAAAGAAAAGGAGTATTTCCTTTTATTTCAAAAAACTAATAGTTGGTTTCTATTAATTGGGACGGCAAATATTTAAGTAACACATTATGTATATCCTGGGGGTTTACTAAGGGCACTTGTGCATCTATTGATGACCATGTCGATTTCCTAATAACAATCTCAGTGTAATCTCCTCCTTTAGGAGTATATATTCGGACTTTCCTTAATTCACTGATAAGATAGCTCTTTTTGACTTTCAAGTTGGGGGATAAAGGTACTGGGTTAGAAAACTCAAAAAACAGTTGTTTCATTTGCCTAGCCGCGTCGTAAATTTTAGATTTTCTCATACTTTGTGCAATTCTCGTCCCAAACATACCACCAACACCAGGCAATACACCTAATAGCGATGCGGCTATAGTTGCACCTATTCCTGCTAATACACCAGCAACTGTTGCATCAACCCCCGATATGTCTTTGTCAGTAATTACATTGGTCAACAGCACCCTTTGATCAGTTATTATTAATGACCTAGCGTGCCATTCAATATCTCCAACTAATAGAAATAGTACTTTTATGCTCTCTTGCTGCCAATAATTTTGGACAGAAGGTGGGGCTTGGGGTTGTTGTAAAGATTGTATATCTGATTTTACTAGTGGTTGACCGCATCTTATGCAATACGTGGCATAATCTGGATTGGGGGTACCGCACTTTATATAATATACTGTCATTATAAACAGATTTACTTAATTAGTATATTAATCTTAATGACCAATCTGAAAGTGTTTAAACAATCCTATGTTGAACAAAAAAAACATCAGCCAGCAGAATAATAATTAGAAGTAACTCAGGTTTCCCAACTTCATATGGCTAACCTTACTTGAAGGGAATGTCACAACCATTCCTTACTGTTCCGTTTATTTTTGAAAAGAGATAAAAACGTTCTTGAACTTAATATTTTATCAACCGCTTTTAAAGAAAATTATTATATTTTACTTAAGCAATTAAATTCAAAGCAATTTTCCTTTGTTTTTCTTAATTAGATTAAATTGATGAAAATATTATCCTACACTTAATATTCAATAGAGTAATATTTATATAGTCCTTATTTTTAAGTAATTTTAAGTGATTATATGGTAAAAGTATGCAAGGCATGTGGGTATCAGAACCCCGACAATGCTATATATTGTATACGGTGCGGAGCCCCATTGGAAAATATTGCACAACAACAAACACAATATCCCTATCAACAACCTCTTCAGTATCCTAATCCTACACCGGCTGGACAATTTATAAATCGTTCAGCCGGGATTTGGTTTTTAGTATCGGGTATAATAGGAATTATAGCTGGGATTATAGAAACGACACTGATAAATTCACAAGGCAACATTTCAGTAGTAGCTGCTTTTGTAACCCTAGTACTTATATATGCGCTAATCCTGATAGGTAATGTAGGATTTAAAAAACTCAATTCAAGAAGGCTGGGCAGAGCTATAAATAGAGCATTTTTTTCAGGAATAATGCTCACGATTTTAATTAGCCTCGGTGTAATGGCTGGATTAGCCAAACCTCAACCCGAAACTGTAGTTGTAAACACGCCATTCGGTTCTTATGTTACTACTACTTATGTCAGTTACGCGAATATAGCACCAGCGGGAGGGGTATTGGCATTTGTTTCTTTTATCTTTATTATAGCGTTTATGTTAATGTTCATGTACAGTTCAGGGTTAATTTATGTGGGAGCGAAAAATCGTCTCTGGATGCTTTTGGCTGGCGGGATAATTTTCTTAATGAGTACAATAGGTATACTAATTTCAATGATTACTTTCTTAATGGGTAAACCTATTTACGTTTTTGGATCTTACGGTAATGAGATAACTCTCATGCTATATGGAGTGTTAATGATCGTGTCTTACGTAGTTGACTTCAACTTGAGGAGGTAAAGGCAAACTCCTTAAGTTTTTTCCTCTTTCCATTATAAATCAAAACAATTTCCTACTCAAATACTTCATCAGATCTCATCAAGGTAAGTTAGAAACGCGGTGGTATTAAGCATTAAAATGTTTAACAAGAAGTCAATCAGAACGTGTATAGTTAGAAGTAGTTTAATGCGGACTTAATAATCTATAATAACCAAGAGTTTGTGAGAGGTGAAGATAGATAGTGACTATGTCAGCATACGATCTTGATACTATATAACCTTTAGGTTTAGCCTAAGCGAGTGTGGAGATAGTGTCGTCGTTAAGTTATTTATATTTGTATAAAGAGTACCACTGACGGGTAGGAAGCCTGTATTTAGGCAAGACGTTTCTTGTCCCTCTTGTGGTAGTCATCATGTTGTTAAGTGTGGTAGGCCTTTGGATAGGCAGAAGTATTTGTGTAGGGATTGTGGTAATTACTTCTTGGGTGATGCTACTTACCATTCTAGGAAGTTGAGGGAGGAGGCTTTGAGAATGTATGCTAATGGTATGAGTATGAGGGCTATTTCTAGCCTTAACGTACCTCTTGGTACTGTTTTCACTTGGATTAAGCGTTATGGTAGGAAAAAGTATGAGAAGTTGGTTGAGTTGTGGGGTAGGGCTGAGGATTCAGTTAAGGGTAAGGTTGTTGCTAAGGTTGTTGATGAGATGTGGACTTACTTGTACAAGAATGCTAGGGCTTTTTACAAGTGGGTTTTCACTTGTTACGTGTACACGAAGCTGGGAGTTTACCTCATTTTGGGGGATAGGGATGAGAGTACTTTCCTTGAGGTCAAAAAGTATTTGCCTGAAGAGGGTAGATGGATGAATGACGATTATAACTTGTACTACTGGTTGAAAGACCACACGGTTGTCTAGCTAGTTAACCCGAACGAGTCCTTTCATTCCTCATTAAGGGATAGGCTAATTAGATTCAAGAGGGCAACGAAGGCAGTAAATAGGAGCATTCGTAGCATGATGTACTCCATAGCCCTAGTTCTATGGGAGAGAAGGTTAATCCCAGAATTTGTAACTTAATGACGACACTATCCTCTCACTTAACTAGAATTAATGTTTAACACGGTTTTGTACCACCGATTACCGTGTAATGACTTGAGTCTTGCCCTCTTACGTCACTCATGTTTACAAGTGGTCTGCATTACATGACACGCAATTGAATGCCTATAACTAGGTCGTTATGGAACTCGGAATAGATAGATAGGTTTAGAAAAGTGTAATAATAGTAGTCCTTAGGAGGAAAATAGTAAACATCATTTTGTCGCTTTTGTGGTGGAAGGGCCATGATTCCTACATCTCCAAGCCATGAAAAATTTTCGCTCTAAATACTAAGAGATTCCATCGTAAATTTGAGTACGCCCTTGACCTGCTGATTGTGTTGAAAGTACTTGAGTATATTCAAATTTTGAATTTCCTCAACAGCTTCTGAGTTTTTAACTTCGAGACTGGTTAAACTGCGACCCAAACCGTATGACGCTTGTTATTTTCGCCTTGTTGAAATACGTTTCACATGGAAGTACCGAGTGCAGGTATTGTAACTTCTATTTCTTTACCTTCTACATTAGCTGTCAGGACTATAGTGTAGATTCTATTCGGTATGACATGAATTCTTCCGAACTCAACAGTGACGTTGGTCACGGTCCTAGGGCTCAAAGTCTGCGGACTTATCTTATCAGTAGAGTGGTTAAAATCTTCGATTCTGGCTGAAATTAATGTGGCTTTGTGTTGCGAGTATAGCTGTAAATTCACAGTACCGTCTTTCCTTATGTAAGTCGTGCCCAAAACCCTAATATTCTCTTCTTCAAAGCCTGTATCGAGCTCAGGTGTAGGTTGTGTATTTGATGGAGTCTGAGTTCCTTGTATTGTCCTTGTCGATAGGGAGACCCAGTTTTTAACCCCACCCCCGAACAACAACTTTCTCGAAGCACCGTTGATCCCTACAATCCCTAATGCAAAACTCAAAGCTGCAGATATTGGAAATAAGAACGATGCTACGTCAGCGAGTTCAGTTAAATTGGGAGGCAGTAAAAAGTAAAAGTAATTAACGAAACCAATTATACCGCTTAAGACCAGTAGGGAACCTGCATAACTTATCCAACCTACACGATAATATTTGCTGAGACCGGAGAACTTTATACCGAAAATGATCAGCCCCAGAATTTGGAAAAAGCTGGTTATTACGTATAATCCGAAAAGTAATATGAACCATTGATTTAAGGTTAAATATTGATTATCCCCGAAGAAGTAGATATATGCTCCAGCGATATCTGGGATTAAGTACTGGTTCTTTGCCGGTTCCGGTACGCTGTATGAAATTGCCACTATAATAACATACCCTAAAAATACGAGAATTCCGAAACCGAAATAAGCTCCGATACTCCGACTCCACATTCCTAAACCCCTAGCTTTTCCCACTCGGTTATTTATAGAGGATAATGTGTTGTAAGCACTTCTTATGTTAGATAATGCTTTATCTGAATAGGAGTACATATATCCTAATACAATTAGCATGAAGAAAAGGAATCCACCAGTCACGTAAGCGAGTTCAGGGATATTCCCTGAAATTCCACCCATCAAGTACGTAGTGCTATAAATGTAAACGTATTCCAAGATAAAGTAAATTAGAGTTGATAGAGCCCATTTAATACCCCCTTTAAGTCCGACTTTCATAGTTTCCAATGCATCGCTCTCGGAATTGATGTTTAACTTCTTACTTGAAATAGCTCTATCGCGTGTATCATCGCGGTGCTCAGCAAACTTGATTCTTTTAGTATTTTTAACTCTCAATAGAGGAGATGAGTAGTGATTTCCAATCATAATTTATTAAGAACGTTTACGGCTATTTAAAATTTTTAGAACTCAATTATACATGTTCCATTGTACTAAGGTGTAATTGTTAATATTTATTGACTTTAACGAGAATTTATTTAACTCACTCATACGTAGGTTTTAAAATCTCTTTGTAGGAGTTACCAAATAATAACTCTTCGTAATTTTTCTTTCTTTTACTTTTTTGCGATTCTTCATAGTTCTCTGAAAATTCCTTCCAACGGTTCTTTCCTTCAATTCTTATATTCTCGATTTTAGCCACTTCTAATACGAGTTTTAGAATATCAACAAACTCTTTATCTAAATTCACAAGGTTTTTTAAAACATACGTATTATACAATATTTCATAACTTCAAGTAGTGAAATTTTCTTAATCGACGAGAGCTTATTTTACTACTTAAACTAACTAAAAAGTTATAATCATTGGATATTATTTCAATAATGTCATCTATTTCTTTTATCCGTTCAATCCTTACGTAAGGAGTTTGAGGTAAGGTATATTGACGAACTATTGTCAAATCACTTTTAGCCCTCTCTGGTTGCATTTCGCTTTCTATTATGGGAGGTACTTCATGAACTTCACTATATCCCTTTTCCTCTCAAGCAATTACACCCGGTACGGTAATTCTGCCGTTTTCTTCTCGTTTATTCTTTGCCGTGATTTTAATAATGTACGAAGAGCTAAAAAGGATTGTTCATGCCCTCTATGACTATTTAAGAATACATTACCTATGCAATTTGTGAACTGTACAAATGATAAAGTCTGCTCAAATCTAATCAAGAAACATTCTAAAAAATAAAGATTACTATAAAAATTTTTTTATATCCGTAACCTATAATTTTCCATTTATCCTTAAATTCTGATGAAAACTTCCTATAGCTAAGCCAATAGCTTATTTTTCCATTCTTCTCCCTCCTATCTAACTTTATATTCTCTTTCTTAAGTACAAAAGCCGACGGTTCACTCTTAAGTTCATTCAGCAAAACTATAACATATAATTCTGCAATTAGATTATTCGAATTCGATCCAAAGGGAACCGGATTTCGTTTAAATAGTCCCTTAACTTTTATAGTATGCATTTTCGTTCTATCCTGACTATATATTACGATATCGACGCCTCTTGTGATTCTAGAAGTAATCTACACATTCCATCCATGACGAGAAAGAATGTATGCCGTATAATAAAGAGCTATATTATGTATCATCTGGTTGCTATAACTCTTATTAGTTTTAGTCATAGAGAAAATATGTCATCTTCTAATATTCATTATTTAGCTTCGAGAGTCCAGAGTACCCCGGGTAAATGTTTGACTATGAAGAGAAAGAAGGGCTTTTTACACATCAAAAGAACCTGGGCCTAAGCTTTTACTCTTCTGTTTTTCATTCTCAGAACTCTTAGTAGTAGTTATACATACAGATTGAATTTTTCTTATTAAACTGGGGAGTTTATACAAATATTCTCACGTCGTAGATTTAACGTTAGGATCCAACCTCATTTTTTGCTCAATTTTTCAAAATTGGATGAGAAGAAAAGCTTAATAGTTAGATAAGGTAGGAATGAATTAGGGATGAGGGGGTCAGGTCAGCTGCTGGGTAACCTATCATAGGTCAATTCTGACCCTGCTCATCATCCCCTCATCCCCGATTTCTACTTCTGAAAAAACAGATTTCAGCAGTTATGGGACTTTAACGTAACTTAAAGATTTTCATCAGCCCCGACGATCCACCTAAATAACGTTCAACGAACCTGAGGAACGCCTCCACGCTCCTCAGGTTCAGCTCCCCTATCAGCTCCCTGACAACGTTGACCATGATGGTGAAGATCGTGAGGTAACCCTGAAGCCTCTCTCTCCTCCAAAACGAGGAGTCCTCCAGTCCCAAGGCCTTGACGTCCCTGTGGAGCTTCTCGATCTCCCACCTCATCCTCCATGCCTCCTCGATCTCCTCCTCGCTGAGCGAGAGATCGGTCGTGTAGAGGTATCTGACGTGTGTCCCGGAGTCACCTTTATATTCTTGGACTA
>NZ_JBBHKS010000022.1:0-187221 GCF_037389975.1 Stygiolobus sp. CP859M | reverse complement strand
GCTAACTCGATTTGTCCTTTTCCGTTTGACATCTTTTCAGTATGAAGACGTCTAAAATTAAAAACTTCTCGCTAATACCGACTTCTTGGTATTACCTCCCTAAGATTCCCATAACTGCTGCGGTTTACATTCCGCGTTTTTGGTGTCTGTAGGAGTACTCGTAGTTGCGTTAGTGTTATCGGCCGTGAGGGGTAAGGAAGTAAGGACTACTCTAGTTGGTGTTGCAAGGAGGGCAAATTGATAAATCCCTTCTATTGCTCCCTAATAATTACTTTAACTTTTATTAGTTATTACAAAAATAACTATATATTCCAAAGATAGAAAATATAAGATAAAAGATTAAACAAATTAAAAATACCCCTAGTGAAATTTAATCCAGTATTCATTTTGAACACTCTTTAATTTAACTTTATATAAGGGTAACTGGAGTATATTAGTATGCCTTTTGGAGTAGAGGAAATCGATGAAATACTTAGAACATTATCCGTGGATAAGAGAAAACTGATATCAAGACGAATTCCTAAATCAATAATTCGTGATTACTGAAAATTTTTCAGACTAATGTTAAATTCAATTCCTTTCAAAACTATAATATTCGTAGTACCTACTAAAGAAGATGCTGAAAATATTGTTAGGGTCTTTAACAGAATCTTCCCTGACAGAGAGGTGTTAGCTTTTGCAGCAGAAAGTAATACTAACGAAATACTAATGTTAGTACAATTAGGACAAGAGTTCAGCCTTCATCGTGACTAATAGTCACTTTTCGTGACTATTAATCACTTAGCCTCATCACTCCTTCTCCCTCCCCATGCCGTCTACGGGAGCGGTAGTTGAACCACTCCCTTCAAGGACATGGAGAGTTTCATTGGGTGCCTTCCTCCACCTCGCGACTGCTCATAGACTTCACGGTGGCACCCTCCAATTTGATGTTAGCATAAAAGTCTAAAAATTTTAATGCTTCTAACACTCTTATGAAGCAAATAGTTTTCAAATCAACCGTCTCAAGTTATGGCACTGATAAGTATGGGAATAAGAGATATGGTATAACTATCCCCTCAAAGCTAAAGGAGAAGGGGAAGGAATTATACGGTAAGGAGGTGATTGTAATTGTCATCCTACCAGATGATGAGGAGTGAGCTAATTGGTTCTAAGGAAGCAATTGATAACTTCCAATTCGTGACTATAAATGGTAGGGTTGAGTTTGAAGGGGACGAAAGAATCTCAAGAATTGCTTATTATTACTCAAAGGCTGTGAAGGCCGGGGTTAACCTAGCTTTAAAAGGAGTTTCCCTAAACGATGCTGTTAGGGAGTTATACAAGATCATTCCTTACGCGTTCTATGCCGAAACGGCTTATAAACAAGTCTTAGCCCTTGTTGAGAATAAAGGGAGTAAGGTCGAGATTAGAAAGAGATGGATCGCTTGTAGGGGGAATAAAAGTGATAAGGGCAATAGGGGGATTAAGTTCCACGTTTTGGAAGACCACGTGGAAGTTAGAGTTAAAGACCCGTGGGGTAAGTGGGTTCACGGAAAGGCGTACTTCGGTAAAAAGTACTTACCATTACTTTCTGAGCTAGAGGAGTTATCTCGAAGGAAGGAGGAGGGTTACGGTGCTGTAGTAAGTTTCAAGGATCACCCTATGATCCACCTTCAAATCCCACTCTGGTTGTACTTAAAGCACTTCTCTTCACCAAAACCTAACGGTTACGGTTTGGTTGCTGGTTTCGATTTAAATAGTGATAGGTTGAATGTGGTTGTGGTTAATGAGGAGGGTAAAGTTGTTACTAAAAAGACGTGGTGGTATTCAGATGTTACTAGACCAAGTTTTCCTAAAGGGAAAGCTATGGCTTTACGTTTGAATGCTCTTTCGCAAGCCCTCATTTTCCTATCAAGGGTTGGTGCTGATTACGTTGTATTTGAAGACTTGTTCCTAGTTAAGAATAGGAGGTTCACTAGGAGCAAGAGTGGTAATAGGAAGATAACGCGTTTTGCTAAGAAGCAGTTGTTAACTCACGGTGTTATTAAATCACTTAGGTTAGGTTTCAACGTTATTCTAGTTAATCCTAAGGGTACTACAAACTCGGAAGAACACGACAGAGTAATGAGGGAGAAGGGTTTTGATAGGCATACAGCCTCTGCTTACTTAATAGCGTTAAAAGGATTAAAAGTAATTAAAAATAACGAGTAGTTACGTAAAAATGTTACAGACAATGAGAAGGCGAAGGAGCTAGGAATAGGAATAGGAGACAGTATCAACTAAACAATTCGGGATAACTAGAATTTAAATCAACGAGACGATATAGAAAGCTCTTTAAACTCCGATAATTAGTTAGTGAATAGACCTTAATGAACTTGGTACTTGATGCCACCAATTACATTGGTATTGTAGCTTTTTCTGTTTCTGGTGCAATTAAAGGGATTAAGAAAAACATGGATCTTTTAGGTGTACTGGTGTTAGGCTTCTCTACAGCGTTAGGTGGTGGAATAATAGCAGATTTACTCCTCGGCAAAACTCCTCTTACCAATTTAACGTACTTGCCTTATCCTACTGTTGCCTTACTATCGAGCTTGTTCACATTCGCGTTCTACAAGGTCTTTTCTCATGTTCAAAAGCCCTTACTTTATGCTGACGCTATAGGTCTAGCAGCTTTTGCAGTATCTGGTTCTTCTCTGGCATACTCGGTTTCTGAAAACGTGTTATTAGTAATTACTGTTGGGACTATCACAGCTACGGGTGGTGGTGTAATCAGGGATCTTCTCTCTAACGAAGTTCCCATGGTACTTACTAAGGACTTTTATGCTACAGTAGCTATTCTAGGCTCGGCAATTTACTTCTCTCTAAGACAGTTAGGATACTCGGATCTCGTAACGACAATAGTAAGTTTCACCATTGCTCTGGTAATAAGGGTTATGGCAATAAGGAATAAATGGGAGTTGCCTAAAATTAAGGTTTAGATTAAGTAAAGTTCTATGGTCTCTCCTTCTATCCCTTTTTTCTTGTTATTTCAACAATTCTTAGTTAGAGCTTTTTAGGTTTATTTTCTATTTAGTTTTTAAGACTATATGAGCATTAAGTACTTCTATTTTTTAATAATATCTATGAGATACAAGAATTTCATAGGTTTAATTATTTGTAGATTATGAATACACATTACTAGATCAGACGCTCAACTAATTTTTCAAAATCATAAAATTTTTACATCAATGTTTCTATTGTAAAGTAGTAGTGATATTGTTAACTCTAGAGTCTACCTACCTTAAATCTTACGGCTTATATTTCCTCTTACTGACCTATTTTCAAAAATTAATGAGGTAACAATATTTAATTCGTAAAACCTACTCACTACAAGAAATATTTAATTATTATTACGAGATCTGAGCACAAACTCCCACGTCCAAAAGAACTTCATAAAAGCTTATTTCCCACGATGGTTCTGTTATGCCTATGTTAAGACGTGGTTTAGTTATGGAGTGATGTAAGCCCCGTTAATTTGTGCAGTTAAGTCGCAGTTAACTGTACACTGTATTATATGGTTCCTATAAAGAGAACAATAAAGACGTCACTTCCACTTGAAATAAGGGTAAAGACATTCATAACGTGATTTGAAAGTAATACACACCTTGAGTATTCCCTGGTCTCCAATATTGGAAGATATAACCAAGACATCTAAACTCCTTCTAATAAAAATAAATGAAAAAGGAGAGAAATTGTGACAATTTAATAAACATAGAGCTAGAATGACAAATTTATTACACTCAATTTAATGAGATTAACAATGCTCTAGTTTAACTGAAAAAAGAAAAATAGGTGAAGAATGATGGTAATAATATGAGGTCTGACGAACTCTGGTCCGGCATAAGAGACGTTTATGAAGGTATCCTAACTCACCCTTTTATAAAGGGTCTCACAGATGGCTCTTTACCTCTTGAAAAGTTTAAGTATTATATTATTCAGGACTACCATTATTTGAAGGAATTCGCTAAGGCATTAGCCCTCCTTTCCGCTAAGGCTGAGAAATCAGAGGAAAGAGAGTTATTCGCAACTCACGTAACTCACGCTCTCGATGTGGAGAGGGTGCTTCACCAAGGATTTACAAAAGAGTGGGGAATAAACCCCGAGGAATATGAGGTCTCGCCTACTAACCTCTTATATACGTCCTATTTAATATCTGTAGTATACTCGAGACCCTTTCATGAAGGGGTAGCAGCAGTTCTCCCTTGTTATTGGATATACATGGAGGTGGGAAAGGAGTTGAAGAGGATGGGTAGTGCTAACAAGTTTTACCAGAAGTGGATAGACACTTATGGCGGAGAGGAGTACGAAAAGGGAGTCAGAGCTGTTATTCAAATCATAGATGGATTTGAGGTGACTAAGGAACAAGAGGAGAATATGATGAGGCATTTCAGAACTGCTTCGATATTTGAGTACATGTTCTGGGACTCTGCATATAAGCTAGAGAGATTTCCCTTTAGCTTAAAAAGGGCAGGGTATTAGGCTTACTGCTTTTGTTGCTCTTCGTCTTTTCCTCCTAACTTTTTCATTTCTCTAATAGGTCCCTTCATTGCGTCCTTTACTCCTTCAGTCAGTGTCCTAGTTACATCTTTGGTGTAGTTTATAGCTTCCTTCACAGTCCCTTTAAACTCCTTTTCCGCTTCTTTCCCTACTTCCATTGAAGCCTTTACTACGTCTTTCCCTACTTCCATTGTCTCTTTAGTTACACCTGCTGCTGCAGACATTGACGCTTTTCCGACTTCCTTTCCAGTCTCTATCATCTCCTTCACGTTTTTCTTCATTTCATCCATTAATTCTTTCCAAACCATATGATTATTTAGAATTTACTATATTAAAAAATTTTTTCATCAAAATGAAAAAACATTTTCATTTACTCAAGGTCTTCATAGGAATCCGTTTCTTCAGGATTTCTCTTTTTATACTCTTCATAAGCTCTCTGGTTCAGCTTAGGGTACTCGTTGACGTGTCTCTTATAAGCTTCTATGACTCTATACGCTATGTCTAACGCCTCTTGGTCTGTCAACCTAATTACCTTGTCTCCTTTGTCATCTGCTATGCGTACAAAGAAAGCACCGTCTACTACGCTAGTATCTTTAATAATGGGTGGTACCTCGTCGATTGAGATCCACACTATTCCTCCATCGTTTTTCTTGTGTACTTTTCTTACAATGACAGCCATGAGTTACAATCACTAGAGAAAGTTATAAAGCATTACTGTATTAGTAGCTCCATCATCTTTCTTGTCTGAACATTACAGCTGAATAAGTGTTAATCGTAAATGTATCTTTACCTTAATAAAAACTCTTTGATTTACAAAATGCGGTACGCTTCTTATTTCTGTCCTTTACATCACTTACATATAAAACTCACAGCATTCATTTGTAGAAATGAGATCGTATATATAGGGTAATAACACTGTAGATAATACCCAGTAAGTTTGACCAGTTTGGGCTAGCCCACGATTGCTATATCTTATTAGTATTAAATATTCTATATCAATATATATAAAAAATATATTATTTTACAAATAGTATTTATGAAATTGTAAATACGCGATATCCTAATTCATTCCAAGAATTCACTTTGTTTATAGTTTAGAGTGAATTCTATTAAAAGATAATAGTTAGTATTTAAAAAGATATAAAATAACTGTTAAAATAGATTAGATTTACATCTTAAATAAGATAAGTCTTTAGCATTAACTTTGAAGAAAAATAGAATTCGTTATGGTATTTCCCCACTTTCGTATTATCCGTTAGAATTACTCCTTTGGGCTATCTCCGGTCAGCTAAATCTATATAGAAATAATATCTGTAACATTTTAAAAATCCGCTATATTATAAATTAACAATCAGGTATTTACTCGTTTGAAAAAATATTTTAATTATCTTAAATTTTTATTAAATGTTAATTTTTAGTGTTGGAATTTAATCATAATGTCTTGGTACCATTAACGTAGATTTGTAATGATCCAGTGTAGGATTTCATAGGTGCCTTTATAGTCAAGGTGAAGCTCATACTCTGTCCGTGGTTTATTGTGGTTGGTAAGGATGGCGATACACTCAAAAGAGTGAACGGAGCTGATACGTTAATCCCGGTTATTTCAGTGGGTAATAAGCCGTTATTTGCCATAGTCAGCGTTATAACAAAGGTTTGACCGCCGTGGAGAGTTAAGGAAGAGTTACTATACGACGTGTGGATCGTATTGATCAGGAAACTGTTCTGGTATTCCACGTAAATGCCTTGTACGTTAACGGTGTAGAAGTACCCGTTACTGTAGAGGTAATATGTAGCACCTGCCAATATCAGTAGGATTACGATAGCTGCTATAGCTCCTTTCATTTCAGGGTGTTATTACACTCCTCTTTTATTAAGATTGTTCATAAGCCAATCTTATAAAGAAGCTTTAAATCGGAATAACTTCAAATTAGAAATAATCATAAATTTTAAATAGTACTAAGTCTAATTTAATGTAGGTAAAAGAAAAATGGAAGAAGAATTTAGAATGCCTTTAATAGGTGAAAAGTTTCCTGAACTAGAGGTTGAAACAACTCATGGAAGAATAAAGCTACCAGACCAATACAAGGGTAAATGGTTTGTGTTGTTTAGCCATCCTGGAGACTTTACACCCGTATGTACTACCGAGTTCGTGTCTTTTGCTAAAAAGTATGAAGAGTTTAAGAAGTTAAATACAGAACTAATAGGTCTTTCCGTAGATACTAACATCAGCCACATAGAATGGGTTAACTGGATAGAAAGTACTCTGAAGGTGGAGATACCTTTCCCTATAATAGCAGACCCTATGGGCAGAGTTGCAAAAAGACTAGGAATGATTCATGCCGAGTCATCCACATCTACAGTAAGGGCAGTATTCATAATTGACGACAAGAGCACAGTGAGGCTTATAATGTATTATCCCCTCGAGTTGGGAAGAAATATTAACGAGATCCTGAGGAGTATAAAAGCTTTACAGTTAATAGACAAGACCGGAGCTGTTATGCCGGCAAATTGGCCTAAGAACGAGATAATTGGTGATAACGTGTTGAATCCTCCTCCAAGAACTGTTAAAGACGCTAAGCTGAGGTTAGGGCAATATAAAGGCTATGCATGGTGGTTAACTTACAGAGAAATAGATAAGAAGGAAGCTGAGGAGACAGCTAAATACATCTGAACGATTAAACAAAAAGAAAAATATTTTCCCCGCCTTTATTTAATTTCTTTACATTAACTTTGTTCCGCAATTTAAGCAGAACTTAGCCCCGGGCGGGTTCATATATCCGCACTGGGGGCATCTTATTTGTGTTTGAGGCATTGGCTGTTGAGGTGTTGGTTGTCCCATTGGTGATTGCATCGTTCCAGGCTGTGGTCCCATTTGCATTCCCATGGGCATTTGCATGTCAAAGAGACCGTCGTTTATCTGTTTATCTATGTTACCGAATAATCTTCTGTTAATCAATTCTCTACCAATGGGTCCTATATGCTCTTCTTCTACAATTATGGTGAAATCGTTAGGATAACCCTTAACCCTTACAATTACGGTTTCTACGTGGTGAAAATGTCCTCTTTTTATAGCCCTTATCTCGTAATCCGCATATTGTGGCATAGTTGGTTGCATCATTCCCATTGATAATTGTTGGACTTGGCTTTCCCAACCTTCGCTTAAGAACATGTTATTTATCTCTTGGACTAATAACGGTATATTTACATATCTCCCTGTATATGTTTTTTGCATAGTATAACTCTATTTTCACATGATTATATTGGTTGCTGTTATTAGGATTTGGAAACGGCATTCTGAGAGGACTTCTTATAAGGTTTAAACTTTTCAACGAGAATTTTTTTAGATAATACATTTGAAATAAAAAATATTCATAAAGTCCAACTAGTTTATAATTGACGATATCTTAACTGTTTTCTTGTTTGTCGATAAAAAATTAAAAACCTTAAGTGTAAATCTCAGAAATATTTAAAACCAATTTAAGTTTAATAGGTGTTGATGCCTAAAAAGATCTGGTTCGATGAAAAGTGCTTAATTAAGTTAACAATAATCTTAAGTTTAACAATTTTTGTAATAGCTTTTTCACATTCGTCTTCAGCACAAACCACTAGCAATATTACAGCTGAAATTCAATCTTTAAACCAATCCATTTTAGCTTTAGAGAATCACACTGCAGACTATCCTTCTGCAGCGGTACCATCTTGGCTTGACACCGGAAGTAATGCGTGGATGCTTACGGCGGCTACATTCGTAGGTCTTCAAAGTGTCCCTGGTGTTGCACTCTACTATGCAGGCCTTTCTAAGAAGAAGTACGCTGTTAATTCCGCTTTAATGGTGTTTTATGCATTTGCTGCTGTCCTAATAGTTTGGATGATCGCTGGTTATAATGCAGGTTTCGGTTATCCTGCATTTATTCACGTTGGAAAATACGGTATTATGGGTTATCCGTTACCGGCTTGGTTAGGTAGTTATGAAGCCCACCAGACAGTCTTCGGACCAAGGGGTGCTCCAGTTGATATACCTACATCGACCTTCATATTTTTCCAGTTTGTCTTCGCTGCTATAACCCCAATATTACTCGCTGGTGGTATTATCGAAAGAATGAACTTTAAGGCATGGATGGTGTTTGTACCTCTATGGTCTTTACTGGTTTACAGCCCCGTAGCGTATTGGTTATTCGCAGGAGGTTGGCTAAACCAGTTAGGGGCTGTAGACTTCAGTGGAGGTTATGTAATTCATGTAGATGCTGGTGTGGGTGCTCTAGCTGCTGCATTAGCTGTAGGTCCTAGATTAGCTAGTGAGAGAAAGTTAGAGGCTCACAGTTTACCTTTAGTCTTGGCAGGTGCGGGGCTTATATGGCTAGGATGGGACGGATTTAACGGTGGTGACCCCGGAGGAGCTACAATAGATGCTGCGATAGCTGTATTAAACACTAACATAGCTACTGCAGCAAGTGCCATAGCATGGATGCTTATGGATATGAAATTCTTCAAGAAGCCAACGTTAGTAGGTGCTACTTCAGGTGCAATCACTGGTTTAGTAGCTATAACGTCAGCAGCAGGATACGTGAATGGTTGGGAGGCAATGGCGATAGGAATTGCGTCTGGAACGGTACCATGGCTTGCCTTATACAAATTAGAGCCTAAACTAAAGGTAGACGACACATTAGGAGTCTTTTCCACACACGGGATTGCTGGAATACTTGGTGGTTTACTTACTGGTGTATTTGCAGACCCTAATGTCACACAGTACGTAGATCCAGGCTTAACTGGTGCACTCTATGGTAACTGGTACCAATTGGCTGTTCAAGCGTTAGGAGTTGCAGTAGTATTTGCATATGACTTCACAATGACGTTCGGTCTGTTGAAACTCATAGGTCTGTTCATACCGCTTCAAGCTAAACCCACTGAGCTTGCTGTAGGAGATTACGCAATGCACGGTGAGGTGGCATACTCCGAATTATTAGCAACCTTACCTGAGTCTGCTAAACAAGAAAAAGAGGAAACAGTAGAAGCGAAAGAAGAAGAAATAGAAGCGAAAGAAGAAGAAAAGGAAAAGAAATAAGTTAGTGTTAGATAATTTAAGTAAAAATATAGTAATTAAAATTAAATAAATAATAACAACAAATCTTTTTAAGACCTTATCTGTTTTTTCTATTATATCTATTTGTGCTTTGCTTTATTACTTTAGATTTTTAGGTTTAGGCATATTAGTTATACTATGGAGTATTTGCTACGAAATTTTTCAACCTTTAAGGAGATAGAGCTCAGATACCAATCTAATTCTTATCTTAATATAGCGATAGTTAATGGAAAACCTAGTGGTCTTTACAAATGGTCTAAAAGAGGGTACAGTGTTAGGGCTTTTGACGGTTCATCTCTTCTATTCTCTTCTTCACCTACTCCTGAAGGTCTAGAACTAAAAGGTTTACGGTTTAGGAGTTGGGAGAAAGGAATTTCTTCTGATAAAAGGGTTGGCGGAGAGTATTCAGTAAAAGAGAAAATAAAATTAGACAACATATCGACTGAAGAGAAGGTCAAACTCTTAGTAGACCTCTCTAAATTAATCTACTCAGATAAGAACCTTAAGTCTAAGGTTGTCTCAGTTAATTTCTATTACACGGAGTCAAAGGAGGAAAAGGAGATAATTTTTGAGGACGGTGTTAAAGTAAAGGGTTATGTGCCTAGGGTCAGTCTGTACTTTTCTATAACGTTGAAGAACGGCGAAAGATCCGCGACTATTGCTAATGGAGATCTAGGAGGTAGCGGAGGGTTTGAAATCGTTAAAAATTGGAACCTTGAGGAATTCCTCCTGAGCACTTTGGAGTCAGTTGATAGAGTTCTGGAAAAAGGAAAAGCGGTAACGCCGAGTAGAAAAGACGTAATCCTGAGTAATCAGTTAGCGGGGATAATTGTCCATGAGTCCGTAGGTCATCCCTTCGAAGCGGACAGGATTTTAGGGAGGGAGGGAGCACAAGCTGGGCTGAGTTATTTAGTAGGGAAGAATTTCGGAGAGAAGTTAGCTAGCGATAAAGTCACTGTAATAGACGATCCCACGATCTACGGTAGTTCTGGTTACTACCTTATAGATGACGAGGGGATAGAAGCAAGACCTAAATATCTCATAAAGGAAGGAGTAATTAATGAGCTTCTTCAGGATAGGTTCTCTGCTTATAAGTTCGGTGTTAACAGTAACGGATCTGCAAGGGCTTCAGCGTATGACAGAGAACCCCTAGTAAGGATGTCGAATACGTTCTTTAAACCTAGCGACTTTACTTTTGAGGAGTTGATAGAGGACGTAAAGGATGGGGTTTACTTCAAATCTTATATGGAGTGGAATATTGATGATTTGAGGGTAGGGGAGAGATACGTAGGGCTTGAGGCTTATGAGATTAAAAACGGGGAGATTGGGGAGCCACTTCTCTTCCCCGTTTTAGAGACTACTACTTTTGAGCTTCTGTCTTCGATAGACGCGGTGGACAATACTCTCTCCTTTTATAGAGGGACTTGTGGGAAAGGGGACCCTGATCAACCGATCCCCGTGTGGTTTGGTGGACCTAACATGAGGGCGAGGAATATAACCGTAAAGGTAAGGGGTGAGTAAGCGTGGAACTGGAGAAAATACTTGACGGTCTTAAGGGATTTGACAGTATAATAATAAAGAAAGTTAAGACTAAGAGGTTAATTGTAAAGTTTGTTTTAAGCGAAATAGCGGAAGTCCAGAGGTTAAATGAAGTTGAATATTCTGTCTCTGTAGTCAAAGGTAAGAGATTTTACTCCTATACTTTCTCTGGAGAGGAAGAACTGGATAAGATAATTACGGGAGTAAAAGAGGGATTTAATTACACTGTTGAGAGCGATATAGTCCCGCAATTGACTGAAAACGATGGTGAAGTGAAAGTAAAAGAGGATAACGCTGAGTTAAGGTCTGTGATAGAAGGACAAGACGTAAGTTTTATAGATTCAGTGTTGGCGAAGTCAGAGTTTCCGAGTTCTGGGATAGTGAACGTTTATGAGACGACGACTGAGCTTATGACGAACAAGGGGTTTAAAGGAACGGAGACCAGAATAAGGGCTGACGGTTATGCGAGGTCTTTTAACGGTGAGTATAGCGGTCAGTGGGCATTTTTCTCTGACTCGCTTAAGGAGTTTAACGAAACCCTGAAAAAGGCTAATGAGTTCGCTTCAATAACTGGTAAAGTGAGGATAGACGACGGAAAGTATAACGTTGTTCTCTCACCTCTGGTGGTGGCTAATTTCATGGTGTTCTTTGCTGACTTCGCTTCAGCTTTCAGCGTAATGACAGCGTCATCCTTCCTCGCTAAATATAAAAAGGGTGAGAAAGTAGCCAGTGAACTTCTCACAATATCCGACGTCCCCAGAAAGGGTAGGATTGCAGAATTCGATGATGAGGCTACCTATACCAGAGATAAGGAGATAATTAAGGACGGGGTATTTAATTCGCTGTTGTTTAACAACGAGTTAGCCCAGATTTTCGGAGAAAAGAGTACCGGTAATGCAGGGTTAATATATCCCATTGCTTATTCTTTCGAGATTAACTCGGGAGACCAATCTCTGGACTCGTTATTGGCGAGTAGCAAAGAAGTGATCTTTCTTAATAACAATTGGTATACCAGGTTTCAGAACTATTATGAAGGAACATTTTCAACTGTAGGCAGGGATGCAATAGTATATTATAAAGAAGGTAAACCGCAAGGTGTTGCTGGTAGAATAAGAATATCTGACTCCTTCCCTAACTTGATGAAGAATGTCAAAGGACTCGGAAAGGATAAATATAGTGTGAGGTGGTGGGACGCACCTATACCTACTATCTCGCCGTATGTGTATGTAGATGGTGTTAACATAACTAAAGCTTGGTAAAGGTGGAATTAGCGTCCTATTTCTATTTTTTAAAATTTTAAGCTAAGAAGAAATTCTACTTATTTACTTGCTATTTTATATTTATTGAGTGGTAACTTATTGTTATTGACATTAATTCTTTCCATTTTGACTCTTCAGACTATTTAAAGCGAAGAATAGCAGGAAGAAAGTAGAGAATGTAGCTTATTCTGAGCTTTATAACTTGAGTTTACCTACGCAATCTTTGTTTGATGAACTAAAAGATAGGGACTTCGTTACGACGTTATTGGGATTACAAAAAGTAGAAGATAACATGTATATAATTCCTTTTCTAGCATTACTTAATTACCCATGCCTAAACATATAGGTCTTTACTTTGTCTCCCTCAAGTACTAGGTACAAGGAGTGAAGAATTCCCTCGCTGTATTCACTCCCTGGGTTAAATATCATAGTCCTGCCCAATTTATCGAAGCCCTTAGACTCATGAATGTGACCGTGGAGCCCAACTAACGGTTGATATTCCTCGATTATTCTTCTAACACTTATAGAACCTACATGAGTAAACACGATCTCTCCTCCCTTTACTACTGGTTTTAGATTCGAGTCGAGTAACGGCGCGTTGTCAAGATGAGTATTATAAGGGGGAGCATGAAGGTTATATATTGCCTTGCTCTGGTCTTTTATCTTATCAGCCATTTCCTTCAAGTCTTTATATAACGAGTTCTCGTCCTTCTCTCTTGGTGTTTTCCAAGGTGTAGGGTTTACATAACCGTACGAGATCATCTCATGTCCTCCTATGTCGATTATTTCTCCTTCGCATCTCTTCATTATATCAGACTCCTCTATTACTCGAAATAAATATTCTGGATCATCATTCCCTAGGTTCACATAAATAGGAATGTTAGCCCCTTTGAGCTTTTCCTCCGCAATCTTCATCCAACCTCTCACAACACTCTCCATAGCCTCCTTAAACTTCTGGTTTACGAGGTCTTTATTATACTGCATTTCCTCGTACTCTTTTTCACTAACTATAGTGTAATATTCCCCTCTCTTTCTAATTTCCTCTGTTAATTGCGCTAAACCTTCTTTTCCTACCTCTTTTTCTTCTATTCTGTATTTGCCGTTTCCAAGGTCAATAATTGCGTAAAGTGCTTTTCCTGCCAGATCTCCGCCAATTATAAAGGCGTCAACTTTGAATTGAAGTCCGGCATTGAGAAACTTTTTGAATACAATATCGGAACCGTGAATGTCACTTGTAAATAATATTTTAACTTGGCTGCTTTTCTTGTCAATAGTCTTATCAGAATTCCTCCTAAACAGACCCACGAGTTGACTATTTGTTTGTTAGTTTTTAAAGTTGTCCTATTAAAGGTTTTATGTTTCAGGATTCGTCTTAACTGCCTCAGGTCTACTACTTTTAATTCCTTCTGTTAATGGACATTTCTCACTAAATTTTCATAAACAATTAATAATGCTACGGGAGAACCATAAATCACTTATTTCGTTTTACGTTAAGTCTGCACATCGTAGAGTTGAAGTAACTCGAACAAAACTATCTTAGCTCCACACTGTGGGTTTCGTTAAACTGACTTCCTTATATAAAACATATTAGTCAGATCTGGGTAATACAGATCTGACTGGGGTGTAGGCCGTGACGCTCCTTGGGCTTAAAGCTTGCCGGGGAGCTTGGCCACCTCCAACTCGGACCGGAAGTTGGGCAAAAAGCCCGAATAAAACATAAGGGTGAGTGTAAGTGGAGGCCCCCAGTTGCAGGAATAGATGTATCAAAAGATAAATTAATTGTACTAAAATAAGCAGTTTAACGCTAGTGAGTAAAGCGGGTTTCATGGCGTAAGTAGTGTGGACTATGCTCGATTTTCAAGGAAAGTTTTTATACCGGAAGCTTCCCCCCCCTGGAAGGGTCGAGGGTTCCCTCCCAGAGGGCTCATCGTTCCCACCATTGATTCGGGTTTACATCTCTCATCTGGTGGGCAGTCGAGTGGCTCAGAGAACCACTCCCATGTGAAGATGGGACTTTCATTGCTAAGCTCTAGTCCCTTGAAGGAATAAGGAAGATAACGGTTGCTCCTCTCACAGTCCCATTAAGCCCTCAATCGAGCTGGGGAAGAGCGTCATTAGCGTCACTAAGAGAAATTTTGGCAAAGGAGCATTTAAACTTTCTATAAGGGGCTATCCATCACTTGGCGAGGCCCCCCCCCCTTAACCCCTTTCTTTGTAAAATTTGGCTTATATTCGTGTCACTATCATTAACTAGTTATTGTGTAATTTAGTAAATAAATATTAAACCGTGATTCAATGAGTACATGCGTGGATAAGTACATACTTAAATTTCTAAAGAACACATCAGGAACGATAGAAGCCATAACTAAAGCTCCACCTAGCGACGAGTCCTTCAGGAAATTAATAAAGAGAATAATTATTGACGAAAGTGAGAGACTGAATAGCGTTCTATTCGGTGATGACATGGTTACCGCCATGAAGGCTGGGTACAAGACCGCGATACTCGGTTATCTCCACTCTGCTGAGGAAAATAACAGGTTTCTTATAGAGAGGGCCTCTCTTTCGGTCTTTGTGAAAAATACTACCGAGGCTTACAAAAGAGCGTTGGAGAGAAGGGAGTGGCACAAACTAGTCGATGACGGTTTTATAATTAGGTCTGGAGGAGAAGGATTAACTAGGATAAGGAAGTTCGCTGGAGGCAGGGAGGTCAACGGTATAACTATCTATTTTGCCGGGAAACCTGTGTGTGAAAAACATTTGAAATGGGATGGATATTCGCTTTCAATCCATGAATTGTATAAAGAACTAGGTTTTAAGAAAAAGAAGGGCAAGGAGGATATAAAGTGTAAATACTGTAAACAAGAGGCTAAGTATTTCACGTTGGCAATGCCTAAAGCTAGTGCGTTAATAGCTCTAGCTTGCGAAACGGTAGGCAAGAAACCTAACTCCCTCCTCAAGATTTACGCTAATTTGTCACGAGTTTTACACCCTTACGGGTTTACGGATTTGCCCAAAGAGAAAGTTTTTACCGTGTGGGCTAGGGATCTTTTAATGATATTGTTAGAAATCAATCAACTCCTTTTCCCTTGCGACTTCAAACATAGCACCGGAAGCGGTAATAACGGGAAGTCTGCCTTCCATTTCCTGAAGTATTGGAAGAGTAGAAAGAATGGTACAAGCGATGTAAACGGCATCAGCTGAAGACTGTTGAGCTACCTTAACTGCTTGTAACGTGAGTTCATGCGGTGTAGAAGCTATTTCCTTCCCTCCAGTCCTTCCGAGGGCTATTGAACCAATCACTTCGAATCCGAAATCTTTAAGCCACTTTATTTCGTAGTCATGCCTCCTCTGGTTATAAGGGGTGACCAAGTAGATTTTTTTAGCTTCTAACTCCCTGAGCCTAGTTATAATCGCTTCTGTTGCGATTATCGTCGGTTTGGAGAAGAACTTCCTCATTCTTTCCCACTGATTTTTGAAGAAGACTCCGTAAGATCTAGCATAGAAGATCACGTCGCTCTTTTCGACTTCGTGTTTGATCTGGCTTAATTCTTTATACATCCTTTCCATTTCGTCCTTCCTTATACCGTGCCCGGGGTAGAACTTCATATTAAAGATATTAAACCTCCCGGGGTAGAGGTAATTAACGTCCCTTGGTAATGTCGGGTTTTCTTCAGATATTATCAGGGAAGCCGTCTTAGGCATAGTTATTCGCCTTAACCCACTCTGTTATTATCTTCCAGATCTCGTTGTAGTGTTGTCCTAGAGGCGAATGCTTCATTCCTTTTATTATATATAGTTGACATTTACCTCCGTATTTACGTATCTCATCGCACAAAATAATCGAGTGCTCTTTCAATACTACGTCGTCATTCTCTCCGTGTATTAACAGCGCATTTTTAATTCTGTCAGCGTACTTTAACGGGTACCACTCTAACTCCTCCTCAGGTAAGTTCTTTATGTCCTCGTATATCTTACGTTGAATAGTGCCGGGTGGGAATTTCGAAAGGTATTCCTTTTGTTTTCTCCTATCCGAGGGGGCGGAAACTGCTATGGCACTTTTTCCCTTTAAAGCCGCAGCAATTAAAGCTACTAAGCCTCCTCTAGAATGACCAGCGATTAGGTCAAAGTCGTAAGTTAAAGCTTTTTGAACACCTTCTTTAGCCTCGATCTCGAACTCAGGTATTAATACTTCTCCGAATTGGCGCAAAGGTTTTGCTAACCATTCTACTTTCTCTGGCGACGATCCTTTACCGTGTAAGACTAGGGATTTCATAGAGTTTACACTACATCTCGAAATTAAAAAATCAAGTTTTCGACACTCTATCCATGAATTCCTTCTCGTTTACAATAACTCTCTCGTGAATTCCTTCCCCTATTTTGACGTCTTTATAATATGCTTCGACCTTAAATTTTAACCTCCTGTTGTTTATCTCAATAAGAGTTGATCTCACTCTTACTTCGCCCCCTACTGGTGCAGGTGCTAAGTGTTTTATGTCTACGTGATAACCTACAGTAGTCAGTCCTTGTTCCAGGTGTTTTTGAGATAGAGTGAAAGAAACGTCTTCCATAAAGCCTATCATACATGGAGTAGAAAGGACATAAACAGCACCGCTAGAGATTGACGATGCAGAATGTTCTGGAAGAACTTTAAATACTTTTTCTAGTGTCTCTCCTACTTGCATACAATATTTATAGTCATTAAGCCAAATATTTTTTATGATAGTTAGTGCACCATTTGCCGGACCGGTATCGTTCCCTCTATTGGTTTATAAAGTATTGAGCGGCGGAAAGTCCTCATTCGAGTTAAGAAACAGTTGTGAAAATCCTCAACTTAGTGAAGTAGTTCTCGACTCAATAACTAACGTTGCGAAACTTAATGTAAAGGGCTATTCGATAGTTGCAGGAGTTTACATCAGGATGTACTCTTTAATAGGAGATAAGACTAAGAGGCCTTCAAAGATCTTCACGATCAAGCAAGGGACTCTAGCAGATTATAATGCAAGGCTTTACGCTGTTATAAGAGGAATTGATGAGGTAATTAACACTACTGCAGATGAGGCTGTGAAAATGGCTGAAGCTGGAAAAGGAATAGGTGTTGTAGGGATAGAAGTTAAATTAGGGGAGATCTTTGAAGACGAGATGAAGACGTTAGGTTACTTAGTACCCCAATGCGTAATTTATGCAAAAATTAATGCCTCTGAAGTTCTCAAAGCTTATTCAGAGGGCATAAAAATGATTAGGGAAAAACCGGAAGAAGCTGCAATGATAATTTCTTCTGCTAGTAAGTACTATTCGTTGGATATTATGAGGAAGATAATAGGTATTTATTCACATACGCTAACAACTTCCAGGGAAGAACTGGAAAAGGCAATAAGAGTTTATAGTGTTGTTGAACCAAACGTGAGGGATCTAAAAATTGAAGCTAAATAGAGACGTTGAAGTTATCCCGGGAAGTCCTAACACCCTTGTTTACCAAGGAAGAGTGGTTGTTGATCAAGGAGGGAAAAACGCTAACTTGACACTGAACGCTGAAGTTCAACTTGCAACCCATGGGCACGCAGATCACATTGCCGGGTTACTAGATAAAAATGCGAAAATTAAGTATCTACCTAAAGAAGACTACTGGTCTCTGACTTTAATGGGTAGGAGGTGTATGATTTACGGCTTTAGTTCTAAGGAAGATAAATACTTTACTTTTGATCTGGTTAAAGAGGATTTAAGGGATGAATTCAGTGAAACTGAGGTAGAAAAGGTTAAATTGCAGGGGCACACGCCGGGTCAAGTTGGTTATATCTTAGGGGGAGTTCTTTATGCGGGTGATTCCTTTTTCGGCCAAAAGGTCTTAGAGTCTTTCGGCGTACCTTTCTACAGCGACTTTTGGAAGGCTACGGACACACTTGAGTCCTTAAAGGAGATAATAAAAGGTGTAGAACAAGTAGTTATCTCTCATGGTCCCGTGTATAACAATAGAAAGAAAATGGAGGAATTATTAGATTTTAATATACAATTTAATCTGAAACTTGTTCAAAAAATTAAGGAATTGATAACCAATAAAGAGAGGACGGCAGAAGAAGTGACTTACTTAGTTTCAGGATCTAAAGAGATCACAAACATAATGCTAAATTCCGTAACAGTGAAGAGTATATTGATGGGGATAGCAAATGAAGTGAAAGTGAGTGAAAAAGGGATCGTGTATGCTTACAGATCACCTTGAAGTTTGGAGTTAGCTATGTTAATAATCTTCTGAAGTTTATCTGGGCCTAAATCTTTGTGTTTTTGCATAAATTCCTCTAAAGTTTCCTTCTTTTCAGTGAAGACTTTAACCAGTAGTTTGGTAGCCAGTTGTTGAGAGAATTCAGCGTTCCCTACTATTTTGTTTATTTCGTCAGCTAACTCGTCAACGGTACAAATGGACTTCTTTGCTTCCACTTTATTACCGACCTTAAATTTCCAACCCACAATAAAGGAATAATCAGTACGCATAATTAAGTTTAAGTTATTATGTTTGTTTATAATTCGAAGTAAAATTAATGTATAGTTATTCTTAATAAGATGTAACATTTATCACTATATATCATGTCTTTGGAAGATGTTCTAGCCCAAACGCTTTATAAAGCATACCAAGAGAGGAAATCTGTTAAACCCTTCGAAGTGACTATGGCCCAAGCAAAAAGGGTCTTTAACGTGTTTTCTTCGATGCTAGTTCAATCAGAGGGATTTGGAGGATATAAAATATCCCTCACTACTGAAGAAACACTTAAACGTTTCGGTTCCACTGAACCGTTATATGGGATATTAACTAAACCAATGATTGAAACTGATAGCGAAGTGGAGTTATGGTTCGAGAATCATATGGCTGAGGTCGAAATTGTCTTCGAGATGGATCATTGCACTGTTGAATCTTATCCAACTTGTGTAAACGGTGTCTACCTCGGTATTGAATTACCCGCTACGAGGTTTGACACTTGGAATCTGAAGGCTTACCAGATCGTAGCAGATGATAGTGCTGCTGGTAGGTTATTCGTCGGTGAAGGTATTAAACTTCCCTACAACGAGGAAGTGGAGCTTTACCTTAACGGTCATAAAGTAGGCAAGGGCAGACCTAGATATGTTTACGGAACTGTAGATGATATGGTGAAGTGGTTATTGAGGAGGGTAGGTTACATAAACGGTTATGTATCTTCAGGAGTGTTTGTAGGACCCACTAACGTTAAAAAGGGAGATAGGTTAAGGGTTAAAAGTGGAAGTTTAGAGTATGAAGTTAGGTTATCCTGAGTTGGGAAATAGTCTAATAATATTTAAGCTCTAAATCCCCTTAATGTCCAACCGAGTAGGAAGCGTAATGAAAAGATATTGAGGATAATTGTAGGTGTTTCAGCAGCAATATGGTCTACAGTTCATCTAATAGTAGGTTATAATGCTGCAGTAATAGCTTCGAGTGTTGTAGGTCATGCGTCTTTAATCTTTGCTATATATTCGGGGTATTTCGGTTTTAACGCAGCTTTGTATTTGTTTGCATCATACGAGATATTTACGAATACAAGAAAACTTCTTCTTCCTTTTTAATACATTTTTAATAATTTATACCCACGTTGATAAAGCTCCATTACTAGGAAAACCATTGCCTATCATACCAGAAGTATATCCTGCTATCTTCTAGATATTATATTACTGATTGGAACTGGAATATTATTGATGAAGAATTATGTGGGTTAATGAACATTTACCATATTCATCAAATGTTTATAAATTATTATCGAAAGCAGAGCTCTTCATACCCTTAACATGGCATTTTCATCTCTTTAAAAAGAAGAGTGAAAATGAATACATAGTATTCTTATACCCGTTTGAAACAGTAAAAAATATAAAAGTTGGAGAAGAGTTGCAAAAATTTGATCTTACAATATCTACTTCAGGTGAGGGAATTAAGTATCTTCGAGAAGATATAAGGGGAAAGATTAAGTACACTTTTATCATATCGTCTAGCGTTACCTCAAGAACTTTAAATGTGATGGTTGGTGTGGAGAAGAAAGGTCTTTTTACTTCGATTCCAATAGAACCGAGACATATATTAGAACATCTGTCTTATAATTTAAAATTCCTTAGAAAAGAATAACTTTTCTACTGTTTTCATTATATGTTTAAATTTGAAATTAAAAAAATTAACTGCTTGAATTAGAGTAGTACATCATATTATAGAAATATCCGACGAATGGGTCGTATACGAATCCTTGTACATATGGCTGTACAAAGTAGTAAGTGCTTGGAACCGGTAACCATACGTAAGGTGCTTCGTGATATATAATGTTATATGCTTGTGCTACCATATGTTCTTGCTCTGTCGTATTAGTTATAAACGGTAAAGTTTGATACATTGTCTGCAAGGTCGAAATATTTACCCATGCTAAATTGCCAGATATTCCTCCAAATTGCACGTCTGTTAATGGCATTAATTGTTGGAATACTGGATCAGGCCAGTCTGGGAACCATCCCAAGTTAACCATAACCGGCGTTCCGTTAGGAGTTGTCCAGCTATCTGTTACTGACGGTAGAACGAACTTGGTAGATATGCTTATTCCTATTTGCTGTAAATCCTGAGTTATTATCGTAAGCTCCTCTTGCTCTAATAAATTAACTGGTGCTAATGAATATATGTCTAACGTAGGTAATTGTTGACCATTCGGGTTTCCTATTACCGTACCATTAGGTAAGACTACGTAAAAGCCTCCCTGATATCCAGCCTCGTTTAGGTATTTAATTGCTAATGCTGGGTTGTAAGTATATTCACTTAGGTTGTCTGGGTTATAATAGCCAGGGAATTGGGGGGAAATTGGCCCTAAATACTCAATTGCTAAATCTTGTCCTTGATAACTGAATATGCTTAGTAATTGCTGGTAGTTAATTGCATACTCTATCGCTAGTCTAAAGTCGGTTATGTTAGTGGGGAACTTCATCATATTCATCGAGATGTATAGGACTCCAGGTTCAGATCCGAAGTTTCTGAAAGTCTCGTTAATTGGCATTGAGTTGTAGGGGCTTTGATTAAGTATCTGGTATATGTAAGTTATGCTCACATAGCTCATCTGAGCCTTGTTAGTGAGGAAGTCCTCTACTCTTTGTTCATGGGATAGACCGTAGTTTATCTCTAATACGGGTATATGAGCGGGCTGTGCAACAGCCGGTATATTAGATACGTTTTGAGCCCAATAGTGTGGGTTTTTATCTAAGACTATCGTGCTGAAACCACTGGTAACTTTTACTATAACGTATGGACCAGTCCCGTTCATACCATTTTCATCTAGATAAGCGTTAGGTGAGTTAGGCTGTACACCCCCGTGTTCATCAACGAATACTGGGTTCACTATGGCACCCCACCATGAAGCAATATCGTAAAGGAAGAATTTGTATGGAGCTAACACGTTGATCTGGACTTCATAAGGTCCTTTAACAACGACAGCCTGATATGGGTACTCCATTATCTTTTGAATAGTTGCGTTATTGGCATTAAAGTGGGACAGTATAGAAGCCAATATAAGAGCTGTTAGGGTATAGTTTTTCGCAGTGGGTAAACCAGTAGCATTTTGAATTGCATTATTAACTCCCCAAGGAATTGCATAACCAGTCTGTCCGTAAACCGTAGAGTTGAATAATAGTCCTATATAATTAGCAACTCCTGGCCCTTGACCTATTAGTATAGTCCTATAAAACGAGAACCATACGGTTGAAGCATTTACTTGTACTCCATCTGGGAAGTATACTCCTTGTCTGATAAAGAATGTATAGTTCTCGTAGTTTGTTGTAGTATAGTTTTGTGCTATTACTGGAACTACTTGATGGAAGTTGCTTCCGTTGAACTCGACTAGCTCTTGGAATAAGGCTGTAAACAATGGACCGTCTTGTACATAGAAACCTGTAGCGGGGTCTAAAGCGTCTGGTGGAGCAATTTGAGAGTCATCAATTAGTACACTTGTATTTGGTGGCGAAAGTGTAACCATTGTCGGTGAGGTTGATGTTTTTGTGCTTACTGATGTGCTAACCGAAGTTGTAGTTGTAGATGTAGTACTAGGATGCTGTGTTGTTAAAAATATTCCAGCTGCTATTGCTATGATTAAAATTACTATTATTATTCCTATAATAGCAGTTTTTGAAAGACCTAACTTCTTTTTACTTTTCATAGTAATCAGTATAAGCATCTTTTTAACTAATAATTAACTTTTTCGTTAGTTTTCATATACTATGCGAAAATTTAATAAACAATTTAAGGGATTTATGTTTATGCTGACGGATTATATAAAATTTGCTATAAAGAGAATGATAAACGGCTTTATCACCATACTCTTATTGATCTTTTTCGTGTTCGTCCTCATCCATGCAGCAGCACCAAATCCTGCACAACTAGCCCGAATATATGCTGGTAACCCCCATGCCCCTCCTGTGGAGATTCAACAAATAATAAAGGAGTACGGGTTGGATGAACCACTTTACGTCCAGTTCGTGAACTATCTCAAAGATATATTATCTGGAAACTGGGGTGTAGATCCTATATATAAGACTTCAGAACTGTCGTTATTAATTCCTAAACTTGCTATAAGTCTTCAGATAGTGATACCCGGTGATATTTTAGCGGCAATCCTCGGACTACTCAGTGGGGCAGTGGCAGCATCATCAAGGGGGACATGGAAGGACAAAACAATTAAAGGGTTATATATTACAACGTGGGCCTCCCCTCCCTTCTTCATTGCAATTGTTTTGCAACTAGTGATAGCTTACTATCTAAATTTGTTACCTGCAGGGGAACCGGTAAATGAGTTGCTCACTTGTCCACCCCACTATACAGACTTTCCAATACTTAACGCGTTAATTGATGGAGACTGGACGTTCTTTATATCCGCTGTTAGACATGCAATACTACCCTCCTTAAGTATTGCTATAATTACGTTCGGCTTGTTCACAAGAGTAACTAGGGCTACAATGATAGACTCTATGGAATCGGATTACACTAAACTAGCCTTAGCTAAAGGTCTCACAAGACGTTATGTAGTATATAAGATTGCGTTAAGGAATAGTCTAATTCCAGTAATAACCCTAATAGCGCTCTTCTTTGGCTATTCAGTAGCTGGGGCGGTTCTGGTTGAAGACATTTTCAGTTATCAGGGCATAGGATATTACATAACTCAAGCAATAGAGAACCTAGATTATATTGCTGTTCTAGACTTTACAATTATAGTCGGAATTGCTGTAATAGTAGCCAACTTTGTAGCGGATCTTCTTTACGGTATATTAGATCCGCGGGTGAAGGTTCAATGAACTTCAGAAAGGAGTGGAGAAGATTTGTTATAATAGCATTAGCTCTTTACCTTTTAATAAACATAGGAGTGTACCTACATTATGCAAACAAAGGAACGCTACAATCCGTTCATTTCGATATATTATCATTAATTCCTTACGTCCTGTTCTCGACCTTCAGTATAACGATCTCAGTAGCTATATTAGCACTAGTTTTCTTTTTGACGAATAAGACAGTAAGGCTAGTTTTGAGAAGTAAACCTGCACTAGTAGCTTTCATAATTCTTTTCGCTTATTACATATGGTCTTTATTTGAGGGACTGTTGGAGTACGCCTCGGGACAAATACTTTACGTAAGACTTTCATATATGTTCTTACCTTATAATCCGTTCCAGTACAACTCGTCAGCGGCTCTTCTACCTCCGTCATTTGCGCATCCTTTCGGCACTAACTCTAACGGAGAGGACATTTTATCAAGAGTTTTGTATGCAACTCCTTCTGATGCTGAGATTTCCACGATTGTAGTATTATCAGCTATATTAATAGGGGGACTGGTAGGAATATTATCTGGATATTTCGGTGGTATTGTTGATGAAGTACTAATGAGAATAACTGATGTGTTTCTGGCAGTACCGGGTTTGATTTTAGTTATAGCAGTTAGTGTCTTATTGGGAGAGTCTTTTACTAGTGCAATAATAGGCTTAATGGTACCGTGGTGGGCTACTTATGCAAGGCTTTTCAGGAGTCAAACATTAGTAGTCAAAAACATGCAATATATTGACGCAGCAAAACTTCTTGGTCTAGGTAGGTTGAAGATTCTCACGAAGCACGTTGTCCATAATGTAATAGATGCTGTTCTAGCCTATGCCTCTCTTGACTTCGGTAACGTGATCTTGACGTACGCGACTTTAACGTTTTTGGGAATCGGATTGCTCAATCCTAACACTCCAGAATGGGGCTCAATGGTGTCTCACGGAGTTGAAGAATTACCGCAAGCGTGGTGGTATCCAGTATTTCCATCTCTAGTTATTGTGATCATTGTAACCAGTTTTATATTACTTGGAGACAGAATTCAAGACGTAATCTCTGGGAGGGTGGTTTATTGAGCTTACTAGAAGTTAATGATTTGAGTGTGGGATATAAGGCGTTAGCAGGTAAGTTTACAGTACTTCATAATATTAACTTCTCGCTAGAGGAAGGAGAAATTGTAGGAATAGTTGGAGAATCTGGTTCTGGAAAGAGCACTTTTGGTCACGCTATCATAAGGTTATTACCTCCTAATTCATTTATAGAAAAAGGTTCGATAATATTTCAAGGTAAAGACCTCGTGAAATTGAATGAAAAGGAGATGACTAAGGTAAGAGGAACTGGTATATTCATGATCCTTCAAAATCCCCTTAATAGTCTGAATCCAGTAAAAAGAATAGGAGATCAGTTATTAGAAGCTGTAAAAGTCAAGAAGCCTGGAGTAGATGAAAAAGAGGCTAATGAAATTGTACTAAACGCGGTAAAAGACGTAAGGTTACCTGATCCTGAGGAGTTCATAAAGAAATACCCTCATCAACTTTCTGGCGGTCAAATTCAGAGGGTCGTAATAGCGATGGCTCTAATATTGAGACCTAAGATCCTGATTGCAGATGAGCCTACTTCAGCTTTGGACGTAACTATTCAAGCTCAGATAGTAAAATTGTTTAAACAGTTACGGGATGAAGAGAAGATCTCTATAATCTTTATATCTCATGATATATCGTTAGTCTACGCTATAGCTGACAGACTGGTAGTGATGTATGCAGGAAGAATAATGGAGGATGGAAACATAGAAGATGTGATAAAAAGTCCTTTGCATCCTTATACTCAGGGTTTAATATCAAGTATACCATCTATAACTAAGAAAGACGGAGGGCTTAAAGCAATTGAAGGTTCTCCTCCTTCCTTTTTAGTCTTACCGATGGGGTGTAAGTTTAACCCTAGATGTGATAGGGTGATGGAGAAATGTAAGATGAAAGAACCAGAGTTGGTTGAAGTAAAAGGACGAAAGGTGAGGTGCTGGTTATATGAGTAAAGAGGTTATATATGAAGTGAGGCATTTAAAGAAGTATTTTGAGATAAAAAAGGTTGGGCTAATAGAAAAACTCTTCCGCGAGAAACCTATTTACGTAAAAGCTCTTGACGATATTAGCCTTGAGATTTACAGCGGTGAAGTATTGGGAGTTGTAGGTGAGTCGGGTTCTGGTAAAACGACATTAGGAAGGGTTTTAGCCACATTAGACCTTCCTACGTCGGGGGAAATATACTTTAAAGGGGAAAGAGTAACTAAGGAGAATTTGTCTAAAATTAGAGGAAAAGTACAGATGGTCTTTCAGAATCCGGCATCGAGTTTAGATCCTAGAATGAAAATCTTAGATATTCTCTTGGAGGCCTCACGTAGACTACCAAAAGAGGAAAGGCTGAAAGCGGTTAGAAACACTTTAGAAGAAGTGGGACTTGATTATGAATACGTAGCAAATAAGTATCCTAGAGAGCTATCAGGTGGGCAATTACAGAGAGTGGCTATCGCTAGGGCTATAATCACGTCTCCTGAATTTATAGTGTTGGATGAACCTACCTCTGCCTTAGATGTTTCAGTTCAAGCTCAAATATTGAATCTTCTGGTTAAATTACAGAGGGAGAAAAACATAACGTATATGTTTATTACGCATAACATAAGTGTGGCGAAATTCATTTCCGACAAGGTAGCAGTCTTATATGCAGGGAAGTTGGTTGAAATAGGGCAAGTAGAGGAAGTAATATCTTCACCTAAACATCCCTATACTCAAAGCTTGATTTCTTCAGTGCCAACATTGTCTAAGAAGGCACTAACTCCGCCTTCTGGTGAAGTACCTTCGCTAATTAATCCTCCTCCGGCTTGTAGATTTAATCCAAGATGTCCTTATGCAATGGATATTTGCAAAAAAGAGGAGCCTCCACTTTTCGAGATCGGTGGTAGAAAAGTAGCATGTTGGTTGTTAGACCAAAAATCTCAAAAACAATAGTTAAAGGGACATTTTTAATTTTAATTTTTTCTATTTTTTTGAATGTGAGCAAGATAGAGAATTTTATTGAATTCTTACTGATCTCCTTTTCTCTCTTACTGTCTTATTCTTCGCTTAAGTATTTAAATTACTATGAAATAGGGGAGACGTATATAGTTGTTCATAACCTTCTCTCTACAAAGAGGATAGAATATAGTGAAATCGAGGATGGATTTCTATCCCAAGGTCTATTAGCACGAAAGTTTAATTGTGGTTCTATATACATAGTTTTAAAGGGAGGAAAAGGAGTAGAGATCCTCAAAGATATACCGGAGCCTGAGAAGATAGAGGAAGTAATAAAGCAAAGGATTACATAAATCATGCATTTATTGGAAAATCGCCAGTAATTATATAAATCAATAGATTTTCATTAAGTGATTTTAGTAATAAGAAAATAAGTAATAATTCATGCGAAAATTTATATACCTTATTTCATTCATTTTGCCTATGGATTTATATAGAGTTAGCAAGATACTGATTTATCTCGGCGCGTTACCTATAATCCTCTACGTAATAAAGGGGGGTTCATTCACATTAGGGGTCTCGTTTATTCCACCTATCGTAGCTCTCGGAATAAGACCTAGCTATAGAACCTTAGGGATAGGTCTTATTCTGTCAGGTTTAGTGTTTACTCTTCTCGTCTCCGGTGTTAACGTTATCGGACTACTCGTTCCCATCTTAGGACTAATCTCCTCTGTTCTCTCGTTCAAGAATAGGCTCTCTCCTCTAATAGGTTTTGCAGTTGTTGTTTTACTCTCTGTGTTATTTAACGGTTTCTTACCGGTATCTTTATTGGTATCCGCTGGACTAATATTATCAGTCTATAATAGACCTTTTGACCCAAGTGGGGTTTTCACTTTAGCTATTCCTTACTTTGTTACTCAAGTTCTGTTTCTAGCTTTCTACTCCACATATATCTCTCCTTCTCTTTGGGCGTTAAACCTCTTTGGAGCCCTGAGCAAGTATGCTTACCTTGCATACGCTGTAGTAATTATCACGTTTGTACTCTATCTAATGAGAAAGGAATACTTAATGCACGGGTACATTAATGTTATCATATCGATTGTAAGTGTCACTGTAGGAAGTGCGGTAGCGTATTTATTTGTCTCACCTATATCCATAATGTTCGGTCTTTCCGGCTCGATTAGTACGAGTTTTGTTTTTTCACAGCAGGATTTAGCTAATGTCATCATAGAAGCGTTTAAGAGAAACGATTTAAGGTTGGCTGAAAGAGCTTCTTTCATATATGAGGGTGACCTAACAGAAGTGTATAAGAAGTTGGTCGATATGAAGTTATGTATCGCTGTAGTTAAGTTACCGGAATTTTGTCCTTATAAGATTAATTATTTAGAAGTGGATTACAAGAAAGTAGCTGAATGCTTCTTTGAGTTGAAACAAGTCCCGACGAAAGACGTGGTTAATTATCTAAGGTTTGTAAAGGAAAAAGACGTCAACCTAGCTGAAAAAGTAGGTGAGTTAGCTTTAGAAATTTCTCCTTCGCCTAAACTGGTTAATATAATGAAAGAAATAGAAGTTTTAAAACTAGAGTACTTAAAATATAATTGGGATCCAGAAGTATGGATAGGGAAGGAACTTTACGGGTATAAGATAACATCTTATTTAGGTAAAGGAGGTTCAGCCTACGTCTTAGTAGGTGAAAAAGATAGTAAAAAATACGCAATTAAAATTCCTATACTTATGCCTCCATCTACATCTAGCGCGAGTTATTATGACTTCGTAAACGAGTACTCACAGCTGAGGGACTTGTCTAACAGAAGCGAGAACATAGTTAGGTTCGTCGACGCGAAGATAGATTCTTTCAGCTTGAAAAAGATTCTTTCAGGTGACGTGTTGTCCTATATGAAAGAACCACCGATCTTGGTTATGGAGTATATGGAAGGAGGTAGTGCTAAATCCCTTATGGGCGATAATAACGTATATTATTCCGACCAATGGTGGAAGATAGTAGCGTTAATAGGCTATGAAATCGCTAAAGCATTAAAATCTATCCACGAAATGGGCTTCGTACATCTGGATGTAAAACCATCAAATATTTTGTTCTCAAAGTATCCGGGGAGGACAGGTAAAGAGGTCTTCGAAAATCTAATTAAGGGAGAAGTAAAAGTTAAGCTAAGCGATTTAGGTTCAGCTAGAAAGAGAGGCGAGAGGTTCATACAATATACTCCCGAATATTGCCCTTTAGATCAGGTAGAGGCTTTATTTAGAGACAAAGGGGCGGAGTTCTACATGGATATATATTCTCTTGGAGCTACAATGTATTCTCTACTGACTAGACAACCCTTTAATCCTAGGGAAGTAATAAACTTCATTAATGACGCTGAGCTGCTTTATAAAGAAAATAAAGATCCAATGCCTTCTATCCAAAAGGCAAAAGAGTTCTACGTGAAATTCCATGAAATTCTAACCGTTGAGGAGAACGTAGACAAACGTTTAATAGAGTTGATAAGACAGATGACTTCTCCAGATCCCGAAAAAAGACCCTCAGCTTTAGAAGTATATAAAAGGCTAGGTGAGATAATTAATAACAATGAAGGAAATACTAGTACCCGATGAAGTTTACGCCTACCTTGAAAAGATAGGTGAGCAGGAGAGGGCTTCAGTTAGTGACATAGTCGTTAAATTAGTACTTAATATAATGTCTCAAGAAGAAAAGGTTAGGGCACTTCAGGCAATAAGTAAGGAGTACATAATCCGAGGTAGAGAATTAGAAGAAAAAGGTGCTCTAGTCGAATCAGGAGAGATGTATTGGAGGGGGCTAGCGTTTCTTATGCAAAGTATTGCTATAAAGCTCGGATTTGAAATTACAAGTTATCAAGATTATTTCTCGCTTATAGATTATCTTTCCTATAAGCTTAATGACGGAGAGATAGTCAAACTCTTTGTTAATAGTGAGAGACTTCACGGAGAATACCATCCAAGACCACAAGGTGAGTCTGAATTTAAGTTCAGGGTAGATAATCTCTTTAAGTTGATGAAAAAACTGGAAAAAATTGCAGAATTTTCAGATTAAAATACTAGGGTAAAAATTTTTAAAACGTTGAGAGTTTTAATATTTGTGAGATTAGTTATACACCCGGAGAATCCCGATGATTTTCTTCCAAGATATATTACAAAAGATGATATTGTTGTCGACTTAGGATGTGGACCAGGGTATTATTGTAAGACATTAGTCAAGTTAGCCAAGAAAGTGTACTGTATTGACGTGGACTGCATAGCACTTTCAATGGCTAAAGAGAGTGCACCTTCAGCTACATTTCTGTGTGAATCAGCTGAAGAAATATCTCTCCCTAGCACTAGTGTAGATGTTGTTTTATTGGCTAACTCCTTTCATGACATGAGAAATAAGGAAAAAGTGGTAGAAGAGTTAAAGAGGATTTTAAAGGCTGGAGGGAAGGTTATTATAGTGGATTGGAAAAAGGAACAAACTACTATGGGACCTCCCTTGAGTAAGAGGATGAGTGAGGTAGATTATCTAGCATTTTTCAAGGACTTTTCATTAGTTGAAAAATTCTCACCTAGCCCTTATCAATTCGGGCTGGTGCTTAAGCGATGATAAACTTTGAGATTTGTAAAGAAATAGACGATAGGGAAAAGGTATGGGATGTAGTTAAGGATGTAAAGAAGATTCCAGAGTTCTGGAAAGGGATGAGAGAGCTTAACGTGGAGGAGACGAGTCAAGGTATATATGAAGGGGATGTAAGGTTTGCTTTCCCATCTAAGGGAAAGGTGAAAATTGAGATCCGCGAGGGTGAAAAAAGAATTATCATCAACTACCTTAAAGGACCAGTTTTAGGAACTCATGAGATTTATATCACTGAAACAAAGCTTTGCTCTAAATGGAACGTTAGGTTAACCTTTCCTTTTAGCCTTAGAGAAAGGTGGACTGAGGAACACTTTAAGAATGGTACTCAACACGCCTTGGAGAGGATACTAAGCTATAGTATGCGATAGTCTGGACTTAGCAAGTAAAACCAAATAATTCTATGAATTAACTTAAGTCTTTCTAGTTAGAATTTTTTACAAATGATTAGAAGAGATATACTAATTTACTAGGACGGTTTTTACACTACTTTTATAAGAGGGAAGTCTCAATTTGTATAATAATGTCCTCACAAGCCAAATCAGAGTTTAACAAAGGAGATAATAGTCTATCTTTCGTTGATCTTTTCTTCATATCATTTGGGGGTCAAGCCCCGTTTATATCCCTCCTTACTTTCGGTACTGTGATGATAGCAGAAGCTGGTTTGGCTGGTCCTTTTGCCATGCTTATTGCAACTTTTGTAGTATTGTTTAACGGTCTGGTAGTGTATTTTTTATCGAAGAGGTATAAGAGAGGTGGAGGTTTCTACGTTTACGCTCTATACTCCTTAACACCTAGATTGGGACTAAATACTGGTTGGACTTACCTTATTTACGCCTTATCTTACGGTGGGACACTCTTGGCTGGCGGTGCTTATGTTTTGTATACTATTCTCTCCAAGGTAACTGGTAATAGCTTGATCTTCCCTATTTCACAACAGTGGTTTTTAGCACTAGTAGTATGCGTTACCGCTTCCTCCTTAGTAATTTCAGGAGTAAAATTTTCAGCTAAGTATGCTATGATCATGTCAATAGTTGAAATTATAGCGATAGCTGGTTTGGCTGTTTACTTTCTTTATGAATCTGGCTGGAGATTTTATAATCCGATTCCGAAATCCATCAATCCGGGAGTTCTGGACGCAGTAGTTTTAGGTTTGGGAATACCTACGGGTTACGGGTCAATTGCACCTCTAGGTGAAGAGGCTAAATCTAAGGAAATTGGTAAAGCTGCAATTGCTGTACTACTTTTTGGTGGCTTAATAGCTACGTTTTTCTTTTACTCGTTAGGCTCAATGGATTTCACGGGTAACTTAGTGGAATATTTACTCGGTAATTTCGGTTTTATCGTAGCTATATTGCTAGCTTTCGTAGCTTTAAATGACGGAACCTTAGGGGGGATGACCTATATCTTAGCTAACTCTAGAACTTTAAAGGCTATGGCTGAGGATAAGATATTTCCACAGATTTTAGCTAAGAAGAGAAATGATAAGCCGTTATATGCAGAGGTGACAATAGCTGGAACTTTTACTGCGTTAGTAGTTTTGTTAAGCTACTTCCTAGGGCTCTATGAGACTTTCCTTATACTGGGTTCCTTAGCTGGAATGTTTAATTTGTTCATCCACTTATCTGCAGATTTTTCCTTGATAAGAACTGCGTCTAAGAGACCCCGTAAACATAAGTCAGAAATTGTTATTGGCTTAATAGCGATAGTAATTAGCTTGTTTGTACTATTTTATTCGATACCAGGCTTTCAAGCATATATAGTCTATGCATTCATGGGTTGGATTATACTCGGATTCCTCTACGCTGAAGTAAGGGAAATGATTTCAGAGGATTATTTTGAAGACGAAAATTATCAGGGAAAAAGTAACAAGACATAATGAATTTTAAGCTGTAATTACAATTTTCACTGGTAGAGGCATCAGTTTTCTCAGCTTACTTAATTTAAATAGTACGGATGCGATGATCACGTTATATGAAAACGTCCACTGGCTTAAAATGGGGGTTAATATTCGGGGTTCTGTTTGCGGTTAGCTCAACGGCGTTATACTACACATTATTCATTTATCCACAACTACCTCAGTTACAACAATATTATTATCATGAAATACTTAATTCAACAAACGGAAATGTTACAGAAGCTACAAAATATAGTCAAGAACTTCCCATTTTTCTTCCTTTTAGTTTGCTATATCTAGACCTAATTTCGCTGGTTTCTGGTGGTCTTTTAGCCGGTTATCTTATCGCCAAGTTATGGAATAAAAGTCCTCATTGGTATATGAAGGGTCTTATGGGGGGTATTGCATCACTCATCGTGGTAACTTTTTTATTAGGTTTCATTGTAGCTTCTGTAGGAGGTACTATTATATATACAACCTCTTGTGTTCTCATGGGTCTAGCTGTCTCATATAGATTAAATAAACTAGAAAATAAGAGCGTGAAGAAAGATTAAAAATGTTTAGATTTTTTGAACACCTTATGTTATCGAAAAAACAGATTGCCCTTTTATCCATAGGAACATCCTTGACTTTTTGGGATATTTTTAACGTTCCCTATATCGAAAATTATGCATCAAAACAGATAGGGGAGATCTCATCAACACTAATATTGTCAGCTGAAATGCTAGGCTACTTCCTAGGAGGAGTAATAAACGGTTATTTAGCAAGTAAATACGGAAGAAAGTTCGGGCTTCTCAGTTCTATGGCTCTAATCAGTATGGGCTCTCTACTGGGGTTTATATCGCTTAACCTAGCAATGCTACTCGTGGCTGAACTTCTAATAGGTATAGGAATAGAGGGTGAAGTAGCTATAGTTCCATCTTATGTATCAGAAATGTCAAGCGCAGAATCAAGGGGGAAGAATGTCGGTTATACTACAATGAGCGGATTCTTGATGAGTTTAGTAGTAAACTCCTATAGCTATTCTTTTAGGAGAGGATTTTTGGAGACTATTGTTTCTACCTAGTTTACTTTTGGCAGTAATAGCTCTCTTATTTAGGATAAAATTACCTGAGTCGGCATTATGGGAGAATAAAAGGTATGAGAGCCTTAGGTGGGATAAGGATGTAGTTATCTTCACATTGATTTGGTTTGCAAGTTATTTCACTGGTTATGCGTTATTCTCGACTCCAATCTTCTCACTAATATCAAGCCAAGGATATACTCCTTCTAATCTTTACTTCGGCTATATTCTATACGGAGACCCACTAGGAGTTGTTATTGCAAGTGTACTAAACGACCGTCTGCAGAGGAAGTACACTTCTTCATCGGCAAACCTACTATCGGCTATTCTTATGATAATTTGGCCTTTTTCGGGAATCATGTTTTTGCCGATAGGTTTTGCTATCATGTTCTTCCAAGGTTTTAAGTTTCCGGCTATGTATGCGTATACTGCTGAAAACTTAGGAACTAAGATAAGGACTTTGGGCTATGGGATTGCCGACGGTATAGGTCACTTAGGAGGAGCTGTAGGGCCTATAGTCTTCGTGTTATTGCAGGATCACATAGGTCTAGCTTTCTCTACCGGTGTAGTAGGTATAGCGTCTGTAATATCGTCAATCTTAATAATGGTTTTCGGACAAATAACAAACAAGATACCCTTAGAGAAAATAAAGGGATGATGACGCTACCCAAGATGATCAGTGAATTAATAATTTGAGAGCCCCGGGCTGACTAACTTTAATTGAAATGTTTAAATTGTTTAAACATACATAAAAATAAAATTAACAATTCTTCAAATTTCTGATTAATTAGCATCTTGTGTAATTGTATCTTATGAAAAGAGTTATCGTCTCATGTATGGACTACAGACTCACTGATGAAATATTGAAGAGGACAGACAAAGACACGTTAATTTTCAGGAATGCTGGTGCAAATGTAAAGGAGTTCTTACAAAGGCTTAAGGAGATAAACCCGGACGAGGTTATATACCTTCCTCACACGGATTGTGCTGCAATGAAGCTCGTCTTCAACGTCGTAAAGAAGGGCGAAAATGTAAGCAAAAACGTTAAGGAAAAGCTAGTGGATGTTTTCTCAGGGCAGAAGTTCGAGACTTTAGAGGAGTTAGAACAATTAAACGCAAAAATAAACGAAGAGATGTTAAAAAAGGAAGTGACTAAGAACGTCAAGACGGAGTTAATCGACGTAAAGAAGATACAGTGGCCACAGAAAAAGACGGAAGTGTACTTCTACCCTATTACGGCAAGGCCCACTGATAAAATCGGTGCATATATCCTACAATCAACTTCAATAGACGACGTAAAGGCTGATATAGAAATAGCTAAAGATAAATTAGGTTTTAAAGATATTTATAACTGTTCAAGCGGTGATTGTAAGGAGATCTAACCCGATATGGTCGAAAGAATATCTTTGATAATTTTTTCTAACTCTTCACGTGAGAGTTCTTTAGCCTCTATCTTTCCATCTTTGGTAATAGTTACTGTATATATTCCGTTGGAGTTTATGTAAAGGCTTACGCTATAATCCCCTTTCTTAACGAAGATTTCCTCTATCTCACCGTCGATATTTCTCGTGTATCTCTGCCTTATCTCGTAACCTTTAGAAATTCCCCTCACTTCATGAGACTCTGTCAATATATCATCCAATTGCGATCTGATACTCTCATGAATTCTCTTTACGTCTAAGCCGAATATGCTCATTTCTAACACTATCTATGACTTAATAGTAAAAACTTTTTCCTCAGCTCATCGATGAACTCATTAAGCCTACTCGTATCGTTTATAGGTATCTCCGCGACTTCGTTAGAACTCGTGATCTTAATGATACCGTCATTATGTACCTCAACTACACCTGGTAACACGTTACCAGTAGCTTTGCCAGCGAGATTAATAAGAGCCTCAAGGGAATATAAAAGTTCCTCAATTAAATCCTTGGTATTAAGTTTAAGGTAGTGTGCAAGTGTAGAGAGGCTAACCTTAACTGAGTATATGAAGATATTGTTATAAAATAGTCTGGCAATACCAAAGTTTTTGTCTACGTCAAGTATGACCTTGAACTCTCCCAATTCTTCTACTCGGGGCAACTGGGTCCCATATTTGTGCATAAAATCCCTTTGTGCTCTCTCATCCACCTCTAAAGGGCTTTCCTTAAGAATATTCTTCACTACCTTAGGAGGTAGGTCATAGTAATGAGAAATTTTATTAACATCCACAGGGAAAATTTTTATTTCAGAGAGTTTATTAAATAGAGAATTAATGTCGTTTATGATTATCCCCCAAGCCTTTATCTTTACTTTGTCGTTTTCAGCCTCTACAACGGATCCCATTTTGACCTTTATAGGCGGGCTTAAGAATAGGGATTTTATGATCTCGTTTGCCTCTTCTACTGTTTTAGGCAGAGAGTTTACTTTTCCCTCAAACTCAACTTTTAATCCCTGAAAGTCCATGAAGCCTTTTACAGAATTTCCCTCAAACTCAGCTGTATAATTCCCCGTTATAACGGTTATCCTATTGCCGTTTTTAATCAGGTAAGTGCCTTTACTCATAGTGTATATTTTACTTACGTGGTTTAAAAACAATAATATAGGGTTCAGGCGGTCAAGCGTCCTCACCAATCAGTGCCGCGACACGTCCACATTATTTACACTAAACTTGAGACGGTGAATAATATAAGGATTTTTCCAGTTAAAACAGTTTCCACGTTAAATTCTGTATCGATATACGTCTGACTGATATTATCATTATTAAAAATCTATTAATCATAGCAATACATAGTTGTAAAGAGAATTATAAAATATATATAGTCTAAATAGGATATCCTTATAAATTGTGATAGTAACTTTATATCGAGGAAACATGGGTTTTAACGGTATAAGTGGTGCAGTAAATGAACCTGGAGAATTACCGTGGGAAGTTGTAGTAGGATATTTCGTTGTAGCTCTAGCAATAGTATTCTTTATAGGTAAGAAATATGGAGGCTTAAAGGCGTTCACTACATTGGATCTCGTCTACATAGGTATAGGTGGAGCCTTCGGAATGGTATGGGAGTTCTACATAGGAAGCTTCATAGGAAGGTTCCTTCCCAGTACACCTTTTATTGATGTGGGTTTCTGGGGAAGACTAATAATAGTTTTCATAGTAGCGGGGTTGGTTAGAAAACCCGGTGTAGGTATGTTAACGTTATTCATATATAGTTTTCTATCGGACCTATTTCACTATGGTTTCGGAGGAGAACCTATGTTTTTTATATACGAGGCGTTAACGTACGGTCTTTTCGTTGATTTAATGATAGTGTTCGCTAAGGGAAAGATATTCGGTATTGGTTATACTCCAAAAGAAGTAGACCAACCATATGCTGTATCTGTGAGTAGAACAAATGTATTAGCTGCCTTAGAGGGCGGTATAGTCGGTGCTCTATGGGCACTGCCAGACCCATTGTTTTATGATGGTTTTTTCGGGCCATTCATATATGCATACGCTCCCAACTGGGGGAAAATAATATTTCATCTTCAAGCATTCCTACCCGGAGATATTATAATGGGTATTATAGGTGGGATTTTAGCATATTACATAGCTAGGGCGGTGGGACAGTGAATGTAATAGAGCTAAGAAACGTAGAGGTGGTATATACAGGTAGAGCCAAACCGTCTCTGGTAGTTCATGATTTTCACGTAGAGGAAGGAGAGTCTATTTTGATAGTGGGTAAGTCTGGATCCGGTAAGTCGACACTTATAAACGTAATCAATGGCGTAATCCCTAATATGATTTCTGCTAATGTAAAAGGGGAAATAAACGTCTTCGGTAAGGATCCGAGGAAGACTCCTATTTTCGATATTGCAAAAGAAGTGGGGACAGTTTTACAAGACCCTGAAATGCAGGTTTTTAATCACAAGGTCATAGACGAAATTGCGTTCGGTCCGGAGAACCTGATGTTACCCCCCGAAGAGATAATGAACAGAGTGATCGAGACATCAAAGATCACTGGAGTTCACGAACTTTTAGATATGGAGACGATACAGCTTTCTGGAGGTGAGTTACAGAGGACAGTCATTGCTTCAGTTTTGGCCATGAACCCTAAGGCTTTGATTCTCGATGAACCCACCTCTAACATCGATCCTGAGGGAACGGCTCAGATTTTTTCCCTTGTAAAGAAGTTCAGGCAGGAGAAAAGGACGTTAATAATTGTTGAACATAAGTTGGAAAGGGTTTTACCTTATGTTGATAGAGTAGTTTTAGTAGAAAAAGGCAGGTTAGTTTTTGACGTTAAAAAAGAGGAGCTTTTCGATAAGGTTCACCTCTTAAGGGAGGCCGGGGTGGAAGTACCGGATTACTATTCACACTTAGGAACCCATAAATCCCTTAAAGATTACGTTTATATACCTCCACCTAGGATGAAAGGGGACAGCACAATTTTACATGCAGAGGTGAAAGTTTGGGACAAGAAGTCAAGTAAGGTAATAGTAGACACGTCTTTAACCTTACGTAAGGGTGAAATAACCGCACTAATGGGTAAGAACGGTGCCGGAAAGTCTACTCTGTTAAAGGCGATCATGGGTATTTTAGACCGTAATTTGAAGTCAGAGGTAAAGCTGGTAGTAGAGGGAAAGGACTTGAGCAAATCGAGTATTATGGAAAGGGGTGCTTACATTGGATACTTACCTCAAAACTTTGACGTGATGTTTATAAAAAGAACGGTTGAAGACGAAGTTGCTTTTGCTATGAAAAATAGAGGTATTTATAGTAGAGAGAGGCTGGACGAGATTCTAAAGATGTTTTCTTTATACGAAATAAGGCGTGAAGACCCTTTAATGCTCTCGATGGGTCAGAGGAGGAGGGTGGCTATGGCTTCAGTTATTGCATCTGGTTCTAAAGTACTTTTAATGGACGAACCCACGAGCGGACAAGACTGGTATCACAGAGAGATGTTTGGAAAAGAAGTTCAGCACCTGAGAGATAAGGGATTTTCCTTCCTAATAGTCACGCATGACTCAAGGTTCGTAGATAAGTTCTGTGATAGAGTGGTGGTTATGGAAAAGGGAAGGATAGTTGCTGACGATAAACCGGAGGAAATATTTTCCAAAGAAGGGCTTGGGATTCATCCTCCCACAGAGTATTTGGTGATGAAATATGGTTCCTTGGAATTTCCTTTATGAAAATCCCCTAACTCAAAACGTGATAAGTTGGTTTCTGTTCTTTTATGGTGTAGCATTACCTGTCGTAATAATAATTGGTGCGATAGGTCTTAGGGGTTTTATCGAGCTGACCAGGTTTGAGAGAGGAAGTACATTCCTTTACAAATTAAATCCGATTACAAAGTTGGTCTTCGGAGTTGTGGTTATGGTTGTTGCTTCAACTACTATATGGTGGATAGGTGGTCTACTAACTCTAGCTATACTTCCTCTTTATCTAACTCTTAATAACGGTCTTAAGAAATTCCTTTACGTAATACTCTTAGTGTTCTCTACAATTATAGGCTCTACGTGGGCGATAGCTCCTTATACTCCCACTAGCGTTCTCGAGTTGGTATTCCCTAATCCTTCATCTTACGAAACCGTATGGGTGTGGCCGAGTTATTTCACTTATATGGGTTACGAGCCTGTCCTCACTTTGCAAGCGCTGATTTACGGTCTTCAGACATCCTTTAGGGTTACGGCAACACTAGTCTCAGCACTTCTTTTAATTCTCACAACTACAACTTCTGACATCTTTAGGATGTTCACCAAGATGAAGGTCCCACTCCCCATTACATTCTCCGTTATGGTCGGTGTCAGGACAGTGCCTAAGATCTTCGAAGTTTTAGATACTTCCGTAAAGATGCAGTTACTTAGAGGGTTAAGTCATAATAAGCCAAGGATTCTAAGGGTATTTTATTACCTTTACGCCGGAATAATGGCTATAGTCCCGGCGATAGTGTACTTATTTAGGGGAGCAAAAACATTGGCAATTTCAGCCGATACTAGAGGTTTCAGGGCTTATCCCAGCAGGACGTCATTAGTTAATCTAACTCTTGGTAAACTGGATTATATTATGTTTGCAGTGATAGTGTTATTAATCATCGTTGATATTGTTGCGAATTTAACCGGTTTCGGTAGGACGATACCTTACGTAGGATTGTAAGTCTTTTTATTAGGCAACTTTATAAATTACCTTCAAAATATCTATTAGGTGTTTCTGATGAAATCTATAATTAGGGACTTAATCATGCTATCTTTCGTAGTATTAATTTTACTCTCTCCAATAGCTTCTTCAGAGACCCCTACTGCTACTCCTATAAAGCACGTCATTATCATAATCGAAGAAAACCACTCTTTTGACAACTTGTTCGGTACATATCCCTTTGGATGGCCTCCTATAGTGAATAACATTACTCTATCTGTCATGTGGCCCGAAGGGCTTTACACCAACTATAGTCAGTTACAACAGTCTAAAAATGGAGTCTTGAGTTATATCACGGTACCCAACGTCCCTTGGTTTCCGTTAGCTGGTGTATCACATCCTTATTATGCTAATTCATGGGATACGATAGACCCTTACGAAGGTTGGTCATCATATCACGGGGATTATTGGTTCGGAAAGCCGATAGGCTTTGTCTATTACTCTGGTCCTCAGTCTATGGCTTACTTTTCCTATCAGCAGGTAGGGATATTATGGGATTACGCTGAGGAATATGTTTTGGCAGATAATTACTACGCTCCGGTATTAGGGCTTACGGAGCCTAACAGGGTTGCTTACTTAACCGGCGCACCTCCTAACTTCTTTACCGATAGTGCTTCTAATGTAATTCCAATTAATCAGACAATATTCTATCAGCTAAGCTCTTACGGTATCTCGTGGGACTATTTCGTTTATGATTATCAGGGAGGTATTCCTTGGCCGTTAAACGCGTTTATAGGGATTCAACAATATCAATCCCACATTCACGGCCTAACTACGTTCTTTAACGACCTTAAGGACGGTGAACTACCGGCAGTAAGTTGGGTTATGTTAATCGGATGTAACGCTGACAAGTATGACATGCACCCGCCTTACAACGTCACTAAGGGTGCTGTAGAGCTTAGTAACATTATAAACCAAGTAATGGAGAGCCCTTATTGGAACTCAACAGTAATATTCATAACGTTTGACGAAGGAGGAGGTTATTACGACCAAATCACCCCGCCTGCGATTAACACAATGGGCTTAGGACAAAGGATTCCTTTGCTTATAATATCCCCTTATGCTAAAGAGGCATGGGTAGACAACTACACGCTTTCCGGTTATACTCTTCTGGGGTTTATAGACTATAATTGGCATCTACCATGGCTTACGAAGTGGGTAGAGAATAGTGATGTGGGAGGTATTTTACAAGCTTTCAACTTCTCTTCGAAGCCAAGGCCTCCAATAATTTTGACGCCTAATAACTGGACTTATCCAATACCTTTACAGTACCCGGTTCATTACGGTTTTATAGCTAAGGTATCTCAAGGACAGTCTTACGCTCAAGTGTACCCAGCCCCTGCAGTCTCATTCTTATTTCCCATGACATTTACGGGGTTTGCGTTGATAGTAACGTCATTTTTAATAAGGTCTAAGAGAAAGCTTCTACTAGATTTATCATTAGTTTTAATGTTATTAGTTACCGGTATAGCTCTATACTATAACTCATCATTTGTGATGTATTCTTTCGTAGTTCACTACTATACATACTCGGGTCTAATAGGATTCTTAGCCGCGGGAGCACTAAGGTTGAGGTCTGGTAATAAGGTGGGAAGTAGTGGATATAAATGAGGTAGGTTTTTTAGCCTCTTTTATTCCCTCCTCTTTCGAAGGATTTGAAATGAGTATGTTTTGGAGCCTAGCGTCTTTGAAAGATAAAGCTAAGGCTAACATGGGTGTAATCAGTGGTATTCTGGTCGTTACACTAATGTTGTATTTAACTTTCATCATGCTACCTATTCTAGTGTCCGATATAACAGAATATTATATAAAACTCTTGTTAGGACTTCTACTCGTGTCTTTAGCCACCTACTTCCTTTATGAGGACAATTATCCTGAACCGAACAGTGCTTTCCTGCTCGCCTTTATCGGTATTGTAGCTGAGGGACTGGAAGTCGATATATTTTCTGTGAGTGCATGGATAATATCTGGTAGTGCGTTGGGATTGATAGGGGGTTTCCTGGGTTTCTTATGGAGTTTATTTGTATTTAGGGATTTGTCTAAAAGGGTATCGAAAAAAGTACTGAAAGGATTAGCAGTTGCAATACTGTATTCTGTTGGATTCGTTGTACTTACCAGCGGGTTAGTTTAAGTAACTTTTTATGTTTTTAACTTATTTGCCCACTTTGGCTGAACCGAAAGTTTGGATCTTATTTACAGTAAACAAACAATAAGGTCTTCACACTCGTTGAAGAATTAAAGGTAAATTAAAATCCGACTAAGCGGTTAATATGAACGATTAGCTTTGTGTAGGATGCTTGCATATAAGGGAAAAAGCAAGGAGGAGTTGAAAAATTATGTCTCTTGTCTTGTAAAGGCTGCAGAAAAGGATCCTATTACTGGCGATGTTCATGGTGACGGGTGGGGTATAGTCGTGTATAGTGACAGCGGAACCTTAATTCACTACAGAAGTAGTTTGCCGATCTTTTCTGATAATAAATTGTGGAAAATATTAGATATTTTGGAAGGTCAGATTTGGGTGATCATACACGCTAGATTAGCTTCGCAGAAAGAATTAGTCGACTCGAAGTTCTCACACCCTTACATAGAGTCTACCCCACATGAGCTACTCTATTTTGCTCACAATGGTAGTGTTGATAAGTTTTCTTTAGGGAAATATTTGGGAATAGACCCTCAGTTTATGGTCGATTCGGAACTCATAGGGAAATTTCTCGTCAGGGAAGGATTGAGTAAAGAGTCTATAGACAAATTGAAGAAGTTTACTAAGAGTGCACTAAACTTATTCATCCTGAGGATCCCTAGGGAGAAAGGCATACCGCAACTCCTCTACGTCAATTTTTACAACGAAGATTACGTGAAAAAGAAAGGTATACCTAGTGAGTATTATAAACTCTACCGAGAAGAGAACGTAGTGTTTTCTTCTTCCTTATCTTATTTCTGCGAAAGTGGAGACGAAGTGATGTTCGGTTCATTAGGGGAACTGTAGATAACTTATGAATGCTCTATGTGAACAAAGTTTATAGTATTATTTTTTGAGAGTGTATGTTATGAATATTATCAAGAGCTTTGATCACACTCGTTCACCTACTAGAAAGTTGAGGATCCCTATAGAGGGAATAAACGTATATATGTCGTCTACATTTCTCGTTAATTATCCCACAAGTATGGACGAGCCCAGAGAATCCGAAATAGAGATCAATATTCCTGAAATCGTAAACCTTCCAAATGAATTCTATCTTGTCTTAAGAGATGTGGATTCCGGCTCAGATCAAATGAGGTTATACTTTAAACTGGAGGGTCAAACGGAAAGTGTAGCACAAACAAGATCTACGAGGAAAATAAAACTTAAGAGACCCAATAATGAAACGAGGTATCACGTTGATATACAAGGGAAGAAATATTTGGTAGTTGTATCCTTCTACGTCCCGATTGTCATAAGAGAGAGCGGTACGCATAAGTTTCTTTTTGAGTTAAGGATGGAAAATCCTAAGGAAAACAGGATAGAATTTATAGAAAGATTTTATATATTCCAAGACATAAGAGTGCAATATATTACGTCGAAAGTCTTTGATAATCAGTTCTATCAATCGATAGTAGGGAGTATATTAAGCTATGCATCAGGATATCCGCTAAATGTGTACAAATTTGAAAAAGGCGAACTTAAAGATATGGGTAAGACATTATACAAGCCTTGCAGAGTTTCTTACAAGGGAAAGCGTGAGGAATTAACTTGTCTCAACGCTTTGAGAGATGACTTAGATCGGTTGATAACAGAGTTAAAACCAAATAGACCGGACGAATACCTCATTTTAGTAGGAACCAAATCAATTACAGAGACGTTGGATAAGTCCTTTTCCGCTATATTCTTCGAAGAGCTTTTAGACTTCTTTACGGAGTTTTTCCCAGTTTATATTGTAGGTAAACAAGCTGAGTACGTAGGCGGTACAGAGAAATTATTCATAAATATGTTTATAGCTCCGCCAGAAAGGATAAAGGAATATGTGAAAGACTATTTAGATATTATATCTAGAAAGGAATTTGTAAATGACGTTGGTTATATAAGGGTAGAAGATTTGACTCTTGTAAAACAAGGAGATTTTTACCTATTAGTAACTCCTATAATCACGTTAGACTTTCTAAAAGAATTAATAGCGACAGTGAACAGAAACGAAACAGAGTCATCTTTATTATTATTAAAGAATTTTAAGGAATATCAAGTAAAGAAGATTAGAAAATATCAGTCAGAAATCCTCGAAAAATTATTAGGAAAGAAATTCAATTACGATACCCCTTCATTTTATTTCTCAAAGGCAATATACGAACTTACGAGTTCGGATTGTCGGAATTCTCACTATTATATTCCTTTTAGCAGTCTTTTACTTCAACGTGAAGGTAGTTACTTGTTTTCAATACCTTTCGTGGAGGAACAGTTGGGGTGTAAAGTTTACTACGGATTAGGGGATCTATTTGTAAATATCCTTTTAGACGGCAGTTTAATCCTCTTAGGCGGGATTGAGAAGGTTATAAACACTGTTAGGAACATAATCGAACGAGTGAACGAGTTAGACATAGATATTGTTAAACAACTAGATGCTAGACACGAGTTTCTGATGAGGTTTCTTAATGACTTAGTAGTAACAATTTTCTTTAACAATAAAACTCAGCCAAAGCCTGACGTAAGGAAAATAGCAGAACTCTCCATAAAAGCATTCGAAATCACTAGTGCTAAGTTAAAGTACGATATGCACCGAGTTTATGCATTATTAGAAAGAATATGTTATAACCCTAGATCCTCATTCACAAGAAATATTCTCAGGCTTGTATACGACGACAATAGAGAGAAGTTTATTTATGATCTTATTCTAACTTTAAGGGACGCTTATTTCATAAAATTATTGGAGGCAAACGGAATTAGAGTCAGTAGAAGTCACTTTTATCTTCTCGGTATAAATAAGGCTAACGTCACAAAGTCAGAGATAAAGAGTGCTACAACTAGTATGGAGGGATTAATCGATTTCTACTATAAACACTTAACAAGACACGGAAAGAGAGGTAAAGATGTAATGTTGCCTTTATTTAGGCAGTATATGCTAAACACGTTGATAAGAGGTCTGAGGCTCCCGCCTGAGAACGAGATACCGTCCAAATTTAACGCTGAGGAATTTGCATCGGTAATAAATGAGATCGATTGTGGCTTACCTTTTCCGGTTTCTTCTCAAAGTTCTCTCGGCGTGAAATCTACGGATTATGAGACTTTTAGGAATGTGGCTCTACCTATAATAATCTACGTGCCGGATAGAAATACAATAACAGTTAATAATAGGACGATAATAGTAACTAGAAAAAATTTTGAATTATTCTCTTTTACCACACCCATCATAACTTTAGAAGACGGTTTCAGTTTAAGCCATCACGGTCACAAAATTACGGTAAAGGGGGAACAAGTCTATCTTGAGCATGAGGGGAACGAACACCCTGAAATTATAATAACGTTAAAGTTTCCCCAAGCCGAGGAAGTTGTAAAGCTTATAGATGATGAGAAGAAATTTATAGAAAATTTTAACAAAATCTTTAACACTCATTATACTTCAGCCCTCACTATCATTAAAGACATCATAGACAACGCTAAGAGTCAAGGTTTGGCATTTATGTGTGCAAATATACAGCCTATGGTGAATCCGTCAGTAATCACTAGTAATAAGTTTAAGCCAGGCTCAGTGAAGGTAGGACTTCTGACGTTAGGCAGGAGAGATGAAAGGGACACTGGCATTATATTGTAATCTGGTTTAACACGGAGAGTATTATATACCTCTACGTTTTTATAAACACTAAGTTAAGCTTAGAATTATGATTACGAAGGAACAACTATTGGCTGTTCTTCAGGAATTATATGACGGCAAACCCGTCGCCTTTTCTAAAATAAAAAAGAAAATAAAAGAGAGTCCTGAGATAGTTGAGGAGCTTCTTAAGCAAATGGAAGGTGAGGGCTTGATAAGGAGATACGAAGTTGGAGGTGGTAAGGCTTACGAACCGGTTAAAACCGATCCGATAACTCAAATTCTTAATATGCTTAAGGAAATAAAGGAAGAGCTAAGGAGGTTAGAAGATCTGGTAAACGAGAAGTCTAAGATAGATTATTCCCTTTTTGACAAAATTTACGATGAAATAAAGGATAATTTAGGATATGCTTCCCTCCAATCAATAAGGGTTGAGTTGGGATTACCTAAGGAAGAATTTTACTCTAAGTTTAAGAACCATATAGAGTCTTTATACGACCTCATAGCAGGAGGTGAGGAGGGTTTAGTAAAGAAAGGTGTAGTTTACGGGATTATAAGAAAGAGGGGTAATGGGAAATGATATGCAATATACCTAAAGTAACTGTAACTACTTGGTCTTCCGATAAGATAGTATTAGCAGGCCCTACCTATAGGCAGTACTTAAATAAATCGTTAGAGATAATAAGCTCTAAGGACGTTGCGTCGATCATTGGACAACCTGGAATGGGAAAAACTACGATACTTAGGAAGGCTGAAGAGTCGTGTAAAGACAAAATGTTCACGTTCTTCCTTGATCTTGCCAGCAAAAACGAGATAGAAGACGAGTTCTGGAGTAAAGTAGACAAGTTTAAGCTTAGAGAGATAGTACTCCCGAAAATGGATAAGAAGAAGTACGGTTACACATTCTTTAAGAGGATTAGAGGCATAAACTTTGAGAAGCATTTAGAGGGTCTTTGCGATAAACTGAATGATCCCTTGATCAGGTTATATTGCATAAATTACACGAGAGATTTCGACGGTATGCTTAAACTTATAGGGGATCTAAAGTCAGTAACTGACGTAGTGTTATTTATAGATGAAGTTAGAGACTCACACTTACCTAAGATTCATAGGCTTATAAATTCAGGCCTTGCTGTACCGGTCTTAATGGCTATACCTACAGATGCTTATAACAAGGTCACAGACCTAGCTATAAGGAGAAGACTTGACGAGAGTAGGATAAGCCTTGATAGTGCGTTAACTGCGGATGATATAAGGGAAATCATAGAGGTTTACTGCAAACCACTAAGTGAAGAATTATATCCAATAGTTCTATCAATGTGGAACGGTAAAGAACTCAACACGGTCAGTTCTATCCTACAATACGTCAAAAATGAAGTTGATAAAGCAGTAAATGATTGTAGAAGTGAGGAGTTAAGTTGTGTAAAGGAGAAAGTTAAGAACTCCTATACTCTTAAAGACATAGAAACAGACTCAAAAACTCTAGAGAAAATGATAAGAGAAGAGTTAACAAACTTGGCTAAAGAATACGATATAACATATGTTCACCCCAGAGGTAAGAGAGTGGAAGTGAAAGGGAAAAATATCACGGTGGGTCTATTCTTCATTTACGGCGAATATGCTTATATAGGATTGGTGAAGTTAATGAATAATCAAGAAGTTGACTCGGAGACACAATTATTACCTTTCATCAATGTTATAGAGCATGATAAAAAGGAGTATAAAGTCGCTAAGAGATTCGTTATAACCAACGGAAAAATATCGTTAGAAGGTGTAGACAGCGTAGAATTATCAACGTTAGAAGTTGTGAGAATGATCCGTGGGGATACTGTTATCTTAGAGGAGAAAGTAAGGGGATTACTAAAAATTATTTTACTGTCACAAAAGGAAAGCAATGTAACCAACTCTGAAGTCGTGACATAACGTTTTTACCATGTTTTCACATTTCTTATTGTGATTGATGAAAGGATAATCAAGCTGATAGAAGTCGCAGAGGCTCTCAAGATCCCTTTGAAACTGTTAGGTGAATTGGAACTAGATGTCGGGAGTCTAAGAATTATTACCGCTGAGTCGTTGGACGTAGAGGATGTAAAGAGCTTACTAGACGTAAGTCACAAAAGAGCTACGATAAAAATTAACAAGAGCGGAGTGGTAGTGATCGACGAGGACCTGCGTAAGGAACTTCATCTCTATGCTGACCTTAAGGCTATATTAAAAGATATAAAAAGACTGTTTAAAATTGTGGAAAATCAAACCCCGAGTATAGTAATATATCATGGTTGGGACTTGGATAAACTTCAAAAAGTTTTGTATTTTGGTGTAAGAAAGGTCGAGTACTTTGAAGGGGACGGAAAGTTAATTATTAACGATCTGATTGAAGTAGATGCGTGGGACGAAAAATGCCTGACAAACGTTATGATGTATATAGGGGAGGTAGTAAAACCAATAAAAATTGGTGATTGTAACTATTACTATCCAATCCTCGCGTTACTTATCCAAAAGGGAGGAATATTCGAAAGGGATTTAGCTAAGTTTGAATGCAATGAGGTCTCTCCTCCAGATTTGTCCTTGTTAAAATTTATGATGATTAAAGACCTAAGGAACTGTTACAACGTACTGGGTGGTGATGTTAAGAGAAATATTGACGCGATCTTGACGGCAGAGGAAAAGTATACTAACGCTAACTTAATTATACAAGACGGTAAGTATGAATTGGTGAATGAGGTAAGATAAGTCTTTTAGAATAAGCGGATAAGATTTAATAATGTGCTTCAAAATATCTAATAATTAATTATGAGTGAGTCTAATACTCAATATAATTACACTCCCTATAATAATAAGCCAACGTCTACTCAATCTCCTTATTCTCAAGCAAATTTAGTGAAATATTTGAAAGTGGGTGAAGTTTACCTAAACGGAATGGTGAGGTTACATCTATATTCTTTAGGGCAAGTTTATTTACTGTCAGCTCAAATAGACGGTACCCCCTATACATCTCAAGTTATTAATCCACCGTACTTGAGAAAGGGATATAATGAGGTAACGATATATTTCTCTGGAATGCTCAACTCATTAAAGGTAGGAGAGAGAGTTACAGTTATGCTAACAACAGCAGATAAGGATACTGTAGGCATTCCTGCGATTGTTTTAGTTTAGTTAACAAAATTATCCGTTATTCTCCATTTCGCCTATTACCTTTTGTATGACCACGTTTATATTCTTTAAAATCTCAATATGTCTAATTAAAAATACTTCACCGTCCTCATTTAAAATATAAAAGGTTCTATTTCCGTCAGTCTCTTTTTCAACTACTCCATATCTTATCAATCTTTTTAGTGTCGTGAACACCAAGCTCTTTGGTATAGGTCTTCCGTATAAGTACTGTAAATCTTTTACTATATCTGCTGCTCTTGCTCTTTTTCCTCTTTTGTAGATTATAAATGAGACAAAGACTGGCAGTAGTCCTCGTAATATTATCATTCGTTCTCCTTTCATGTATGTGAAAAGAATAGATTATACTATATTATAATTTTTTGCAAAATAGTCAAAAAATTTTAATAAGTATTTCTTAAATGGTCTACTCTAATATTAAGAAAAATCTATTTAATAAAAGATTTAGTTATATTAGTTTAACATAAATGAGAAAAAGGTATAGAAGTTGAACTTGATTAATTCTGTTTAGTCCTCACCTCTTTCATGCCGGAAATAACTCCCCAAGGGTAGAACACTGCTACTGAAACTATTGCTACAATAGCTGACGCTAAGTAGAAATTGATAAGGTTTAACGCACCGTCAGACCCTATGTAAGACATTAGTGTAAGGAACGCTATATAAACTATGTACCATAAAGAGTTAGTGAAGTTCTCCTTTATCTTGTAAATAACTCCAAATACTACTGAGCCTATAGTAAGTAGTAAGACCGCATAAGGGACTAGAGGCCAACCCGACCAGAATACGATCAGTGAAGCTGAAGCGAAAGCTATCCCAGCAATGATGGCACCCCCCGGAATGATTTTCCTAGATATGCCTTGCTTCCTTAATACCATCATGGCTACTGGATTAACTGAAAACCCGAGGTAACCGGCTACTACTGAATCAGTAATTAAGCCGTAAATCGTTGGTAATGGTGAAGAAATGTACGTTACTATTGCTCCTACTATCGCAAAGACTAATAAGGCCCAAGAGGGTATTGCGTATTTGTGATGCAAATCTTCCATCACTTTCGGGACGTATCCTGACCTCCCCATAGCAAATAGCACTCTGGTACCTGCTCCCAAGTATATATAGCCTGTAACAAAAGGTCCTATAATTCCTATTATAACCGTAAGTAATAATAACGCATTAGCATGATATGATGAAGCAATATCTATAAAGGGATTTCCAGGGAGAGATGATAAAGCGGACCAATCCCCCTCTTTAATTCCCAGTCCGATCCAGTTAATCGCTCCTACAAATGCAACTGCGAACAGTACATAAATTAGGGATTGTCCTAATACCGTCAAGATTATTCCTTCTTTAAGCTTATCTGGGTCTTTAGTCTCTTCAGCGTAATCCGGTAAAACTCTTATCCCTCCGAACGCAAACATTGCAAGGGGGACCGCTGAAAAAACTCCTGCTATTCCGAAAGGTAAGAAACCGTAAGAAGTGAAGTTACTAACGTTAAACGATACGAATATAACTCCTATAGCTACAGCAACGTACATGATAAGTTTAATAATACCGAAAGCTAAAGTTGACCTTCCAAAAACTTTTACACCGAAATAATTAAACGGAACGAATAATAAGAGTAGGATAACTCCTAATATAACACCTTGTAGTGTAGGTACACCCGTTTGTTGGTTGATCAAACTAGGGTAAAAGAAATCTAAACCTTCTACTACGGCTAAGGCCTCGATAGGTGGTATGAAAAGGTACCAGATCAAGTCAGCCATGGCGTTTATGAAATTTGTTACTCTTCCGTGACTGTACAAAGCATATCTTGAAGGACCTCCAGCTTCAGGATAAGTTAAGGATAACTCAACGTAAGTAAGGCTTACAAAGAAGTAGAAGATCGATCCCAATATCCAGCCCAACACTACACCCGGTCCTGCTACTGCCGCCATACCTGCTGAACTAAAGAGGACTCCAGTCCCTACTGCTCCCGCGATACCTATAACTACAAGTTCAATTAAACCTAATTCTTTACGTAATGGCATCATTACATATAAAGTATAAAAGCCTATATAACCATTTATTAAAAAAGACAAGATAATTGTGTAACAAGAAATTAAAATTATACAAGTTAATTATCTGTAGTACTATTAAAAATTGAGTTCATTTGGACTTCCCTAAAGTAAGTATTTAAAATTACAATGAGATAAAATATTGTGAGAAAAACAGAACTAGGGTTTTGGTCAATATTTGTACTAACCCTTATTACAGCTTTTGTAGGTAGGAGCGTTACTTTAGGAACGGAAGCAATACATGCACTACTTGATGCCCTAGTAGTCTCGATTTCTGCATATATTATTAAAGTAGTCAATAAGAGGGATGGAATGTATACTTACGGTCTTCACAGATTAGAAGTAATGAGTGCTTTACTTAATATTTTTACCGTAATAATGGGTTCAATTCTAGGAGCTGCGTTTGCTGCTATATTCCTTCTTAATCTAGTCACTGATAACCCTTACATTCTTTTACTCTCCTCATTAGTGTCCCTTTTTATTTCAGTACTAGTAGTAAAAAGCGGAGAAGATGAGGACAAAAATACTGGAATTTTATTTCATGCTTTTGAAGATAGTTTAGTATACTTGATAGGTGCTGTAACGGGACTAGCAATAGTATTTACAAAATATTACTTCCTAGATCCAATTGCCGCGATTTCAACGATTCCCGTAATCCTATTTTTCTCTGTTGGTGTTTTAAAGAATTCTTATTATGTCTTTATGGAACGCTCTCCGGTTAATGTTAATGAAGTGAAAAGAGATCTGAATCCGATTTTTAAGGAAATAGACGATATACACGTCTGGAACTTATGCGATCACATTAGGATCGCTACACTACATGTAAGGGAAAATCCTGATATTACATTGAGCGAGTTAGACAAGAAGAGAGAGATGGCAGAGGATATATTGAAAAAGAAATTCGATATTACGCATGTAACTATACAGTTTGAGAGTGATATTCTCCACGAACACGAGTTTTGAATAAAAAGTTAAATAATATCGAGAACAAGATGGCTAGTGTCATTCAAAATTCTTTTAGTTGATTTCGATAACACTCTCTTCAATACAGACCCTTGCGTGGAACAGGCAGCTTTGGAATTATGGGGTCAGAAACTAACAAGTGAGCAGGTGAGAAAGGAGAAAAGTCCCGGTAAGAGTGCAATATATTCTCTAGCCTATACTAAATACCACTATTTAGCAGAGCCTAATGTCGATTTGATTGAGTATCTGAAACTAAGGATTAAACAAGGGGATAAAGTTTTTGTTTTAACGGCTAGGCATTGTTCCGTAAGGAGTTATGTTGATTTCTCCCTACTATCTCACGGTCTTATAGTAAATGGAGTTATTTGTAGGACAGATGACGAAATGAAGATGAAGGATGAAGAATGGAAAGCCCAGATAATCTCTATTTTTAAGGGAGACGTCGAAGTTTATGACGATAAGGAAGAAAATCTAAGGTTTTTCTACGAGTCCAAGCTCCCAGTAAAGCTCTTCCTTGTCAAAAATAGGGTGATAACTCCTTATCTCAACAATTCAAATTTTACTTCGTAGGTAACTTTTTCTCCAGGCTGTATGACCTTAAGACCTATACCGTTATGGTAAGCATCAGGAGCTCCGCTCATAGGCTCAACTGCTACTGCGTTCTGGGTAGTGTATATTTGCACATAGTCCAGATTTTTCTTATTTATTTTAACCTCCGAGTACTCAGAGGAAAGCACTAACTCCTCGATAGGCATATAAAAACAATCATCGTATTGCTTAGTTCCGTCTACCTCTTCCTCAATCATCTCCCCAGTAGGTATTTTATTTATACTTACGCATTTCTTTCCCTTATTGGGGGTTAGATTCCATAATCCCTTAACAATAAAGTAAGGGTGAAAACCTACTGTGAGTGGTGCGTCAGAGTTACCAATGTTATTTATTTGAAGTCTGACAAGGATACTGCCAAAGTCTATGTCGTAGAGAGTGTTAACCTCTAACGAAGTGGGATAGCCTTCAGAATCAAGGCTTAATGACAGCGACACAGAGGTATCGTTTGATTTTACTATTTTCCATATTTTGTCCATAACTAGCCCGTGTATTGCATTTCCTTCAGCGTTGACTGGTAATGAGTATTCTTTTCCATTCCACGTGTACTTTCCGCCCTTTATCCTGTTAGCGAACGGTATTAATAACGCCATTCCCCCTCTTGTTTGTCTCTCCTTTCCTTGAAGTAAAACTTCCTTACCTTTCAAAGTTAAGCTGAACAAATAAGCACCTTTCTCGAGAATGACTGCCCTAGAGTCGCCTTTCCTTATCTCCATGAGAAGATATATTGTAAAAAAGGTTTTTAACTTACCGACGAGGCAAAGCCTCCGATAGCCCCGTTAATTATGTTAAATGCAATTATTAATCCCACATACGTCTGAATATAGGGTACGTGAAAGGCGTAGGGGAGAATAGAAAATATTAAATAACCTGCCCCTATGTAGAACCCTAATTTTCTAGTTCCTCCGAGCTCTTTTACAATTAAGTTCGACCTGATAGGTGTTACAAAGGCTATGCTAAGAGCCAATACTATTAACTGAATTATTCCAAGAGCCGGTGTAATAAAAAGAGATATTATAGGTGAGATCGAGATCATCGACGGAGGGTAGAAAAGTTTAACGGCTACAGCAGTAATAGCCATGATTATGGTTAATACGAAAGAAAAACCTACACCTGCAGCTATGTTCCAGCTTAGATCCCTACTGTTCATCATTTTTAGTCCCACTGGTCTTTACGTCTCCGAAGACTTGTTTTATTGCCGCTTGGAACAGTGAGGGATTCGGAGCAGTTCCTCCTCCAGAGGATTGCCCACCTGGCGTATTTCCTCCTTGAGTCCCTAGCATTACTCCGGTTGTAGTGTACGGTGCACCGCTGACTACTATTGTTGATAAATCTGGGAAATAAGGTATGCCCAAGGCCATGTTTACGCTTGCTGGGTCGCTTTTCTCGGCAAGAAGCCTCGCTAATCCTAACCTTACTGCGTCGTATATCTCAATACCTAGATCTCTTAATTGTAAGATCCTTCTGAGCTCTGGATCTTGGGGAATTAGCTTTATCATTCTTACTGATATCAACTCGATTCCTATCTCAGATAAGAACGTTTTGAGACCGGCTGTTACGGCAGTAGTTATATCGCCAAACTTCTTAAATACTTCGATTAGCTTCACGTGATTTAACACTTGACTTACCTCTTGGTCTACTATGGGTGATATATAGGCTGCTAGATCAGCGTCTCTGAAAAACTGAGCCCCGAACTGAACGTTAGTTATTAGCAATGAGGGGTTCTGGACTCTAAAATATACAGCTACTTCGTATTCCAGTGGTACAAGGTCGTCTGTTTGACTAACACCGGCTAGCCTAACTTCATGTCTTGTGGTCGAAATGAAATATACTACGGTGTCATAAGGTAGTTGGTTATATCTGAATTTAGAAAGAAATGCTGAGAGCGGATTTGCTGGCGACTGTATGTTATGACTTCCAGGTGGTAGTTCAGCAGCTATTTGACCCTGGATCACCACTACACATTTCTCTGTCGGTTGCACTATTATTAAAGATTTTGAGGTAATATTTTCTCTAGGATATCTGAAAATTATTACATCTTGACCCATTGCCGAAGTTCCGTTGTCTAATTCAGTAGAAATTACCTGACCTCTTATTGAAATTGACATAATCCTTCAAATTTTAACATTCTCTTATGAGTTTAAAAACCTTATCGATAGTAAAGCGTAAGTGGATTATAACATGACTTTCCTATGACGAGCATCTCATTGTTATTTATAAAATATTCACAAATTAAGCATCAGAAAGTTTAAATTGTTACGTATGCATCTTCTATGGTTGTGATAATTTATACCTTATCTCTTAGATTAATCAATGTTTTATTCATAGATTGCTTTTTCCCTCGCTTAGTCAGACACTGTAGAAAAGTATGATGTATGTTTTTAAGTAGGTTCTTTATTTAAAACTCACTTCGACGTTAATTTTAAAGTGAGACGTATATAATTTATCTTAGTATGGAGCTTAGGCCTATCGTTAAGAGGCCTAACTACCATTTCGAGTATAAGTACGAGAGAAAGGAAACTAAAGAAGGAAGGGGGTTTAGCTTAGGCGAAATAAAGGAAGCAAAGCTCACTTTACTACAAGCTAAGAAATTAAGTATAAGAATTGACAAGAGGAGAAAAAGTGTCCACAAGGAGAACGTAGATGCATTAGTAAAATATGTTGGAAGTATTAACAGAAAATAAGAGGAGAAGAGCAAGAGCGAAGAAAAGAAACAGTAAACTATCTTACTCCATTGACTTCAGGAGTTGTTCTATCTGAACTACTTTTTTCTTATAGTTCTGAATATCTTCCTCTAGTGCTTTTATCTTATCTTCATAACTCTTACATATCTTTTTGATTTCTTCTTCATTATAGTACCTTAAAATTCTCACATTAGAGAATACTAACTTCTTATTTTGCTCGTCATATTCTGCATCTACTATAATCTTAATCACACTAAGCTTGTCAAGCTTCATTTCATTAACGATCTTGTCGTAGAGCTGTTTATTTAACTCTGCAATGTCTCTAATAATTACTTCCTTTGGAACCATTTTACTGAAAGCTACTAGAGCAACTCTCCTAAGTTTGTCTGCATATCTGGCAGCTATAATAAGTCCGGTACTCAATTCCATCTTGTTTTTTCCTAGAGCTGTTGCTCTAGCTGTAATTTGCTCGTACTCTTCTGCTCTTTCAAGATCTCTTGAATACTCCTCTGTCATATTTATAATTATATTTTACGGATAATTAAAACATTGTGGAATTCTATTTTTATGGAAAAAGAACTGAAATCCTTTAATTATTAGAATACTAAACAAAAAATCTCTGATTGTTTAACCCTCTCTGACTTTAGAAACGACTATTAAGAACGCAATGAACGACATTGTTGACGCAAATAAGTAGGCGTATACATAACTTATTTGGTATAAGAAGCCCATTAACGAATTTCCAATAAGGAGTCCTATACTTCTTCCGAAGGATAGAGTACCCATTCCCGAGCCTAAACCTTCTGGGCTTAGTTTCGACATAATTGTGGGTTCGAAAGTCTCGGTTGACGCTACAGCTATCCCCATTATTGACGATAACAAGTATATGAAGATTAGACCTCCTGACGATAGAAGGGCAAAACCCAGAGTAGCAATACTTGCCAGTAAATAACCTAAGAAAGCAAGTCCTTTATAACTCTCCAGTCTTATCTTGCCGAAGATATATCCGAAAAGAGAAGAGAAACCTAAGAAAACTCCGTACGTTACAGTAGCCAAATAGGTTTTATGTGAGAAATCGTATGCTGTGAGTATAGGGAAACCAAAACTATATTGGCTAAAGCCAAAAAACATAGTTGAAATAACTAGAAATAGAGCTATTTTTCTGGGTCTTCTTGCTGTACCTTTTCTTCCAGCCTTCACTATCAACAATAGCAACGTAGAAATTGTGAGAGGAACTGCAGTAAATAACAACACATAACCTATCCATATGTTGAAATAGAGCGATAGTGTCAAATACGTTACAGCCAGCATTGCCCCTCCTATGTCTAAAGAATGTAAAATGCCGTAGGCTTCCTTTCTCTCTTCTTCAGAGGTCACTTCAGCCAGCATTGCCCTCCTTGCTGGGGTCCTGAAGTTCCGCGACCACCATCCGGCTACAAATAATAGGGCGGCTTCAACGTAATTCTGGGCTAATCCGGTAAATGATAATATTATGATCAATGCATTACCAGTAACTGCTATGACTTTACTTCCTATTTTGTCCGCCATGTATCCCCCCAATAGAGAAATTAAACTTCCTCCACCGTAGTTTAACGCCTCTACAATGCCATAAATGACTACTGGTGCGTGGAAGTATACTACAAGTAATATAGGTAAGGCGCCAACTGCTGCTTGATATCCTAAGTCTGCAAAGAATGCTGAGAAAGAGATCTTCAGTACTTCTCCCTTGTTCTTTAGAGCCATGAATAATTGTTATAATTTGATTATATAATATTATTTGATATATATTGCTTAACGAAGGAAAAGAGAGTATATGACCTTTATATTTTAGTTATATTTTAGTTTAAATCGCTCACATTAAAACATTCTCTGTAAACATGATCCTTTCAAAGAGATAAAGAAGTCTAATCATGGATCTTAAGGGATCTGTCAGTTTACAACAGTAGAAAGTGAATTGACGCGTGTTTGTTACAACTGAGAGTATTTCAGCATTTGTTATTGTCGATTTTAAGTATTTCTTAATCTGATATTACCGGAAAGAATTGTCTACAAAGTAATAATAAGAAAAAAGGCTCTAATGTTAAGTTAATTATACATTACTTGACTTGGATTTCGTGTCTTCAATTATTCAGGTCAACTTAATACCAGCCTAGAAACATTAACGCCATATCTCAGTTAAATAGAGAGATTCATTAGAGTTCCCCTTCAAATATGAAAGCACGAAGGGTTTGTTGGTCTTTTACACCCCTAGCCATACCTTTTGTGTTATAATGAGCTGATACGAAACCTCTGTAGTCAACACCTATCAGCCCTACGTTATCCGTTCCAAATCTGTCAGTTATTTTATTAATGACACTCCTTATAGCATCTTCAAGCCTAAATCCCATTGAAACGAGGATATCTACTTCTTTTGCGGGTAAAATTTTCAGAATTATCTCCCCTGTACCGGTAGAGGAGACGGCGACTTTTTCAGTAGCGTAATAACCTGCACCAGGTATTGGAGAATCCCCTACCCTCCCAGGTAGTTTGCCGGAAATTCCTCCAGTGCTGGTCCCTGCTACCAAATTCCCGGCTTTATCCAATGCTACCGCCCCCACTGTATCGCCAGATATGGTGCTGGAACCTATTAGTTCTTTTAGTGTTAAGTCTCCTCTTTCACCTACCAGTAGTACGTGTTTAGTAAGTTTCATTACTTTTAACGCTTCTTTGATGGGGTTTTTGGCCCTCGTAGAGGCTACTGCACCTACAGACATAGTGTTACCATGCATTATCCCTGCGTCCATTTCTACTTCCCCTTTTAGGTTCTTCACACTTCCCACCCCGGCATCGAAAATTCCGCAATCTTCCATGTAGGCTATAGCCTCGACCACAGCCTCAATTGAAGATCCTGCCTTAAACTGTTCGAATCCTCTCTCTAATGCTTTCTTGATCTCGCTTAATGCCTTATCACTATCCCTTTTGTTCCAATCTCCAGCACCACCATGCACAGCTAAAACGGGTTTGTTATACCTCATGAAAGAACATTATTAAGTAAACCAAATATTATTATTTATTATGCTCTCCTTCTACCTCTTATAAACCCATATATTGCTATTACTACTCCTACTATAAACAAAGCAATTGACACTATAAATAGAATTCCTATAGTCGCGGCTTGTCCTATGTTTACAGTTGACTCCTTGTAAGTTAGGGTCACGTTATAGGAATTCGGATTGTAAAATACGATGTAGCTAGGAGTTGAGTTCAAGTTTTCAACTGTTACTAGATGTCCCTGAGACAAATTCTCTTTAACGGAAGTATTGGGTAGATTCTCTAGTTGTAGCGTTCCAGAGGAATTATATTGGACAGCAGTAATAGAACTTCCAGCTAATGGAAGTCTAAATTCTCCTTTAGAAGGGATAACAGTGCTCCCACTAACTGAGGGCTTTATTAAGGTTGGTGCTACGGTCGAATCTAGTACAAATAGTATTACACCGATGATAATTAGAATAACTCCTAAGAGAGTCAGTTTATTCATCAACGGCATAATACAATATTATAGATAAAAAACTCTTTCACGGCTTAATTATTTAACCGTAAGGCTGTTGCTGTTGTGGATTTTGTTTCATGGGGGCTGCTGCTATGAAGTCATCAATTTTCAATAATGCTGTTACAGCTTCTACCGAGCTTTTTAGGATACTTTCCTTTACTACTAACGGGTCAATGACGTTTATTTTCATCATATCTTCTTCTATCTTTCCGCTCTCTACATTTACTCCCGCGAATTTATAACCCTTTGCATGTAAGTTCCTGAGCTGAACTATAGTTTCAATTTCGTCCATCCCAGCGGTTCCAGCTAAAGTTGTAGCTATTTCTTCTAATGCATCTGCAAAGGCCTCAATTGCTAGCTGTTCTTTTCCTCCTACTTTTTTAGCTTCCTCCCTTAATCTCATAGCAAGCTCTACTTCGTAAGCTCCTCCACCGCCTACTATGTACGGGTAGTTGAGAACGTTCTTAACTGCATTTATTGAGTCTTGGAAGCTTCTCTCGATTTCGTCCATCACTATCTCGCTGGAGCCTCTCACTAAAACTGTAACAGCTTTAGCGTCTTTAGCCCCTTCAATAAATATTGCCTTCGAGTTCCCAATTTTTCTTTCTTCTACAACTTCAGCATAGCCTAAGTCGTCAGACGAAGCATCTTTAATGGACGATATTATTTTAGCCCCAACTGCCTTAGCTACTTTCTCTAAATCACTTCTACTTACGTTCTTTACTGCGATTATTCCCTTCTTTGCTAAGAAGTATAATGCAATATCATCCATACCTTTTTGTCCGATGATTACTTTGGCTCCGAGCTTTTCTAATGTATCCACAAGTGATTTAACATACTTTGTCTGCTCTTCTAAAGCTTCCCTTATCTGTTCAGGATCGGTAAAGCTCATTTTAGCTGAAATCTCTGGCTTTTCTACTTCTAAGCCGAAATCTATTACGGCAATTTTAGCCTTTTCAACTCTTCTCGGCATCCCTTCATGAGCTACTTCTTTATCTAAGACGAATCCTTTTACGAGTTCTGTTTCATCAGCACTTTCTCCTCTCTTTTTCACGAATTTAATGTTTGACATATCAATTACGTATTGGTCTCCTACTTTCTCGGCCACGCTCAGTACAGCATCGATTGAGATGTCTATGATCTTGTTTAAAGTAGTAGAGGAGGAAAAGAACTTACTACTAAGTGCAGTATATGCTATTTGAGATAAGATCTTTCTGTCATTTGGATCGACCTTGAGGGCGAACCTCTTTCCGAGTTCAAGTGAGAATTCAAGGGCTTTTTTGTATCCGTCAATAATTGTGACCGGGTGGATCTTCTGATCTAGTAATTTTTCAGCTTGTTCAGCTAAGAAACCGCTTAGTACTACGGCTGATGTAGTACCGTCACCAACTTGTGTATCTTGTGCTTTAGCAGCCTCTACTATTATCTTAGCTGCTGGGTGTTGAACATCCATTTCCTTTACTATCGTAACTCCATCGTTAGTTACGGTGACGTCAGAAGTCCCACTTATTAGCATCTTGTCCATACCCCTCGGTCCCAAGCTAGTCTTTAACATCTCTGCTAATGTCCTAACTGCTAAAATGTTCGACTTTATTGTTTCTACACCACTCTCTCTTTGAGTTCCTTCCTTAAACAATACTGACATGGTTTTAAATCTCGTATTCATTATATTTAAACGAAGATGAATTAAAACAAACAAGGCTTAAAGGTCTGTTAATTAACCCTGAATAACCTCTACATCGAGATGAAGAGTCTCTGCGGAACTGAAAAATGATGACTGAATCTGGGCCGGATTAGTCGAACTCCGCTTGTATTTTCTTCTTCCCTTCTAAGATCTTTAGCGGAAAAGGCGATTTATCTACTTCCTCGATTTTTATCCCCATCCTTTTTAACTCTGATACGGCTTTTTCTATATCGTCTTCGTGAGTAGCGTACTTTATTCTTTCAGCTATTTGTATTAAAGACCCATTATTAGTTCTTAATTTCTCAGCACTTATTGAAGTCCAGTTGTTACCTTGTTTATAAACGAAAACTACGTCTTGCAAATAACCTGGAATAACGTGACTCACTCCTGCAAAATAATAATCTCCGTACTTGTATACTTTGACCATTTAGTATTGCTAACTGTACATGAATTAAAAATGTTTTCTTTTTCTAAATGGTGCCGAAGAAATGAGGTGGTTAAGCCTTTGACATCCAAGCCCCAAAAGACGAGATTTTCAGTAGGTAGTTACACGCGCTTTGAGTCACTCTTAATTCCTTCAATAATCCAGAAGCGGTTCTTTGCTATAGCGTTGATTATTCTAAACTTTACTGACAATACCTTAAGGGCGTTAACAGGGTCTACACAAAAGGGAACGATGATAAACCCTTTCCCTCCTCTCTTAGTAACTCTATAAGCTTCTTTCACTAAGTCATAATCCATTATCTCGGAAAGAATTACGTTGTCGAATACTTCATCTCTAAATGGTAAAGGATAAACAGCCCTGATCTCCTCGTCTGTACTCAACAAGCAATCATGACTAGTAACACTTATTAACCCTTCAACTAGAGGTGAACCGATCAACAGACTCTTTCCCTTTAATTCGAGTTTTAACGGAGGCCTAAGTCGTGGAGTATGAAAAGATAAGGATGAGTTTGTCCTGATAACTAAAGGAGAAAGAAGGTGTAATAGGGACATTTCGCCCTCAAGAAGTTCTGGAGAAAAGATCATATCATAGCTACTTTGGCCCACCAAGGATATCCTTTGGTAAGAAAGAGAGAAAATTTCGTACTTATGTTTGTTATTATCTAAAGATGATACTATTGCTTCATTTACCTCTTTCAAATTCTTAGCTGATAACGGTAACAAAGTTACTATTTTCATTTGAAAATATTTTCGACTGGAATTTTTTAAGTTAAGAGGTCATATCGTGCATTACTTTTGAGATATCAGTTATGGCAAACATTCCTATTATATTCCCTCTTTTATCCCTTACTGGTAAGTGCCTGATCTTGTTCTTTGTCATAATATCAATTGCGGTGAACGGGTCCGTGTCTTCATCCACAGTGATCAGGTTACCGAGCGTTGAAGCGAGTCTTACTTCATCATTGGGGCTTAAACCAAGCGAAAACGCTTTTACAGCATCTCTGTCAGTGAAGATTCCTTTTGGTACACCATTCTCTGTTATCATTACAGATCCTACTCCTCTCTCCATCATTAACTTACATACTTCTTGAATTGAGGTATTTGCCTCAACTTGGAATACTGGTGACGACATATAGTTCTTAACAGTTTTCATGATTCATTATCTATTCTCTACCCAAATAAGCTTTCCTTTTGATCCTTAGCAAAAATAACACGATAAAATGTTATCTATGTAAAAAGTACTGGTAGTTTGTTTCATATTCCAAAATTCACTTTTAAAACGACTAGAGGCGTTGTAACAGACTAGAAAAATACTAGTCTTTTTCCCAATAAGCTTTCAACTTTATTTCCTTAGGTTCTCCGTGTTCTAATATGTCCTTTATAACAGCTCGATAGTAATTTTCTTCCTGTACCCCCCTTATTAACCAAGTGTCATTAACTAATATTGCAGGGACTCCTCTAATTCCCATAGCTTTTGCCTCTTCTTCGTCTTCTATCACAGCCAGTTTTGTCCTCTTAGCATTCAGATCCTCTTTAAACTTGTTAACGTCCAATCCAATTTCCTCAGCTATAGATACTAGTACCTTTTCGTCTGTTATGTCCTCACCTTCAAGAAAGAACTTATCTTGTGCTCTATCAAAAAACTCCCAGTGTCCTTCATCACCCTTTTGGAATTCCGCTGCCTTACACGCTATCAAAGGAGGAATAGACCATACGTACTTTATTTTTCCTTTACCTATAACCTTTTCAGGGTCATAGTCTGGTATGTATCTTTTTAAAATAGAGAACTCATTAAGAAATACTTGTCTCGCATCTTCTTCAGTAGGAGCTATAGCCTTTAAGTCCTCTAAAGACGAAATGATTGCAAAAGCCTTGTGCTTTACTATTACTTCTCCCTTAAACTCGTTTACTACTTTTTTCAACCTTTTAGAAGCCATATAACAGAAGGGACAAATTACATCATGGAAAAATGTTAACTTAATCATAGGTTTAAGAAACCAGTAAAGATTTAAAAAGCATCTATTTACTGTTTCCTCATCGTCTTCGTAATTTCAGATAAGTCAGTTTTCTTATCACCGGTTAACTTTCTCGTTTCTTCTATTAAGTCCTCTCTTCTGGTCTGTTCAGCCGCACTCAAGAGTTCTTGAGCTATCTGTGTAGCCTCCTTATTATTTCCTTTCATAAGGGCGTTTCCGTATTGTCTGAGGAGATTGAAATACCTCACTTCTGCTACAACGCTATGGTTTATACGTTGTTGTACCATTTCATGGCTTGCTCTCTGTAGATATATTGGTTCATTTATCTGAATTATACTTCCTCTGGCTGGGTCGTAGTAGCTCCCTGTCACAGTAAGAACTACTGGCTGATTTCCCGGAGGAACGTTACCTACGGCATAGATGGTAATTGCTTTATCTAAAATCGGTATACTGACAGGCATTTCATAGTTTAGTACTTCGAAACCTGGCGGTACATTTATCACTAAATTGTACCCGGCTACGTCTGATACTTTTAGTTGGGCAAATAAGGTTGGTAATTGAGAGGGGTCTAAAATATGATAGTATAAACCTGCTCCCTTGTCTGCTAGTCTCTTCATTATAGCCTCATTGTAATCGTTTCCGATACCTATGGATATAATTTGAACGTGAGGGGGTACTTGTATAGGCTCGTAGTCGTTGAGATTTCTCTTATCAGTTGGCTTCCCGTCAGACAAAATAATGAGCTTTACTGGAGTAGAATATCCCTTAACTATATCTAGTATCTTAGTTATTGCTTTATAGAAGTTTGTTGTGTACCCTTTTTTGATCTCCATAGGTATATTTATCGGTGTGCCGGTTTGTCCTTCATAGAGTTTTTCTAGGTCATTTGAAAATAAATAAATAGAGAGATAATTGCCGGGTGGAATCTCATTGGAAAGTTTATTTGCAGCTGCTATCGCGGTTTGCATTTTGTTTTCTCTCCTCATAGAAGGACTATTGTCTAAAAGAATAACATAGTTAATTCCAGTAAATCTAACGAATGTTTCTGGGACTATTCTTATTATTAAATCCACCTCTGTTGGCGTCTCAAAAGCAACGTAATTGGTCGAGCTCTTAATCTTTACACTTATTGTCATAGCCAAATAAGATATTACGTGAGTAAAACTATAAATACTTTTATACAAAATACATTATTCATGCCGTGGAAATGCCCCGTATGTGGTTATGAAAACGACGATGACGCTTTGTTTTGTATAAAGTGTGGTACACAAAAACCATCTATGACAACTCAACAACCTCCACTACCTACTCAGCAGCCCCCTCAACCTACCCCCACAGATGTTCAACAGACCCCAGTAGCGCAAGCTCCGCCGACTCCAGTTGCACCACCTCAACCAACTGAAGCTACACCTTCACCACCAGTCGGTCAGACAGCTCCTCCACTGAACTCTCCAGCACCAGTGCCTACCCAGCAAGTCGTAACACAACCTCCAGTTCCCCAACCTCCAACACCAACAGTATCTCCAGTTCCCCCAACACCTACAAGTGGTAAGTATTATATATTATTCATAAACACACCTTATGCTAATCTGATAAATCAGAAAGTACCCCTATCATTTGACATATTCCCTACGATATCAGTAGGAAGAAGTCCCGAAAACGTGATAATCATCCCAGATCCAGAGATTTCAAGAAGACATGCAATAATCTCTCTCGAGAATGGCGAATTATACATTGAAGATCTGAATAGTACGAACGGTACCTACGTTTATGACGGTAAGATATTCCAACCTATAAAAGGTAAACAAAAGATAGACCCAAATTCTATAATAAAGTTAGGAAATCAGACCATGATCAAGATAATTAAAGAGTGAAGGAATTAACAAGGTGTTTTTTATGACTATTTCTACCAGAGTAGAAATCAGCCATAAGTATTCTTTTAATTCACAAGTTAGAGCAGTTTTCAGAATAATAATTGTGCCAGAAAGAGTAACTACTGCAACTGGTTTTCACTACATAATACTGTTAGATACATCAGGTTCGATGTATGGTGTAAAATTAGACACGGCAAAAAACGGAGCAATAGAACTTCTTAACAAAATTCCAAGAGGTAACAAGATTACGTTTATAACGTTCTCAAGCTCGGTTAATGTCCTAAGCGAGTATGCTGATGCCCCCTCTTTAGTCTCTCAAATTCAGCAAGTAAATGCAGGAGGGCAAACAGTACTATACACAGCCCTCGGTAAAGCTATAGAAATTGCTAAAAGATATGAGATGCCGGGATACATCATATTATTAACAGACGGACAACCCACCGACATAACCGATATTACTCCTTATGAAAGGGTGACACTACCGCCAGGATTCAAAGTCATAGCATTTGGAATCGGTGATGATTATAATGAACAATTACTTAAGACTTTGGCTGATAAAAGTGGAGGTATATTGAACCATATAAATGACCCTATGGAAGTAGCGAATGCTCTCCCGCAAGCTGCTGTAACCGAAATAGGTGCTAAAAATGTTACGGTGGACATAATATCCGAGTCTCCAGTGAAACTTCTTAACTATCCTGGTCCCCCAGTCAAACTAGGGGCTGTTGAGGGTGTTGTGAGAATATTGGGAGAAATAACGGTACCTCCAAACTACACTGGTAATTTGATGACGGTAAAAGTAAATTATGAAGATCCAGCAAGTGGTAGACCTGACTCTCAAGTGAGCATAATTCAAATAATCCCAGCAAGAGATACACAGACTTTCCTTAGTGGCATAAATAATGATCTACTTAGTGAGTACCAGTACTATGCACTGATGAATAAGCTGTCGTCAGACTTAAGTACCAACAATTTAACCGAGGCTACTAGGACTCTGCAGCAAATGCAGCAATTAGCTCAACAGACGAGAAAGATAGAGTTAATGGAAACTACGAGGAGGTTACAACAGAGTCTAGAGACTACAAGAAGACTAGGTAATACAGAACAAACCAAAAAATTATCGAAAGAAGTGTCTAGCGAGGTTACAAAGAAGTTAAGGTCATAGAGGCATTTTTTTAAATATAAATTTTTTATAGCATGAGTTCTAAGCATATTAAAGGGATTAGAATGCCTGTTGAAGATGTAGTAAAAGTGTCTAGGAATTTCCAAGTGACAATCCCTTCGAGGATAAGGCAAAAGATCAACATTAGAGAAGGAGATTTGGTAAGAATCATATATGACGAAAAGGAAGATACAGTGAAAATTATACCGATTAGTAGGGAGGAACTAGAAGGACATTAATAAGTTTTTAACACTCTCCAAAGTTAGTATAGCTTTTTTATATAACTCTTCCCCCAATAATTCTCTTTTCTTTTCCAGCTCCTCAAGGTCTATTACTTTTACTTCATTTTCCTTTTTTACTACATCCACTTCTAAGTCAAGATACCTTATTTTTCCTCTCAAAAGTTCAGGAGGAGTTGATATGTTAGCGTATATTCCCTTAAGGTTTCCCTCAGCGTTATAATATTTATGTATTTGATACCACTGTCTTGAGTCGAACTCTACTATATCATAATCTCCTTGCTCTATTGGAATTCCTAACCCGTCATACTGTCCTCCTGCGTTGAACTCTCTTCTGAGTTTAATTATATAGTAGTCCTTTTTTATCTCGCTGTAAATCACTTTACCCTCCCTGAGTACATATTTTTTACCGTCAGCTTTTAGGTGTTCTATGTACATCGTATCTCTCACTAACTTCTGTAATAATAACGAGGGATCCAGATTGTCCCTCTGTTCTTCCTCGTCAACTTCATTATGGTGATAACTGTATTTGAGCATATGATGGAACTTCATTGTTTTTACTACTAGACTCCTTATTCCGTCAAGAAATAATTTGTCTTCCAATGACAAGATTGTTCTTATGAACTCCTCTCCTTGGTTTCTAAAATCTTCAGACTCATACTTCATTACGAGTTCTTCAAGTTCCTTTTTTAGTTCTGAATAATGCATAAAAGTTGCATTACTTCTCCATTTAACGTTATATCCTTTTCTATTCAAGGGTGTACTTATACTCAGCAATTTCTCCCTGACTTCTTCCTTAATGTGTTCTGAAAAGAAGGTTTTTCCCTCGCCTCGCCATACCATAGCTATTTTACCAACAGCCCTTACCGGTGATAGCACTATTTTTCCCTCAACTGGCGGCTTTATAACAGTTCCCTTCTCTATACACGGCTCCACATGATAACCCATGTATTCACAGTTTTTAGGTTCGATGACAGAATAAAGTTTCACGGGAGACTTCCAAATGGAGGAGTACTTCAAAGTAGACCGTAAAAAATTATAAATATCCTCTCCGATTGATACTATTTCCCCTCTGTCCACCCCGTCCTTTACCGTTACATCTGCCGGTTCATTAATTGTGTCAATGCCGAATCTTTCAACGATCTGGGGAGTCTGTTGAACAATGGTATACCCGGATTTAAGGAATAAATAGGTCAAGGCTGTAGTATAAATTCCCCTAATCCTAACCCTCATGTAATAACTTATTGAAGACATACTTTAAAATTCCACCCTCTTTAATGTACTCTAGTTCTACGTTAGTATCAACTCTAGCTCTGCCTTCTATCTCTATCTTTTCATCACCCTTCATGAATTCCACTTTTACTTTCCCCTTAACAGTAAGGTTGTTGAGCTCTATGTTCACTATTTCATCTCCCTTGATGCCTAAACTTCTCCAGTCAGGGATCTCTATTGGGACTACTCCCATAGCAACCAAATTGCTCTTATGTATTCTCTCAAATGATTCCGCTAGAACGGCTTTAACACCTAGAAGTGCGGTAACCTTAGCAGCCCAATCCCTAGAACTTCCGGAGCCGTATTGCTTACCGGCGACGATCACGAGCGGAACGCCCTCTTTCTTGTATAGTTCGGAAGCTTCATATACACTCATAACTTTGCCGTCAGGGAAGTGTTTCGTATAACCACCTGGTTGTTCGACTAGCATGTTTTTAAGCTTTGGATTTGCGAAACCTCCTCTTAACATAACCTCGTGATTTCCTCTTCTGGCACCGTACGTGTTGAGTTCCGTAACACCTAGCTGTTTAAGATACTGACCAGCTACAGAGTTGGGGTCTATTGGTCCTGCTGGAGAGATGTGGTCTGTTGTAATCTTATCTCCCAAGAGCAAGAGTATTCTTGCTCCTCTTATATCTCCAAATTTAGTTTCGATGGAAAACCAAGGAGGCATCCTAATGTAAGTTGAATTATTATCCCAGTTATACAGTTCTGACTCTGGAACTTTGAGGTTCTTCCAATTCTCGTCTCCTTCAAAGATCTTGTCGAACCTTGACTTGTAGAGTTCAGGGTTCATCGCTAGGTTCATATAATCTGCTATCTCCTTCATCGAAGGCCAAATGTCCTTTAAGTAGACAGGTTTTCCGTTAGGATCGTAGTCAATCGGTTCTTCAAAGAAGTCAATATCAATCCTTCCAGCGAGTGCAAAAGCTATCACAAGAATGGGTGAGGCTAAGAACACCCCCTTCAAGTAAGGATTAACCCTCCCTTCAAAGTTTCTGTTACCGCTTATAACTCCGTAGACCTCCAGACCGTTATTTTTAATGTCGTGCTCAATTTTAGGAGGTAGAGGACCGGCGTTTCCTATACATGTAGTACAACCAAAGCCCACAACGTGGAATCCTAAGGCTTCCAGATAAGGTAATAAATCGGCCTCCTTTAAATACTCAACTACGATAGGTGAACCTGGTGCCATACTAGTTTTTATATAGGGTTTAGTCCTCAACCCGAGCTGAACGGCTTTTTTAGCCAAGATCCCAGCTCCTATCATTAATGTGGGATTGGAAGTGTTGGTACAACTGGTTACTGCAGTTAACACTACGTCATTGTCCTTTACGTACGTTCCCGATTTCTTGTTATTCTTTTGGACTTTCTTTTTCAACTCCTTTAGCGTAACCCTTTCATCAGGGTTTTTAGGCCCAGCTACAGAAGGTTCAATATCCGATAAGTTTATCGTAACAACCTCGGTATACTTTGGCTCTCCCTCGTAAAATAGTCCTTGTATTTTTGCGTATTTCTCAACGAGTTTGTAGTTTCTGCCGGTAACGTACAAGTAATTGATGGTTCTTTCATCAATCGGGAAGTAACCTACAGTAGCCCCGTACTCTGGAGCCATATTAGCTATTGTAGCTCTATCTGGTACTGACAAATTTGATAGGGACTGTCCGAAGAACTCAACGAATTTTCCTACAACTCCTTTTTTCCTCAGAACTTCAGTTATATATAACACTACGTCAGTGGGGGTAACTCCTTCCCTGATTTCTCCCTCTAGTTTAACTCCTATTACTTCTGGGACTACCATTGTGTAAGGCTCTCCCATCATTACTGCCTCGGCTTCAAGCCCTCCTACACCCCAAGATAAGACGCTTATACCGTTAGCCATGGTCGTATGAGAATCAGTTCCTATTACTATTTCTGGGAAGGCTACTTGTTCTCCTTTAACCTCTCTTACATCTACTACTTTACTTAGAAATTCTAAGTTAACTTGGTGAATTATACCGTTACCGGGTGGTACTATTCTGAGGTTTCTGAAACTGCTTTGTGCCCATTTAAGAAATGTATATCTCTCCACATTCCTTTCGAACTCCTTCTGCATGTTAAGTACTAGGGCATAAGATGTCCCGTAATAATCTACTTGAACAGAGTGGTCTATGACCAAATCGGACTGTATTACTGGATTAACTCTTAATGGATCTTTCCCTCTTTTAGCCAACTCGCTTCTCATTGCTGCAAGATCAACAAGGAGTGGTACGCCAGTGTAGTCCTGCATTATTACTCTTGTAGGCATAAATGAGAATTCTTCACCAACTTTCCATCCGGCAATTTTTTCAAGGTCTTCCTCAGTGATTTTCTTGTTATCCGAGTTTCTAATCACGTTTTCTACAAGAACTCTTAAGGAGTAAGGTAAGGAAAAAATGTCATAACCTAAATCTTCGAGTTTTTTCAGGTTGTAGAACTTTATATTGCCCTCTAACGGTTCCGGTGCCAGTGACATATATCTATCTATTCTTAAAACACTATAAGCTAGTCTTATAAAAATAGACTAAGAATTTTTAGGTTAATACGTTACATCTTGGACGGAGCACATTGAGTATAATATTTGTTTTGCTTTTAATATTAATAGGGATAGGAGTAGGGGCTTTAACGGGAATAACTGGGTCTAGTGGTGTTTTGATAGTGGTTCCCGCTTTATCCTATCTAGGCCTGTCTTTTAAGAGCGCTGTAGGTTCTAGCCTGCTTATTGACGTGATAACTACAATATCAGTAGTTATAGTTTATATCAAGAACAAGAACGCGGATTTCAGGATAAGTGCAGTATTAGCTCTAGGTGCTGTAACTGGTGCTCAGATAGGAGTAAGAATAGCCGTAGTAACTCCGGAAAAATTACTGGAAAGCGCGTTTATAATATTCACTAGCGTAATGGCTTACGTCTCATTCAGGAGGTCTAAAAATCCTAACTTGAAGTTAAGGCACGTGAATTTAGGTAAGTTTTCCTACCCCATGGGCTTTCTCATGGCTGTGTTAATAGGTATGGTTACTGGAACTTTGGGGGCTAGCGGGGGTATTATGTTCATAGCTGTAATGATAATTCTCTTTTCCACAATGTGCATAAAGAAGATGATAGGAACCGCTACACTAGCCATGTTATTCTCGGCAACTAGCGGAGCAATAGATTACTTTACCGTGGGGTTGTTAAACCTAGTTGACTCAATCATAATCGGTTTTACCGCCCTTATTTTCGGCTACTTTTTCGCTAGTCTGGCTAATAAAATGAAGCCTTCAGTGATATATTTATTTCTTGGAAGTACTTTCGTCTTAACTACAATTTCCGAAATAGTGAAGATTATTTAATGTGAACTCGAAGTTAGTGAAGATAGTCATTCTTCTCTTCCTAAACTCTTTATCCATGACAATACGTTATCAAGACATTCTTCTGCATATTTCGCAGTTATATTGTTTCCGTCCTTACTTACCTTAGTGAACTTCCTTCCCATACCGGCGTGGGATACCATCTCTTCCTCTGTTATTTCACATCTAACCTTACTCCCCTCATATACCCTACCATCTAGCCAGTCTAGCACCCTAGTGTTTCCCACTCTTATCAAAGAGTCAAGTAAATATTCTCCGTCTCTGACAAGTTGACTCAACTTTCTAATAATCTCGATCTCCCTCCTAATCAACGCTCTAGTTGCTCCGGTATAGTAATCCATTAACTCGTTTAATTTATCCAGAGTTATTTCACCTTCAATGATTTTTTTATTGGCTTCTACAAAATGATAACCTATAAAGTAATACGGTGAGGTCATACTCGCCCTGAGGGAAGCGATTAGGGAGTATGTTCCGTTACTTTTTCGAACTTGTATGTTTTCGAGGACTTTTTTCCTGAACTCTTCTGGTGAAACTAGATCAACAGCTTCCCTAAGTAAGTATATTAGGGCTAACGGAAGTCCTAATTCTAATGCCTTTCCTATACCGTAAAGCTCGCTTTTTCCTTGGGTATTCATTCCCTTAGCGAGTTTAATATCAGACGTTAGATATTGATGTATATTTACGTCCTTCATTAACGTCTTTCTCAAAGTAACAATCCTATTTGAGAAGTCTGACGCTAACTCAATAAGCATGGGTTGTTTCTTATTAATAAATGCGTAATCTTCAATTGCTAGCCTAACTGCGTTTGACGTGATGTAAGATAAGTAGGAGGATGTTTCACTAAGGTCTACCATTACGACTTCTGGATCCTCTTTCCTTAACTCCTCATAGATATCCATGTAAATAAAGAAATTAAAGTTTCCGATACCGCCGTCATGTATGTGAATGACATTCTTACTGGATTTGAACGTTCCTGACGACGGTAAAACATAAATGTCAGCTTCCCTTGCTGCTGGGAATTTCTGGGCTACGAGATCCTTAAGGGAGTTTTCAAGAAGCGAATAAGAGTCTGGCAAGTCGTTTAAAGATGCCGTAAGAAAAGAAGGCAATAGGATTATCATTTTAACGTCTTTTACATCCTCCTTTAGAAAACTGTATTCTGCTAGTGAAGGTTTATAGTCTTTTATCATGTTTTCATTTTCGTTTCCCCTAGAGTCAACAACGTTATACTCTTGCTCATTAGTTGATATGTTAGTCCATGTAGATATAAGTAGTATTTTCATCTGTAGGCAATATTACTCCTTACGTAGTTAAAATTGTTTCCATTCAACGTGTTTATTATCTAGATTTTTATAGGCTCTTATTGTTCTTTGCAATATTGGATAAATAATTAGTGATTTTTCCTAATAACTTTGTATAAATTAAATTTTAGTAGTAAGTTTTTTTAATGAAAAGGGTGATGAAGAAGTTTAGCGTATGTCAAAGTCGTCACAGAGAGGAGTTCAAAAGCCGACTAGAGAGATAGGGCTAAGAGACCTAGTTTTTATGAGTCTTGGAGGACAATCACCCTTCCTGAGCATATTAGTTTATGGCGTGGCTTCTTATTCGTACGGTGGATCATTTGCACCAGTAGCTATTATTTTGGGTACTTTATTAGTTCTGCTAAACGGTCTAGTAGCATATAAACTTTCAACTAAGTTTACGCAGAGTGGAGGCTACTACACGTACTCTTATTACTCCCTAACTAAACGTCTCGGTTTTGAGACAGGCTGGACTTACTTGTTGTATTCAGCCTTATACGGTAGCGCGTATGTGTTAGGCGCAGTTGCCGTACTCTCGACTATATTACCACTTTTCGACACTTATCAAATAGCGCTTGTATTCCTTGTTTTGGCTTCAGCATTTGCCCTATTGGGAAATAAACCTTCATTTAAATATGCAATGTTTGCCAGTATCTTAGAAATAATAATGATGGGGTTCTTAGCAATAACGTTTCTATATTCTACTCACTTTACCTTTTACAATCCAGTATCTAAAATCCCACCACTTTCCGCATTAGCTGCCGCGGTTATATTCGGCTCTAGCATTCCAACCGGATATGGTTCAATAACTCCTTTATCCGGTGAGGTAAAAGACCCAAAGAAAACAGTCCCAAGGGCCATAGTTACAGTAATATTATTAGGAGGTCTACTCGCATCATTCGATGTCTATGCTATTGTAGACCATATAGTATATTACCACTTACAATTAAACTCTTCAATATCCCTACTTACGCTAATTCAGGATAGATTCGGTTTAGCTACACTAGCGTTTGCAACAATAGCTGCAATTAATGACGGGATACTTGCTACATTAACTTTTATGTTTTCTACATCTAGAACAATTTATGCTATGGCAGTAAACGGATTCTTTCATGAAAAACTGGCAGAACTTAAGAACGGTAGAGAGCCGTTCAATGCGGTGTTGGTTACAGTGGGAGCTTATTGGTTAATAGTCATGCTGTCCTTAATCATGTTTGGTGGTAACGCGTACAATGCTTTTCTAACTGTAAGTTTTGTATCCTTGCTGGGTAACTTATACGTCCATCTAGCAACTGATTTTTCTCTAACTAGGATATCCTTGAAGAGACTGAGGAAGAGAAAGGTAGAGATATCTCTATCTTTAGGAGCTGCGTTATTCACGATGTATGTTATGATAACCTCAATTCCCTCCGGTACGGAAGTGACGCTAGGAGCTTTCGTGCTTTGGTTATTGGCAGGATTTATGGTAGCCGAAATAATAGATATGGCAAGACAAGAACAAGAGGACGAAAGGATAAGATAGAAGTAATTACTACTTGGCTAATTAACTATTACCTTACGCTTTGAACCGTTTGCCCCTACACTTTCATTTCAATCATTTTATGTTCATTCATGATCGAGTGTAGGGACTTAGCCCTCAACCACCTACTTAAGGTAGGTAGGTCATGGGACTCCTTCGAGCCCAACGGCACGGGGCTCCCATCTCTGCAATCACTCCCACACTTTTGCCCACATCGGTGTGAGAGTTCATCATTTATCAACGCAAATTCGTTATAAACAGATATAAAAAATTTCTATTAACGTGAAAAAGGATTCAGCCCTTCCCCTTTTTTAAGAGAGATATCCCCGTTAATTAGGTTTTAAAAAGTAACGTATTTATTCCTTAATACAAGAGTTAAGTGGATGTGGTGGCGTAGGGGTATTGCCGTAATTTACGCTTCTAATGAGCAGAGCGGAAAGAAGGTTGCCGACGTAATAAAAAATAAGGGCTATCCCGTTTCCCTATTGCGTTATAGCTTAGAAAACGTGGAAAAATTATGGAAATGCTATGACGCACTAGTTTTTGTAATGGCTCTGGGAGGAGTGGTAAGGAGTATTTGTAAATTTGCTCAAGGAAAGGACAAGGATCCAGCAGTGATTGCTGTAGACGACGAGTTTAAATTTGTCATTCCGGTTATCGGTTCTCACTGGGGAGCAAACGATCTTGCAAAGGAGATTTCCGAAGCCCTAAACTCCACTTTAGTTATCACTACAGCAAGCGAACAGAGGGGTGTAACTAGCGTAGAAGAGCTTGCAAATTTACTCATAGCTAAGGTCGTTAACGTTAATGCGATAGTTAAGGTTACTTCAGCTCTGTTAAGAGGGGAGAGAGTATGTGTGAAAGGAATTTCATCTCTGCCTCCGCAGGTAAAAGGCAACTACGTCATAGGTGATGGTTGTAAGTACTCAGTGATTATTACAGACAACAATAGGTGTGATGACGAGAACGTCGTGTGTTTAAAGCCATTGAGGGTCGCAATAGGAGTAGGGAGTAAAAAGGAGACTTCTCCTAAAACCGTCAAGGAGGCAATACTTTATGTTTTTGATCTCCTTTCACTTGATAAGAGCAGAGTAAAGCTCATAGCGTCTATTAGGGAATCTGCTGAAGTTGCAAGTAAGGAGCTTGGAATCCCTTTCAGGAAGATAACCCTTGAAGAGATCAACTCATTTAATGACGAGTGTCTAACGCCTCCCTCAGAGAAACTCACTGAGCTGGGGCTGAAAGGTGTTGCTGAAGTTTCTGCCCTCATAGCTGGGGGGAAGGATGCGAAATTGATTTTAAGGAAGATTCCATACAAAGGGGAAGTCACTGTTGCAGTAGCTATAGCGGGTGAGTAACTTGATTTATGTTGTGGGTGTGGGTAGTGGGGATCCTGAATTGATAACGATTAAAGCATTTAATGTTTTGAAAAGAGTGGACGTTATCGCAGGCTGGAGAAATGTTGTGGACAGATTTGATTTTCTTCTTAAAATGGATGGTAAACAGTTAATTTATCTTAACTATAAAGAGCAGGAAATACAGATTCCGGAGATAGTTAGCATTGCTAGAGACCGAGATGTAGCAGTGTTGTTCCACGGTGACCCTATGGTCTCAGATTACCAATTCCTTAATAGGATAAAAAGGGAATGTAATAGACAAGGTATACAATATGTTATAATTTCCGGTATATCTTCAGTACTAAGGGCTCTCGCTATAGTCGGAAAAGATCTGTCTCAGATTGTATTTATCACTTTTCACGTTAGAGGTGAATTAAACTACGATGAAATAAAGAAAGCGTTAGAGATCGGACGTGATTTGCTGATTGTCCCAGAACCCTATCCTGACGGAGTGAGGAAAGTGTCAGAAAAGCTATTACAGATAGGCTGTAACCCAGTTCTTACCGTGATGGAGAGGTTGAGTTTTCCGGACGAAAAAGTATACAAAATTACAGCCGAGGACGTAGTTAAGGGCGATTTAAAGTTTAGTGACCTAATAATAGTACACGTACCCAACTGTTTAAGAAACTCATGAAAAACTGTTAACAAAGGTTAAATATATGGATAGACTATCCATATGTTGTGAAAAAATCTGCAATCATTATGATAACTCACGGTTCAAGGAGGCATGCCTTCGTAGAAGATATGCAGAAACTAGCTACATACCTTGAAGAGAAACTTGAAGTCCCAGTTTTTCTATCACATAATGAATATACGGAGCCCAATTGGAGAAACCTTCTACTAGACCTTACTGAGAAGGGATACGACCACTTTGTATTCGCTTTAGCCTTTTTAGGAAGGGGTAACCACGTAGCAAAAGACATAATGGGAGAGGTAGGGGCTTCTGAGTTTTATCAGTGGACAAAGGCCAAATATAAGGACAAAGAGATAAACGTATATTTTACACGCCCTCTAGCTGATTCCGAACTTGTAAAGCTCGCCCTATTTTATCGGGTTAAGAACGCGTTTGATACTGATGAAAGGCAAGAGTACATTGAGGATTCGGAGGAAATAGAGGAGAGGACTATGAGTATAATTAGGGAAAAGGTTAAGGAGGATCTCGGGGTAGACGGAGAAGAGCTGGAAATTATAAGTAGGGCTGTATATGCTAGTGGAAACTTTGAGATATCAAAACAAGTATACATATCTCCTGACGCTATAAACAGCGGTATAGAAGCTTTGAAGGCTCAACTTCCCATACTAACAGATGTTAAAATGGTAATGGCTGGGGTAAGATGGAAAAAGGTTGAGAACTACTTAGATTCTTCCGGTGAGCTAGCAAAGAAATTAGGTATAACTAGGACAGCTGCGAGTATTAGGATTGGATTGACTTCACCAAAAATAGTAGTTATAGGGAACGCGCCTACTGCATTGGTGGAGACACTTAGAGTACAGAAGGAGAAGCTGTTAGAAATACCGCTAGTAGTAGCCTCTCCTCCTGGTTTCACTAACGCAGTTGAATCTAAGGAGGAGCTGATAAAAAGCGGTATACCAGCCATAGTCATTAAAGGTACTTACGGTGGTAGTAGTATAGCCGTGGCAATAATAAACGAGTTAATAAGGGTGGCTATGAGATGAAAGGGAAACTGTTCATAATAGGCACGGGTCCCGGCGCACCCCCTATAAGGACGTTCAGGATGGTAGAAGCCATTAAGCAAAGTGACGTGATAGTAGCCTATACCACTTATGCTAAATTAATAGGAGACCTCGTAGACGGAAAAGAAGTAATAACGGCAAGAATGAAAGAGGAATTGTACAGAGCTAGGGTCGCGATTCAGAAGGTGCAAGAAGGTAAGGTTGTTTCACTGATCTCCAGCGGAGACCCCCAAGTATACGGTATGGCGAGCCCAGCATTGGAAATGATGTGTAAGAACAATTTAGAGTTGGACTTCGAAATAGTACCAGGCGTTACCGCGGCTCTAGCTGCAGCAGCCAGGTTGGGTTCACCCTTAGCCATGGACTTTGCTTCCATAAGCTTGAGCGATTTACTCGTACCAGCGGAAGAGATACTTCACAGAATAAAGAAAGCGGCCGAGGGGGATTTCGTTATAGTTCTTTATAACCCCATAAACAAGCCCTTACTGGAGAGGGCTATGGCTATCATATCTGAATACAGAAAGCCCGACACACCGGTAGGAATTGTTAAGAGTGCTTATAGAGAAGACGAGCAGGTGATAATTACAAACCTTTCCGATTGGAAGAAGCATGAGGGAGTAATAAACATGATAACTACGATGATAATTGGGAATTCAAGGACTTATACTTGTAACGGTAAAATGATTACTCCCAGAGGGTACGATAGGAGGTATAGCTTTGAGCTTAATAACGACTCTTAAAAGGTTCGGAATAACGACCGGAGGGGCGGCTGCAGCGGCCTCTAAAGCTTCTGTTATCTATCTGGTTAGGGGGGAGAACCCTAAGAGTGTAACAATCCCCACTCCTATTGGACTTAGAATAGAGGTGCCCGTTGATAAATATGAAAGGAGAGACGACAAGTACTGTGCAACAGTTAGGAAGTTTGCTGGAGATAACCCTGATGCTTTAGACGGGTTGGAGATTCTGTCTTGTTCTAAAAGGAGTTTATCATTTACGATCAAAGGAGGAGAAGGGATAGGTGTAATAACAAGACCGGGCTTAAGGGGTGAGATAGGGAGTAAGTCTATAAGTCCCACTGCGATGGAGATGATCAAGGCTGCAGTCAAAGAGGTAACGGATGAAAACGTTGAAGTGGAGATATCGGTTCCCAATGGAAGAACGATTGCAAGAAATACAATGAATCCGTCAATCGGTATAGTAGATGGTATATCGATACTTGGGACTACCGGTATAGAATACCCGGTAAGTGACGAGGACTATATGGATCACCTTAGGACGGAAATTTGCGTGATAAAACATTCAGGGAGTAAAGGTCTCGTTATTGCCCCGGGAAACGTCAGCTTTGAAGTAGCTAAAAGGATGTTCGGAGATATAGCAGTAAAAATAGGTGATAGGGTGGGCGATACTATTAAGCTCGCCGAGGAAATGGGATTCGAGAAGGTCACGTTGATCAGCCTACCCGGAAAGCTGGTGAAGGTTGCCGCTGGAATTATGAACACCCATAATAAGTACGGTGATGCAAGGGTTGAAACCATAACTTATGCTTCAGTCCTCGCGGATATTGAAGTGGAGAAAATACGTAAAATAGCGAACTCGTTGACAGTGTCCGAGGCCCTTACTTATCTCGACAAGGAAGAGAGGGTGAAAGTTATGAAAGTAGTTGCAGAAAGGGCGTTAAAGAGGCTTAAGTCCATTACTAATATGAGTGTTGAAGTTATAGCCTTATCAGAGGAAGGAGAAGTTCTCGCTAGGGCGGATCAGCCGTGAGAGTACCCGGTATTCCGGATGAGGAGTTCATAAGGGAAGAGAAGATACCCATGACAAAAGAAGAGATCAGAGTTTTAGCACTATCAAAAGCGAGGCTCTTTACCGGAGCTAGGTTCTTAGACATAGGAAGTGGTACTGGTAGTGTGACAGTTGAGGCTGGGTTGATAGTAGGAGATGAAGGTAAAGTTTACGCCATAGAAAAGGACGATTTAGCTTATAGCCTCACTCTGAAAAACCTCCAAAAGTTTAACGTAAGGAACGTGGTAGTTATAAAAGGAGAAGCTCCGGACGCTATAAGTGAAATTAACGAGCAATTGGACTCCGTGTTTATCGGTGGAGGATCGGAGAGGATAAGGGAAATAATAACCGCTATAGACCCAAAACTGAAGAAAGGAGGTAGAGTAGTTGCCGATGCTATACTATTAGAGACCGCCGTCAGTGCGACGAATGCATTAGTAGAGCTCGGGTACAAAACCGAGCTTATAGAGGTCATTGTGGCGAAAGGTATGAAGACAAGTAAAGGGTATGCGATGATATCTAGGAACCCCGTTTTCATTATTTACGGTGAGAAGACTTGACGAAAGAGTTGTTTGTTATAGGTCTGGGTCCAGGAGACCCCGAGCTAGTAACGATAAAGGCAAGCAAGATTCTCTCATTGTCTAAAGTAGTTTTTGTCCCTTACTCCACTACCACTAACAGAAGTCTTGCATTGAGCGTTATCTCTCCTTATATCTCCCAAATGGCGAAAGTAGTCCCTCTTGGTTTCCCTATGGGTAAAGAAGTAGATGAGGACTCTCTGAGAAAGATAGGGGATGATATCTGTAATAACGTTGAGGACGGGGTTAACTCATTTGTAACTTTAGGTGACCCATCTCTCTACAGTACTTACTACAGAGTTTCCAAGTTTATTAACTGTATAGATAAAATCGACCTAATCCCCGGGGTCTCATCGATTACAGCTTGTGCAAATAAGGGTAAGTTACCTCTAGCATTAGGGAATGAAGGTATTGCAATTATTCCAGCGGATAGGCTAGATCTGATATCAGAAGCTAACGGTAAGTTCGATACCATAATAGTGTTAAAGGCTAACGTTAATCTTCGGGACATAAAGACATTACTTGAGTCCCAATATAAGCTTATTTATGCTCGTAGGTGTTATTTAGAAGGAGAGAAAATAATTACTTGGGATACCTCGATTTCGGACAAGGATTATTTTTCTATGATTATAGGGGTGAAAAAACGTGAAAATGGGTAAGGTAGTGTTTATAGGAGCGGGACCGGGAGACCCGGAGTTACTAACTGTAAAAGCTAAGAACCGGTTGGAAGAAGCAGACGTAGTTTTATACGCCGGTTCCCTAGTCAATCCAGAAGTGTTAAAGTGGGCAAGGAAAGATGCGGAAATAGTCGACACGGCTTCACTAACATTAGAGGAAATAACTGATATAATGATAAAGAGGGCTAAGGAAGGTAAGCTCGTAGCAAGGCTGAAGTCAGGTGACTTCTCCATATACGGGGCTTTGATCGAAGAGGTATGGGCGTTAGAAAATGCTGGAGTCCCTTATGAACTAGTACCTGGGATAACTGCAGCAATTGGGGCAGCAAGCGTTTTGGGAATTGAACTGACCTTACCAAAAATATCTCAGACCCTTATTATAACTAGGGCTTCTGGAGCAGTCCCCATGGAAGGTTCTATAAAGGACTACGCCCCTCACTTGATGAAAGGGGCTTCTATGGCTATATATACTGGAGTCCAACTCATAGACAAGGTTGTCAGAGAACTGAAAGAGGGAGGAGTACCAGACGATATGCCCGTTGTTGTAGTTTATAAGGCTACATGGCCAGATCAGAAAATTATACGCGGAACTGTAGGGGACATAGCTCAGAAAGTTAAGGCCGAGAAGATAACAAAAGATAGTATGATATTAGTAGGAAAGATAGCAGACCCCTCTCGTTATAAAGATCAAATCAGGTCGAGTGTGTATGACCCTTCTCACGCTCACTCTTTCAGACCTAAGAGAAAGGAACATTAGGAAGAATTTTATATAGAATGATTAAGTCAAAATAACTTATGATTAACGAGTTAAGGAACAAGGTACTTTTTCCCGCTATTGAAGGTATAGGCTTTATATTAGTTTATCTAGGCTTTAAGACCACTGGAGTTGAGTCTGTAGTCCTTGGTATAATTGGGTTATTGGTCGTAGTCGTTTCAGCAGGTTATTTTACGAGGTGTAAGCAAACAGTCAATCAAACTTCCAATCCACAACAGCACAACCCAAATTAATAAAACGTAAAATTTATTTCTTGAAAATCTATAAATAGTCTATGCCTAAGGAGTTGACTCCGCTCGAGAAATTACAGTTACTCGTACCGGGGTATAGGGGTTACAAAGCTAAGGATCTAATAAGACAAGACGATTTCTTGGTTAGACAAGCTACGATAATGAAGTTGGAAACTGCGATAAATAATCTGGCGAATAGTGAGTCTCAAATAGTAAGAAGCCAACCTTTTTCACCTTTACTCAGAAATATTGAGGACACAATATCCGAGATCAGGACTTTAATAGGAATATTAAACTCAACTCAAGGAGGAGGAGCTGATATCTACGCTAGATATAAAATCCATACTGAGCAATTAGATGAGATATATAAAAACGATCTGCAAATGGTAAGTATAGCCGATCAGATTTTAACCCTATCAAATTTTCCAGACCAAATATCCCAAATAAGAACGCTCTTAGCTAATCTAAAAACTGTTCTCCTGAACAGAGCTAAATTGTTCTTTCCTCCAGAAGTAAGGTAAAAAAGAAGTTAGAAAAGGAGTCTCATAATTTCTTTTCGTATTCTAAACTGATTATTCTAATTCTACATTATCTTCTTAGCTACTTCACATAGGAGTGCTTAACCCGTCATTATCATTTTTGTTCTCTTACTCTTTTTCTATAGTCGAATTTCTTCGTCTTCCTCAACTCTACAGTGTGTTAATAACCGTGGGCTTTCGGAGAAATATCTTCTGACCATAATAATGCAATTCTTAAAGATATACCTTATAGAAAGGATAACTTTTAACCAACGTTAATCGGGAAATAGGCTGTGTTTAATGTAGAGGCGAACCCGTCGTAATTGTAGCAAGGTATTTCGTATCATTTACGACTGGTTGAATTCTAAACAATAATCAAACTTTTTATAGTTTCTGTGATAAAAAGACAAAATTAAAATTAGTGAAGGAGGTAAAAAACTTTACATGACTTTTATTTTGGACTTTATCGCATTTAGAGTATCTTGCGGAATAGTTGACATGTTATGGCTAAGTTTGGCGTGAATTGCTAGTTCGTTCAGTAGTTCTTCTTCGCTATCCGCGTTAATTATCTCAAAACCGCATTTCATTCCTACATCGACACAACTAAAACTATACTTTCCACTCTTCTTTATATTTCTCTTTATCTTTTCTAATACGTCCAGAGGTATAGAGTTCAGATTATGTGACATTTTTGCGTGGATTTTCAGTTCTTCTAATAACTCTTCCTCTGTAGAAGCTCCTCTTATTTCATACCCACAATTCATTCCTATGTCTTCACATCTGAAATTGTATTTCATAATAGTCAGAACGTGCTTAATAGTATTAAACTGATGTTAGAATTTTTTACTTTTACAACGGATTAAATGTTAAAAATTTTCTAATAAACTAAGATATACTTCTTTATTGACGTATTTCTATGCTATTCGGGAAAAAGAAGTACAACTTTAGCTGTGCCGATATAGGAAATAATTGTGGATACGAAATAAGGGGAGCTTCGAGTGAGGAGGAGCTTATAGAGATCTTGAAAATACACGCCCAAAAAGCTCACGGCATAAAACAGATCAATCAAGACTTAGCTGAAAAGATTAAGAAAAATATAAAGAAGAAATAATGAAAAATATTCTCCTGATTTTTTATATTATAATTGATTACTCTTTTTTATCTCGTTACTTTATTCTGTTTGTGATATGAAATATGCACTTGTAACTGGAGGATCAAGAGGTATAGGTAGAACTATAGCAGAAACTTTAAGTAGAGAAGGATATAAGACTATCATACTTTACAACTCTTCCATGGAGAAAGCTAAGGAACTAGAAAAAGAAGGGATCGTAACTCTAAAATGTGACGTAGGAAACAGAGAAGAAGTAAGAAGAGTTAAGCAGCAAGTTGAGGAGTTAACAGATAAATTGCATGTATTAGTGAATAACGCCGGTCTATGGTATTTAATGCCCTTTGAAAAGTTTGACGAGGAGAAATACGAGAAAATGTTGAGAGTTAACCTCAACGGAGTAATATACATGACTTACGAGTTACTACCTTTACTTAAAAACGCAAGTAATGCCTCTATAGTAAACATCGCATCTAATGCGGGAATAGGGACTGCAGCAGAAGGTACTACATTCTATGCAGTTACTAAAGCTGGGGTGATCATACTGACCAGAAGGTTGGCTTTCGAATTAGGCAAATACGGAATCAGAGTTAATGCAGTAGCCCCTGGGTGGATCGAGACTGACATGACAATAGGAGGAAAAAGTGAAGAAGAAGTTGAAAAATTAAGGGAATACTTCAGAAATAAAACGGTTTTACATACTACTGGAAAACCTGAGGACGTTGCACATGTGGTTTCGTTTTTAGTATCGGAAAAAGCTAGGTATATTACCGGGCAGGTGATAGTAGTTGATGGCGGAAGAATAGACAACTTGACCCATTCAGTTTAATACTTTATAAACTGTAGACGGAAAAACTATCATGTGAAATGCTGTTTTGATTATATAGGGTATATAAAAAGGGATGACAATTCAGCCTCTCGTGACGCTCAAGTAAGAGTTATTATTGATAAGAAATATCAAGAAGGTTTAAAAGGTATCGAGGAATTTTCCCATATAATTTTAATTTACCACTTACACTTAGCCTCTTTCGACGGCAAACTAAAAAGAGTTAGGGATTCAAGAGAGGTAGGAGTTTTCGCTACTAGGTCTCAATTTAGGCCAAACCCTATTGGTATCTCAGTTGCTGAACTCATAAGGATGGAAGAGAATGTGTTAACGGTCAAAGGTGTAAACGCTTATGACGGAACCCCAGTATTAGATATTAAACCTTATGATACTTGGGATAGGATAGAAAATCCAAGGGTTCCTCCTTGGCATAACGGAGGAAAATGAATTTTATTTATCTGTACACGACTGAAAGAAGTATTATTAATTTATATTAGATTTAGGGAAAACGTTAAGTTTTAAAGAGAAAGATTAATAATTAATAATAAAGAGGCATTATTTGTGATAATATTTTTAAACGGTGACGGTAGTGAGTATATATCGTCATATAAGGATAGGTTCGCTTCTTTACCAGTTGATATTATAATTTATGCTCCGAAAATTAAGCTTACAGACTTTGAAAGAATTCTTGCAGAGGTCGTAATAGGTGGGGAATTAAGAATCCCTATGACTCTGAAAGATCTTTATAAGTTATTCGTCTTCGAAGATAAAGTTAGAAGTTCAAAATTAATGATTAGATACAAGGGAGACCTGAATTCTGTTTATGTGGAAGAGGATAACTCAATTTTATTAAGTAGGCTGTTAAGGAAGAAAAAGGAATATTATATACCTAATACTGCGTTCTTCTATTCCAAGAGCAAGATAATTATACGTCGCAGAGATAAAACGATAATTATATTGTCTCTCGACGGTATTAAACATTTAGACAAAATAAAAGAAAGGATAGAAGAACTCTTAGATAGGATATCAGCATCAAAACTATATATCTATGTCGATAAGTTTGATACCTTAAATAGCGTTATTCCTACGATTATAAACTCCGCAAATGAGAAGGAAACTGACGATCTACGTATATATGTTAAGAACGGAGATGTTAAATTGATCTAGCCTCTTTTGATAACTTATTTTACTCTTGGAGTATTTACATCAATAAGCATGGCCAAATATTGCAAAAGGTGTAGAGTAACCCTTCCGGATAACTATAACACTTGTCCCCATTGTAATAGTCCTCTTGTTCCGATACCGGACTTCTTAGCCCCCTTTATAAACCTTTACAAGACTCCCCTTAGGATAAAGTTGTTAGATGGGATAATAGACGATTATACTTGGGGATTTACAATATACCTCACGTTATATGTAAATCGAGCATTAAGAATAACTGGAGTACAGTTCCTTCTTAATAATATCGTTACTACTGATGTTAATCCAAATATGCTTAACATAGGCATAAATAAAGTATCAATTAGTTATAGATTCCCACTACCTAAAACGAACATCTTACCTTTGAGATTATACTTTTCCACTGGGGAGTATGCTGACTTACATATTGTAGTTGTAACTAGTTTACCAGCTTCTTCACAAAGATCAGTACAACCGATAGTACAACCATCTAACAAGCTCCCCCCTTTAGAGAAATGGGATCCAAAACTTTGGGTCGGTAAATCGTTAGGCGTTTATAATGTCCTTTCGGTAATAGGTGAGGGTGGAACTAGTTATATACTAAAAGGTATCTACGACAACGTTCCTTACGCTATCAAAGTCCTTAAATTGAATTCCAATACTAGGGGCACCACTATAGTAAAAGGTTATTATTATGATTTACAAGTAGAAGCTTCAAACTTAATTGCCCTCTCCAACAGCAAATATACGGTAAAGATCTATGCCATTAACGTAGATCAAAACTCAATTAAAGAAATTCTGAAGGGTAACACTGAATTGTACCTCAGGGATCCCCCTAGGCTAATAATGGAGTTTATGGAAGGAGGGACGGTAATGGATCTCTTTAACAATCCTAATGTAAGATACTCAAGTAAATGGAGGAAAATCGTGTATTCGATTATAGCTGAAAGCGCTTTAGCTCTTGACCATATTCACAGACAAGGTTATGTTCATTTAGATTTCAAACCTCAGAACATATTTTTAGCAAAACCAGTAGGTAAGACCGGAGAAGAAGTGTACTCTAGGATCAAGGGAATGATTAAGATAGGGGACTTAGGTAGCTCAACGAGAACAGGAGGTAGTATAAAACAGCTTACAGCAGAATACGCTCCGCCAGATCAATTGGAAAACGCAATCCTCGGTAAAGGTGCTGAGACTTCTATGGATATTTTCGCTCTCGGGGTAGTTTCGTATGTTTTACTCACCGGTAGAAATGATAGACCTGATATTTTATCTCTAAACGAAGGAGTAGACTATTACCTTAAGGGCGATATTAGAAAAGCATTGGAAAAAGTAAAGGAAGCAAAAGATGCGTTGTGCAAGTGGGTTATCTCAATACCTTTGATCGAAAAAGAGGTCTTCCACGAGGTAGTCAGTATGCTTTCCTGCGAACCAAAAACCAGACCTAAGGCTTATGAAGTTTACTCTACATTTTCTAAGTTTGCTTAATTTTCAGGCTGGGGTTTAACCTTCAATTCTCTAATATATTAACGGTTTAACTACATTTAACATTTCAACAAATTTTTTAAATATTAGTAAGGTCATTTAAGCAAGAATGATAAAGTACAAGGACACAAGATGGATGTGGCTCGTGCTGCCGTTTAACGCATCTACCGGACCTTTGTCCACACTCATTACTCTTCAAATTCTAACTTTGGGTGGTAATGCACTTGACGTATCTTTTGCTATATCCTTGAGTAATGCAGTTTTAATACCATCTTCGCTTTTCTGGGGATTTATGGCTGATAGAATGGATAGAAAGAAACAGATCCTTATAAGCATGGGCGGGACTTCAGTATCTTTACTTCTTATGCCACTTGTTAATTCAATACCTCTATTAGCAGCTGATTACTCTCTAGTTACATTCATGAGTACAGCCTCTACTACTCCCTTTAACTTACTCGTGATGGAATCAGCTGAGAAAAAGCAGTGGGGTCAACTGTTTTCAAAGTTCTCTTTCTTGTCCTCTCTAGGTATGCTAATAGGCTTGCTAATCTCGACGGTTCTTGTACTTTTTCTCAAGATCTATCAGATAGAGGAAACTTTAGGGTTAATCGCTCTGATCACCTTTGTTGCAGGATTAAAGCTAATTCCAAAGCCAGTTATAACGTTTGAGAGGGTAGCAATTTTACATCATAAGGAATCCTTCATGATAAGAATGAGACATTTGCCTATGATGTTCCTTCATTTACCCAACCCTCATTCCTTTAAGATGTTTTCTTTGAAGAGATTGAGGATTAAACCTACAAATTATATCCCACTCCTTTATCTTGGTATTGTAATCTTCTACGTTAGTAGTGGAATTTTTAATACTGTATATCCAGCCGGCCTTTACGTAAAAGGCTTAGATAAATCTAGCGTATTAATTGTGATCACAGTTGGAATGATCTTCCAGATTTTAGGATTTAAAATTTCAGAAAGATTGTTAGTAAGAGCTGAAGAGAAGAAAATAGCTCATCTCTCGCTACTTCTTAGAGGAGTCTCTTACCTATCAATGGGAATAGTCACAGAACTGTTTTTCGGCTTTCCAGTTTTCATATCAGGGTTGTTATTTTATCCTTTAGCCGCTGGGATTGCATACTCATTATTTTATTCTTCATCCAGCACTCTCGTGTTTAAAATCGTAGGAGAAAGGAGCCAAGGTAGTGGACTGGGAGTATATAGTACTATAGTAGGGGTATCTCTTTTCGTCGGTTCAATATTCTCAGGATACTTTACTCATTATCTAGGCTACGGTATAGACTTCGTTATAGCCGGAGTACTGTTAGTCTCAAACTCCTTTCTATTTAGGTATCTTGAGGAAGGTTAAGTCAAAATTCACACTCAAAACTTTCAACGCCTTTTATATCAGTTTCCACGGCATATACGTAACCGCCTTCAGCCTCGTCATTTGCTGTAGTTATGAAGAGAGTCCTCATATCATTCCCCCCAAACGTAACAGAGGTAGTGTGAGATGCAGGGACTTTGATCTCACCTACTATCTCGCCTTTAGGACTTACTCTAATTACTTTTCCTCCTCCGTATATTGCTACCCATAGATATCCCTCTGAATCGATCGTCATCCCGTCTGGGACTCCTTGAAACCTCGTTAGATCGACTAGGATCTTTCTATCCCTTATTTCTCCAGTAGAAAGGTTAAAGGCAAACTCAAACACTTTCTTAGTCGGTGAGTCTATATAATACATCTTAGTGTTGTCTAAATTCCACGCTAATCCGTTAGAGATAGTAATCCCTTCAAGAACCTTTCTAAGTATTAATCCCTTGTCCAACACGAACAGTGCACCGGTAGGATATTTTTCCTCGAGGTTCATAGTACCTACCCAATATCTTCCCATGGCATCACACTTACCATCGTTAAATCTGTTTCTGTTATCCCACTCCTTTACTTCATAAATTGTCTTTACGCCCTCTTCACTCACGTGGTAGAAACCCTTATCCGCTGTGACTACCAGCCCTCCTCTCTTGTAAGGCTGAAGAGAGCTGACGTAAGTTCCGACTTTAATCCACGTGTGCTTATCTCCCCTTAATGTATGGACTTCCCCTTTGAGTATGTCTACGAAATACAGAGTGTCTTTGAACCATACTGGTCCCTCGTATAGTATCCCTTTTTTGTTAACTATTTTCTTTAACAAATAATTCACCTCTTTCCTCTACATTACCTTGAAAATCTTCAAAATAGACTTTCCCCTCCTTTGTTATGACTAAATAACCTATCTTTTCCCCGCACTTGTACGGTAAAGCTAAAATAGCATTCTGTGTCTTAACGTTCTCTATAGCGTAGACTGGTGATAATGTATCATCTAACTCAAGTGCCAAGCATTCTCTCACCAGTGGCTGTACCTCGTTTAGCACCTCGTTCAGTAGTTTATCGTATTCCAAGGCAAGTTCTCTCATTCTTTCTAAGTCTTCTACTCTCATGTGGGATATTTAACAAACTCTGCCTATTATTTATCATCTCTTTTTACTTTAATTTATCAAAAATAAAATAATAATCTTTATATATTCTTTGATTCTTTTATAATTTTTCTTTTTTATCCAATATTAAATTAATAAAATATCTAAATTAGACTTGTCCCTATCAGATTTCAGGAATAAAATTTAAAACACTTATCTTATTTTCTTCTAAAATTATTTTGATATTATGTTCTTATAGCAACACTATTGCTACAAATCATCCTCCTTATACATTCACAAGAGAAGTTAAGCCTTATTCCCTCCTTTACACAGTTCATTGCTATTGCATAAGGTTCTCCGTTTTCCTTAAGTCCTATTACACCTTTGCATGTAGACGTTATTGAGACTGGTGGGAAGATTTTCAACATATAATAAGCTATTATTTTCTTTGACGTTTCAGAGAACTGCTCGGCAAACGGATAAAGGAAAGCTGCTAAAGATGTCGGATGATTAAAACACAAGTTGTCCACATTGAACAATCCTTTATCAGACAGCTTTACTAGTTCATTAAGAAAAGTGTACATCTCCTCCTCAGACCCTTCGTATTTCCACTCTTCTTTTAGCTTTACAGCTACTAGTCTTCTGATCCTTTCATCTTCTCCAGATCTGAAGACAGCTATAAGTCCTTTAGGAGTTATGTAAAAGCTTCTATATCCCATTCTTACATATCCTTCCTTTGCAAGTCTCTTCAGTATCCTCCAAGCTGTAGCTGAAGGTAGGTCGCACTCTTGTGAAAGGCGGTAGGAAGAAATAGGGCCTAAAATAACCATTTTATAAAGCACTTTTACTTCTTTTGTGGATAACTTAGCGGATAGTACTACGAAAAAGTGCACTTTAAAATGATCAACTAAGAACCTAACGTGTTCAACTAAAAAAAGCACTATTGACAGCTCGCCAGGCATAAATTACTGCCTCTTAATTTTAATAATATTAGTCTAGATTTAAAAAGATTATGGATATATTAATTTAATTAAAACTATTTTTACAAGAAAATATATAAAAAACTTACCTTAGTTACCCTCTCCAACCAAAGCTACCTATAGGAATCGGTTGAGTACTCACTATCTGGAACGGAGTTTGAGGAGCAGTTTGATACGCGTATTGCCCTGCGAAAAGTATGTCAGCTCTTGTTAGAAAGGCAGCAACTATCGCGAAGATTGCAGCTACTAGGAGAGCATATTTTAATCCTGTAGGAAGATCAGAAGGTCTAGCTTCTCCGCCGATTGCCTTCTGCTGTTTTAACGAGGGGTTAAATAGCACCGCAATATAGGGACCAGAGAACAGATAACCTACTCCAGATATAAGTACTGCTAAGCCCGAAAGTATTAAGTCAAGATAGAATGTTACTTGAGACAACAAGTAATCATAAGCGACCTCGTCAAACACGTTAATGTAGTTTACTGTGGCTAAGAACATGAACCAAGATACCAGCTCGGCGATACCCGAAAATGCCAATAGTTTTGCCATTAGCCTTCTAGCCATTATACCCTCGTCACCTTTGGTAACGAAGGCTAGAATGTAACCTATACCAGCACCTACAAATATTCCACCTGCTAGGAATAGCACTGGTAATCCTGCGTTATTCCAGAAGGGTACACCAGTTGTAGCTGCTAATTCAAAACCGCTGTACACAGTTGAGAATAGACCGAAAAGCATTCCTAAAGTTGCGAATGTAACTCTGAGCCATGGCTTAGAAGAGAATAACACCGATATTGTATATAATAGTGAGAATAACAACAGTCCGCTTACGAATACAATACCTCTAGCCATCCATGAGTTCGTGAAGTACACTAATGCTTCTAATGGTGCTGCGGTAGCCGCAAGAGGTCTACCTAAATCATATGCGAAGAATGCAAATGCCAAGATCGTTGATACAAATACAACAGGTCCTCCTTTCTTAGCCATTGATGGATACTTTCCAGTATATTCCATGATTCCTAAGATTGCCATTAGCATTCCGGCAACTTCAGTAAAGTATAACGCAAGAGCTACTTCTTCGCCCCAGAGCGGGAATTGATTTATCTGTATTATCGGAGCTTGCACTCCGTACGGCTGTGGTGTAGGGGCCGTAAATAGTCCCATTTCTAATCGTGTGATAATTAACTAATTTTTTAAATAAACCTTCACTCCGGAAAATTAATATGAATGAATATACATATTTTCAAGTACTAAAGACTCATAAAGTTATTATATACCTATTTTTGATGAATATTGCAATGTGGAAATAGAGGAGTTACTGTCCCAAGGAAAATATGACGAGGCACTTAAGTTAATTCAAGGTCAGGACGAAGAGTCCAGACTTTCAAGAGCTTTCATTCTTATAAAGGCTAAGAAATATGAAGAAGCTCTCGACGAATTAAAAGGGATTACCCGAAGTGAAGCCGATTACTTGAGATTCGAGGCTTACAGAAGCCTAGGAAGAGAAAAAGAGGCTGAGGATGAGCTTAAAGCCGGAATATCAAAGTCCCCATATAACCACGTGTTGTACTACACTTTAGCCGAGTATCAATACAGCCTAGGCAAATTGAAGGATGCTTTAGAAAACATTAATAAAGCTCTGGAAATCATGCCTCTAAGCTACGATTATAAGTACCTAAAGGCAAAAATCCTCTTCGCTCTTGGCGAATACGAAGACGCTACTATATATATAAATGACGTGTTAGCATTAAATCCGAAAAATGTAGAGGCCAGACTAATGAAGGCTCTGTGTTATTATAATGTAGGTTTAAAGATGGATGCACTTTCGGAAGTGAATAAAGCTATTGACCTTAAGAAGGACGACCCAGCACTACACGCCCTGAAAGGTAGAATATATTACGAGACACGATTTCATAAATTGGCTCTTTCTGAGTATAAGACAGCCTTGAGACTCGACCCTAATAACCCGGATTATGCTTATCATGTAGCTTTATGTTATCACGTATTATCACTAAATCAGGACGCGTTAATGTTTATCGACAAAGCCTTGGGGTTATCTCAGAACAGCCCACAATATTTAGCCCTAAAAGCCAGAATTCTTAAAGCGTTAGGAGACCTATCAGGTGCGAAAGCAATAGCTGAAAAAGCTGTATCTCTAGACTCGAGTGTTAGGGGTCAATTAGAGGATCTTTTGTCGTAAAATATTTCTGACCAGTTATATTAATAAAGTGAAGTGAAACTATATATAATGAGGTAAATTAACTAGGTTTTGAGAGAAATGAGCAATTTAAAGCTAACGAGGAGGGACTTTCTCAAAATAAGCGGTATAACTGCAGCTACAACTGCGATAATTCTCAACTCAGGGTCGATAGCCAGTAAATTATTCAACTCTCAAGAAGAAGGCTATCATTACACCCTTAACTATCCCTCTGACGAGGTCGTATACGGGAACTGTTTCCAGTGCTTAGGAAGGTGCTCGATAGAGATAGTCAGGACTCCTATGGGCTTCCCGAGATTCGTTACTGGGACTATCGGTTGGCACATAAATGATGGAGGAGTTTGTCCGAGGGGGGCTTCAGACGTCTACTACTATTTCGCTCCCGCTAGGTTGAGGTTCCCACTAATAAGAGCTGGCGATAGAGGATCAGGAAAATGGATGGCAATCGATTATGATACTGCAATAGACATTATAGTAAATGGAACTAACGCACAGAGTTGGAGCAAAATAGGGTTGAATCCACAACAACTAGGTGTAGGCAACTTCCCCGGGCTTAAAGCTATAAGGGAGACTAATCCTCATGCTTTAGTATATTTCCAAGGAAGAGACCAATTAACACCTGGTATCGATGCAGGTTTCTTCGCCGGTAATTTCGGTACAGCTAATGCAGGTGCACACGGTGGATTCTGTTCAATGAACGTGTATACAGCAGGAGTATATATTACGGGTGCGCCAGTATGGGAATATGCAGGTCCTGATGAGGAAAGAGCCCAGTACTTTATCTTAGCTGGTCTCGCGGGGGACCATTTCCCTAACTGGATGAGGAGGATTATCGCAAGGATCAGGGAGAACGGCGGAAAGGTAGTAACTATTGCCCCTGAAAGATTTGGCTTCTACTCAGTTTCGGATGAGCATTTGTTCATAAACCCTGCAACAGACGGAGCCTTAGCTATGGGTTGGATAAGAGTTTTGGTTGACTTTCACTACTACGTATATAAGGCGAGCAAAGGTTCAAATGTCCTTAACCCGCAGACCTTACAGCCGGTATCACCAGCCTATGATCCCTCTTCCGGTCAGCTCATAATGCAGACTGTAACGCCAAGTGGACAAGTTGTACAATTACCTCAATTAGGAGACATTCCTTCCACAGCTGTATTCCCTCACATAGATGAGGAATTCTTGAGATATTACACTAACTTGTCGTGGTTAGTGATAGTAAATCCTAACCCGCAGAATGGTGACAGTCTAGACCCAACTGATCCTACCGCAGGTAATAATGTAGGATTACACTTAAGAATGCCCGTACAGAACCAGCAATACGCGAGTTCACACCCATGGCTAGAGGCAATAATGGGCTCTGATGGGAACGTTTACTCTTACGTTGATACACCGTGGCAGAGTGGTGTTATGCCGATATTAACTTTAGACGAGTTACCTCAGCAGAAGCAGTCACAGATCGTACAAGTACCCTATAAATTGAAGAACGGGCAAACAGTCAAAGTCCCGGCTATTCAAGTAACAGTTCCGAAGGCTTTGGACTCAAGTGAGACTATTAACCTAACAGTAACTACAGCTTTCGAGTTATTAAGGGCTGAATTATTGAATTACGACCCGTATACTCCCAGCGGGCAATCCCCACAATACGGTGTGTTAAATGTAGCTGAGGTTACTGGTATACCTCATAATACTGTAGTGAGAATTGCAAATGAGATAGCAACGACCGCCTTCCAGAAGGCAATTTATGAGCCTGTGAAATGGATAGACTATCTAGGTAGGTTCCATGACAACGTTGTTGGTAGGCCGGTATCAATATACTTCATGAGAGGTATTTCCGCTCACGCCAACGGGTTCATGAGCGCTGCAGCGATGTATTATCTGGTATTAATGGTAGGAGCGTGGGATAACCCTGGAGCCGACCTTTACAAGTATCCCCTTCCCCACTACTCCCCCGGAGTTGCAGTTCCTCCTCATCCTCTGGCAAACACACCTACAATTGACCCAGATATTGCAAGTGCAACTAGTGGAATGACCCTAAACAACCCCAAGACGAGAGCAGGTTTCCTAAAAACGGAATACATATATAACGATGGTACTGTGGACATTAAGAGCGTAAAAATTGTTGGAGCCGGTCCTTACGGCTTCCCAGACGGTCCTGACGAACTAGTTATATATAAGAACGGAAGACCCTTCTTAGTAGATAGAGCATATAGCTGGGAGTTACCTCTAACGACTCAAAGGTCTTATTCAGCAGTCGTTATCACCGCTTACTTGATGAACAAGTACCCCAATATGGTAGTCCCATATAAAACAGAAGCTCTAATGTGGTACATAACAACTCCATATTGGAATAACGCTTACGCATTAACTGACGTTTTACAAAAAGTGACCGAGAAGGACCAGAACGGTAACTACATTGTTCCGTTTAACATAAGTATTGATCTATTTATGCAAGAGACAAACAACGTAGTAGATCTTATTATACCTGATTTGTCATTCCTAGAAATATACGGTTTCCACTCCATCCACGATAGGCCTACAAGTTTACCTCAAGGACCTTCAGATTCTCTCAACTGGCCAGTCTTACCGGCGATGTATCCAGTACTGTCCAACGGAGACTTTATGTTGACTTTAGCTTGGATATTGAGGATTTATCCGAAACAAGGTGATACTATAGATCCGACGAATTGTCCTCACTACACTACACAAGACCCAGTTACTGGCTTACCATTGATAAGCCCGGTAACTATACACGATCCTGAGACTGGAACTACAATACTTCAACAAGGACAGCCCGGTATGATAACTACTGGGATGTATATATTAGAGACCGGGACTTTGATAGCTGGATACGGTAACAACTTCCAGTACATATTGGCTAATGAGGAAGGAAAACCAATCCCTAACCCGCAGCAGCTGAAGTTATACGCTTCGTTTGTGCCAGCTGGTGCTAACCAGCAAGACGTAATCAATCAAATTTTAAATAATGTACCTCAAGGACAGACTTTCTCCACAGCTACTACTTACAAGATATCGGCAAGCCAGAGATCTGCAGGTATAGAGCACTACTTCAGAATTCCAGTACAATTCCAGCCCGGTCTTCAGAAGATGCTTGAGGACATAATAAACACTTACGCTCCGGGCATGATGACAATAGACGAGATCAACCCTGGCTATGTCAAGGTAGGCAAGGGCGGAGCTGTCTACGTCTTACCGCCTTCAATTAGATATATGAGAAACGTAAACATGCTCTACTTCCTCGGTTGGGGCAAGTACATGCCTGGTGGATACGGAGGGATAGGCTTACCGTGGATCCACAAGATATATCTCGAATACTTACAGAAGTTCAGGCTTGCTGCGGCAGGTAAGTGGACTGGATATAACGCGGCGTATTACTACTATTACAAACTAACCGGGAACCAGCAATTCCTAGTAAAGAGTGTCTTGCCCAACGACTCTTACGGGCAAGCTTTAGCTAAGAACATATTGGACTACTACAAGCCTTTCGGAGGCTATTCCCCACCACCAGCTTGGAACTCCGAAATAACCCCTGACGGGATAAACCTGAGCGAGTATCCGTTAACATTCTTCGTTAGGAGACATGATAGGACATATCATACTTGGTCTTTCAACGTACCGTGGCTTATGGCGACAGTGCCTTATACACCGGTGATGTTGAGCTCAGCAGATCCCTATGTCCAGAGCATGGGCATTAAATCCGGAGATTTTGTTCAATTTGAGGCTGTAAACGAGCCTTGGTCTGGAGGTTTAAGGACTACAATCACCGCTATAGCCTTTCTGGACAACGCGACCAGACCCGGAGCAGCGTGGGTAATAGTGTCGGCACAAGCCCTACCAGGTTTCAGAGGAATGACACCCGACTCTCCACAAGTTAAATACAGTGTGTTAAACAACTGGGCAAACATACTTTACATGCCCGCTTCAAGAGGAGGAAAGCTATCTCCTCAGACGGATAACGCCTACCCAATAATGTACTTAGACCCGATAACAGGACAGACTTCATGGCACGACAGCAGGATCAAGATAGTTGGAGTTGCTAGCGGGGCTAATAGGGTTCAGGTTACCGCGAACAAGTTCATATACATGGGTCAAGACTTTTCCAATCAAGACATACTTACAGTGATAATAAACCAGATGGGTGGACAAATAAGTATATCCGGTGCCAGCAACGGAGCACCTTTCGCCCAGCCCGTAGATGTCCCACACTTAAGATTTGACGCTAATAATATGCAGAACACTTCCATATGGAGCTTCGTAGCACCTTATTCATTAGCTCAGAACAACTACCAGTTAGGTAATTATAAGATAAGATATGGTTTTGCGGGTGAACCGCTAAGTTGATCTCCCTTTTTTCTTTCTCAATTCCCGTGTGAGGTGTAAAGGTCATGTCCTCTAATCAAATGTCGTCAAACCAAACCCCACAAATCACTCTAGATATAAGACAAGGTGGAGTAGAACACAGAATACCATATAGTAATAAGAAAAACTATGCAATAATAACAGATCTAAATAAGTGCTTCGGTTGTGCCGGTTGCCAAATGTCTTGTAAAGAGTGGAATACTTCGGGAATGTTTGGACCCCTTCCTGACCTTAATCCTTATGGAGATCTTGACGTAATGTTCTGGCTTAGAGTAATGTATGTAGAAGTAGGTAATTACCCGCAAACGAAAGTATACAACATTCCAATCAACTGTTTCCACTGTATGGATGCACCTTGTGTACCAGTATGTCCAGTAGGTGCTACGTTCAAGAGAGTTGAAGATGGTATAGTCTTAGTAGACTACACAGAATGTATTGGAACTAAGTACTGTATTTATGCATGTCCTTATGGTAACAGATTCTTTGACTATATTGAAGGAGTAACAAAGAAGTGTACTCACTGTTTTGACAGAATTTACGATCCAACACTGCCTCCAGAAGAGAGGATTCCAGCATGTATTCACGGATGTATGGTTCAGGCAAGAATATGGGCGGATAGATTAGATCCTACAGACCCCGGTAATATTCTGTTTATAGATAAAGGAGGATTTGTACTAGGTCCAGAGACCGGTGCTAATCCAGCAAGCGGATATCTACCTTGGCGTAGCGAGTATGCAGCAGACAACGATGTAGAACTATTAAGCCAGTCAGAATACTACAATGTCTGGACGTCTAACGGAGTCGTAATCCTCGGGGCGCAAGGTAATAACTCTACTTATACAGAACAAAACCAGTCTTCTTCCTCCTCGTCTAACTCTTCAAGTTAAAGGTGTTTTTTATGTCTCTTTCCACGCTTGATCAAGCTTCATTAAGATTTTTGATTTATGATCTCTTCTCCACGCTTTTTTATTACAATTTTTATGATGAGGATTATAATAAAATGAAGGAAAAACTTGAGAAAATTTCCTCCTTAGGAATAGATAAGAGCATAGTAAACGTTGAACGTATAAAGGACAAGATATTCAATTCCAATAAGTCGGATTTACTTATCGAATATTCAACTCTTTTCCTTACCGGTCTGGGAATAAAACCTTTGACACCTGTGGAGAGTAAGAGATTTTTCTCTTTGATGGGAGAAAAAGTAGCTACTTTTAGATATAGTGATATGTTGAGGTTCTTGCGTTCGAGGAATATTAGGCTCAACTATATGTTAGGCGAGTTCCAACCGGAGCCTGATAACATAGTTACGATCCTCGCGTTTATGAGTGTGCTAATAAAAGAGGAAATAGAGATCCTCCAGAAGGGAGGAGACCTCTACAAGAATAAAGCAGATCAAAGGAACTTCTTTACTACTCATATATACAGCTGGATACCAGACTGGATAAATGACGTCATAAACGACAAGAGGGCTGATATATACAAGGTAGTCTGCGAGGAATTAAGAAAGTGGTTAGAAGCCGAGAAAGAATATCTCATAGGGGAAGGAAATTGAGGATAGGGCTCATAGTTACTAAGACAGCCAGGGAGAAATTAGGCGATCAACTTCTCGTTGATATATACAAAGAGACAAATATACCTTACGTTGCAGAGTTCGGAGAATATCTGGCAGAGGATGTTAAATCCAACGAGCTTCAAGGACTTCTTGTTGTATCTGAAAAGGACGAACAGAACTTTGTCTCATCGGTTGACGAAAAACTGGGTATAAGTCCCTTAGCTGTCGAGGTCTTACCCCTCTCTTGGTTTATCGGAAAGAGTCCGTCTTACAATAAGGCGTTACTAAAGGCGTATGTGAGGAAACTCTCTAAACAAGACTTCGTTTACAGATTACAGCCAGTAAAAACTACTACTGTAACACGGCGTTCCCTTATTAAGTTTAGGCTTTACGAATACAAAGTGTATCCGGTACTGTTCGACGCTTTAACCTTTGAAAGGGAGATAAACACTTTGATTCAGTCTTGTCCTAAAGGTCTGATCGCGAAAGCTGTTGAAGGTGTGACAATTACTTCACCCCAAGACTGTACAGGCTGTGGTTATTGTACTTCGAAAGGGTACTTGGGCTACTTAGAAATGCCTTCCCTTACCACGGAGCAGTTTATATCCTTTGTGAACGAAATAGTGCGTAATTATAATGCCGAGGGAAAATCGTTAGGGTTAGTCTTCACTTCGGACAAAACCGTGAGTCTGGAGGAAGGTCTTTTCCCTCTTCTTGTACCTAACGTGGCTTCAGTCCATGACTCGTTTGTATTTGCTACATTTGCAGCAGGTCTAATACCAGTCATTTTGTACGATCCTAAAGACGACATTGCTAAGAAGAGAGTTGAGGAAATACCGGACGTCTTCCCCGGGACTGAGTTGAAGATTGTGAAGGTTAAGCACGGTGATAAAATACCCCTAGTGGAAAATAAGCTACCTAAGTCTGAAATCCCTGAGGGTGTCGCATTAACCCGTTACAGAAGGCGGTCGCTTTACTTGTGGGCTCTGGAGGAAATGGACAAGAAGGTAAAAGTTAACCCTGAGGTAGAAGTCCCGGGTGTATATTTCGTGGAGGTAAATCCTGATAAATGTGTACTTTGTGGGGTATGTGTTAGGGCTTGCCAGATGCTAGTCCCAGATATGAAAACAGTGAACGACCTCACGACACTAGACTACAACATACCGTATTGTATAGGTTCTCAGAGGTGTGTTAAGAACTGTCCTGAGAACGCCATAAAAGTAGAGAGACTGGCTAAGTTCAGGGAATTACAAAAAGTTAGAGTAAACCAGGCTAAGGTGACCAAGTGCAGGTACTGCGGGAAGCCTATAGGTACTGTAAAGATAAAGGGGAAGGTAGATAGCCTATTAATTCAATACGGTTACCCTGGCACAGCTCAATATACGGATGTATGTAATGAATGTAAACAGAAGGAGTTAACTAAGATGTGGTTAGAGAGTTATCTAAATGCCACTGGTAAAAAGAAGGTGTTGTAAATGTACGTAATCTTGTTCAATGTAACCGAAAACTTGATCAAGGTAAGCGATGAAAAACTTTACTCGGTTTTAAAGGAAACCCAACACGTGTTGAATGCGTACTCTCTAGCTAGAGTATACGTGAGTTATTCCGCCATATTAGATTCACTTCATAAAGAATGGAGGGAGAAGATACTTAGATCGCCTATGTATGAGGACGCTTTATTTCTTGAGGAGTTGAGTTATAGGGCGAGGCTCTACGTGGTCACAAACTTAGACAAAATGTTAGTGAAGCAAATACTTGTGAGGAATAATTTGGACGTTTTTATCCAAGACGTAATATCAGCTGATGACGTAAAGAGGTACAAGCCTTCAAAGGAGTTCTTCGAATACGTAGGCAAGAGGGTTAATTCGCCCCTACCTTCAATAATGTTAGTATCCTCGAACCCATACGACATATTGGTTGCCAAGTCTTTAAATATGAAAGCCCACTGGTTAAATAGGAAAGGAGAGGCTTTCATGTTCCCCTCAAACCTTCAGCCCGACAGTGTAATTAAGACAGTTAAGAGTATAGCAGAGAGTACGGCACAACATAAAGTCGATTCTTCAATGGGAGATTCAGCGTTGAGGTGTACGTGATGGTATCCGATTCTCAAATTTTTGATTGGTTCGTGGAACTAGGAATGAAAGTTGAGAAGGTAACCAGCGGTAATTTTTACTTTCACATCGTCATTTCTCCCCCAGTAGGTGAAGGAGTAAAGGTTTCAGTCATTAGAACTAATCCTAACTCTACGTATTATATAGTAACTACTGTTGTTGACTTCGATTCTGCAAAACTTAAGAAGGATCAGTCACTCCTCAAGAACATTAAAAAAGACTTAATGAGGATGAACGTAGAGTTTTTCCTCATCCCACCTGATGCCGAAACACCGAAGTCGGTTCAAATAGCCAAAATAGTATTCATGGAGGGGCTAACTAAGAACGAAATGTTAAATGTAGTTGAGTTGGTAAAAAATTCAGCGTATTTGACTCTGAGCTGGTTTGAATGATCTTAATGAGAGGAAGAAGAGTAGGGCTGAAATAAATCCTAGTGAGCTAATCAACCCCCACAAAATGACGGGAGAGTAAAGAAAGAACGTCATTAAGTAACTGGTGAGAGAAGAGCCCAGAACTCTTCCTAAGGAAGTAAATATACCGAAAACCCCTATTTGTTTTCCCCTCTGTCTCCTCTCGGTTAATGATGTTGCTACAGCTTGGACTAGAGGGGAGACTATGATTTCAGCTAAGGTTATGAATATTATGTCTACCACAGCTTCTACGTAGTCTGTTATAAAAGCTATCGAGAAGTATGAAACCCCGTAAATAAGACACCCTAACGGCAAGTATTTTTTGACGTCTGTTATCAATTTTCCTATATAGTCCTGAAGCACTACTATCATTAAGCCGTTTACCATGAAGAGCAAACTCACTTGAAGTACTGAGAAATGAGGGATTGTTGTATAATAAGTGATTAAACCAAAGCCCAGTTGACTCATTAGCATGAATATTAGTGCAGTAGGGACAAGAAACGTTAATAGTGTTCTTGAGACTTTAAATGACACTTCAACACCTCCTTTAAAGTCTGGTAGCATCCTCACGAAATATAAGGGTACTAAGGCTATAATTGATGCAATGAATAGGAGTTTATTAAAGCCAAGTACTTGAAAAATATAACCACCAATGAGGGGTCCAACAGCCCAACCGGCGTTGATCCCAACCCTCTGTCTGCTGAACGCTCTGATCAAACTGTCGAGTTTATCTTCAAACATATCGCCGACGATCGATGTAGAAGAGACGAAGTATATATCGTTGAAAAAAGTTTGTACTAGAATAAGAGATGAGACTAAAACTGGGAGAGATATTTGAGAGGCCAGAAGAAGCGAAATTGAGGAGAGTACTATCGCTATGGTCATACTCTTCCTTCTTCCCAAACTGTCTGTAAGGATCCCACCAATATAGTACGCTATTAAACCTAAGATACCTTGTAAGAGATAGAAAATCGATACAAATGTGAGCGGTAATTTGTAAACTGAGTAGAGTGCATACCCTATAAAAGGCCAGACTAACGAACCGCCTAAGGCTCTAAATGCTCCTATAAGCGATATCTTATTAATATCGTTCAAACTCTGTCATTTTAAGATTGACTTTCTCTCCTTTTGAATTTAAGCATTGTTACCACAGTTCTTTATTTGCTCAAGGACTTTTCGTACTAAGTCTGAGAGATCTTTAACAGAACTCTCTAGCGACATTCTCCCCTTTTCTTCATCAATCTCCACCCTGCCACCAACGTTAATAATCCCGTATTTGTTTGCCTCGCTGGTGGGTATCATCTTAAATACTCCATCTTTTATAGTGAAGTCGTCTACCTCTTTTAGCTTGTCCTCTCTTACCAGTCGCCTATTAATTGCATATATTCTGGAAGTCTCTACTGAGCCAGCGTGCATGTCTATAATGTTTGGAAAGAGGTCTCTATATCTCCCCGCTATAGAGAATATGTGGAGTTTAAAACAGTTATCATTACTCATATTAACTTCTCTTCTGATTATGTCTAATACGGACTCATTTCCTCCGTGACCATTAACGATTATAAGAGAGGAAATTCCCGCGTTTTTTGAGCTATTAACAATATCTAGTAAGAAGTTTATCATGTTCAAATAACCCACTGAGAGGAAGGGGAACCCGTAATGTTCTTTAGAACAACCGTAATATAAGGTAGGATAGAGAAGTACTTCATCTCTAAATCTCTCTTCAACTTTTTGAGCTATCCATTCAACTACAATTCCATCTGTTCCCATTGGTAAATGGGGCCCGTGTTGTTCTATGCTTCCTAAAGGCATTAGGCCAATCTTACCCTTAATTTCATCTTTAGTGATTTCAATTAATTTCATTTGATCACCTGATAAAACTCTGTGTGTTATAATATAATTTGTTTATGTGACGATACTATTTACTGAACAGTAAATTTTTCCTTGAAGATCAAAATACTAGGTAAACAACAAGCTAGGGGAGTTCGCACGTAATTTGCTATTAAAAAGTCTAAACCTCATATCTTAGTGCTTTTGCTGGTTCTATTTTTGACGCTCTATACGCAGGAATCAGCCCGGCAAAAGTGGAAATGAGAACTATAAATAAGAAAAGGGTTATAGCTTGGGTAATGGTAAATATTGGCTCGGCATGCAAATTCTTGAAGAGGGGTGAACTGAGAAGGAAGTCGAGAAAGCCATAAGAGCTGAGGTATCCTCCTATGGTTCCTATTCCACCTCCTATTATTCCCATTATTGTTGCCTCTGATAGGAACATTAGCATTACTTGTCTCCTTTCAAATCCCAAAGACATTAAAAGTCCTATTTCCCTAGTCCTCTCCACAACAGAAGTAATCATAGTAGTTAGTACACTTATGAAAGCTACTATAAAAGACGCAGAGCTGACTATAAGTAGTAGTAGGTTAAAGGACACTACTTGTTGGTTTATAAAGGATACTATGTCTTGCGCTGAGTTCACACTTACATAAGAGCCCAAATACTGATGGATCTCTGATACCACTTTACTTACATCTTGTAGTGAGGAAGCTAAAACTATAGCTCCTGAATATTTTGTCCCATATATCTCTTCGCCTATTGAATAAGACATAATCAGTGCTTTGTTAATAATAATAGTCCCTAGATTAATGTCAAAATCGCTCAGCCCTCCCGTCACCAGTAAAGTCTCCGTTTTTTGGCCACCGTTAGGTAATACTACGCTCACAGATATCTCCTGACCTACATGTAGAGATGGTTGGTTAGGAGAAGGAGGATTCTGAAGATCGTAACCTATAGCGACTTGATTATAACTTTGAGCTGAAGGAGCTGTCCCGCTTGAAATGCTAATCCCCGGTAAGACTTTTTGCAAGTCATAGATGTTAACCGACAAAATTGTAGTACTAATCTCTCCTTTGGAAGTATAGATCGTTACGGGTATCGTGTAAAACGGGACTACGTAAACTACCCCATCTAAGTGGGAGAGTTGTGTGATCGTATAAGATGATAAGTAACCGTTGAGGGGGGTAACGAATATCGCCTCAGGAGAGACATCTCTTAGAATAAGGTTTATTGCGGACTGGCTCAACCCTTGAACAGACGCTGTTATAGTAGTAATGATGAGAGGTCCAACTACTATTCCCAAAATAGTCAGGATAGCTCTAGTTTTTCTCTCGAAAAGAGCTCTATAAGCTAACTTGACTATATCTATGCTTTTCATGACCCCACCCTATACCTCATATCTTAATGCTTTTGCTGGTTCTATTTTTGACGCTCTATATGCAGGAATCAACCCAGCAACAGTGGTAATCGCAATAATAGTCAAGAAAATAAATACTAACTGTTCTACTGAGATCGAGGGAACAACGTTAAAGGCTCCACCTCTTCCTTCAAACGAGTTCGACGCAATTGACGCCAATAGGAAGGAACTGAAGTATCCTCCTATGGTTCCTATTCCTCCTCCTATTATTCCCATTATTGTTGCCTCTGATAGGAACATTAGCATTACTTGTCTCCTTTCAAATCCCAAAGACATTAAAAGTCCTATTTCCCTAGTCCTCTCCACAACAGAAGTAATCATAGTAGCTAAGACTGTGAAAAACGCTACTACAAACGACGCTACACCTGCAACTACTAGTAGAGCCTCAAAGGAAGAGATTTCTTCATTAACTAGGTTAAGTATTTGCTGACTCGAAGTGACCTGAACGTAATTACCGTACTTTTCTTTAATGACATTTGCCAACCCTTCAACTTCACTCGGAGATGATGCTACTACTATAGCCCCCGCGTAATTTGTCCCACAAATAGACTGTCCGAGAGAGAAAGGGGCATATAATGCTTGGTTAAAGTTAGCCCCTCCGAAAGAAGCTATTTGTGCCAACTGGCCTATGACTACAAATGTCTTACTTATCCTCTCTCCTTCAGGGTTAATCAGGTAAACCACCATAATCTGTCCAGTGTGATAAGTAGGCTGACCAGAATATTGGGGGTTTGCGATATAATAGCCCACGTCTAATTCGTCAAAAGAGTTAGGCGAGGGTAATGAACCGCTTTGAAGCTTTAGACCGGGCATTACTAAATTAATATCGGAGACATCCATTGAGAAAACTACTGTAGCCTCTAGTCCCTTAGGAGTATCTATGTATGCCGGTATGAGATAGTACGGTACAACTGCTTTTACTCCCGGTAAGTGGGAGACCCCATCAATGACATATTGGTTTAAGGTTCCTTGGCTCTTCGGTGCTAAGTATATGTTTAAGGGCGAGAAGAAGTTAGTTAACTGTTGGTTCAGACCTATGTCGAACCCTTGAATCGTAGCCACGAGTGAAACAACTATTAACGGGCCTACCATTATGCCCAGAATTACTAAAATTGCCCTAGTTTTCCTCTCTAACAGCGCGTTAAATGAGAACTTTATAACGTCAAATGTCTTCATTAGCCTTCTTCCTCCTCTTTAGTAATAAGTAAATTATGACCACCACTACTATTACTGAAATCCCGAACAACAATGCTCTACCAAACAAGTTGTGAGGTGATGTAGTAGTAGATGTTGTTTGTAACACTGTGATGGGACCGTTGTAAGTGTACGTCATGTTAACGGTCTGGTAAGTAGGTGTCTGGTAGGAAATGACGATACGCGAAGAGTTGGAGGGTAAGGTCACCGATATAGGAAGAGGTGATGCTGTCGGTAATTGACCGATATAAGTGCTTCCTCCGGGGTAGTATATGATAACGTTGTTAGCTTGCGTGTTTCCATCGTTTAGCAGAGTGGCTTGGAAGATGTAAGAACCGTTTACCTCAGTAACTGACGGTTGGATTATTTGGATCGAGATGAGTCCAGTAATCAATAATGACAAGTTTTCGTTATAACTCACGAAACCATCGGGTGTCTGGTATTGTAAGCTTAGTGAAAGCGGTAAAGTTTCTGTAGCCGATATTGGTGAGAACGTGTGGACGGTGATCGTGTAATTGTAGTGGGGAGGTATAGCGTTGATCTCGAACTGGGTCTGGGAAAGCGATAGTAGTTGGGAGTTAGTAAATATCTTTAAAAAGATATTGGTGAGAGTGTAGTTATCACTGTTAAACAGCGTTATAGTCAGATTCTGGCTAACTTGGTAATATAAGGTAGAAGGAGAGATATAGACGTTAATTCCGTTCTGTGCACTAGTAACTACTAAGGGTAGTGTGAACACTTGCGTGTTCTGTATTCCCGAGTAGTAGTAAGATATTGTAACCTGCACAGGGTAAACACCTGGAGAGAGGTAAGGGGGGACGTAAATGCTGTAAGGTATTGACCCGGTGTAAGAAGGATTAAGTTGGTATATCGTAGTATTCGTAGCTCCTACCACTTGGATATCGCTGAATACTACGTTTACGTGGAGGTCAAATAGGCTCTGGTTAACTAAGTTTCTTATTTCGAGTAATACTTCTGACTGCTGACCCTGAACTACTGTAGATGGGACTAATGACAAGCTAATTAGAGGCTTAGAGTAAACCGGGATTATTATTTTGCTGGAAGAGGCGAATCCACCGTACTCGGAGTAGTAATTGATATTAAAATAAAGGCATACTAATGAAGACGCGTTGTCCGGTACAAGTAAAGAAATGGGGATTTGGACACTTCCATAGGGAGGGATCTCTTGGATCACATAATAGGGCTGTCCGGTCTCAACAGAATGGGTTGAGATATTCACGGAGTAGACTGGGTAAGGTAAGGGGTTAAACACCGTTAACTCCGCTTGTGAACTGCTCCCTGGATATGGGTATGAGACCCACTCTAAGTTTACTACTTCGGGCCCAGTCCTATTGATTCCCACCTCCACGTAGTCAGGTATGGTGAAGGAATACTGTGTTCCCCCGTAAATATAAGTCCCAGTTATAGTGAACTGGTAGATCCCTGGGGTGGTGCCGTAAGGCACGTAAACGCTTATAGAAATGGGTAAAACCCCCGAAAAAGTTATAGGAGTCGTTACGTTATACCTCACAGTTATTACACTTTGGGAATTTACACTAAAAGACGTAAGTAGTGCACCGGTAGAGTTAAGGTATATAATGAAGGTAGATATTTGTCCAGCTTGTAAGGAGATAGGATCGCTTTTGACAATGAGTGGCTCCTTGGGGAATAGGACTAGGGTTCCGTTATTATATGTTGCCGTGTGGACTCCTCCTAAATCATCGGTAAAAGTTAGTGTGTAATTGACATAGTATGAACCCGGAGATATTTCGGAGGTCACGTTTACATATTGTGTTACACTTACAGCCGAATACGGTTGAACCGCTGGGACTGTAAAGTTTACAATTCTCGATCCAGTCAGGCTGTAAATTCCGTTAGGTAATTCTGCCGAGATGATAACGTTACTTACCACTTTATTGCTAGGGTTTTCTACCGTCACTGTAAGGGGCGATATTCCTTGTCCGGGTGATGTAAATTCAACGTTACCCCATTGAAATATAACCTTAGGATAAATTACTGAGGATATGTAAATAGGTATTTGAGTTGTGGCTTCGAATATACCGCTGTCATATGTGTAGTTTATGGATAAGAACACTTTGTATAAGCCTGAGGAAACGTTGAGAGGTACGTTTACGAAGAACACGATTGTTGACTGCGTCTTATTAGCTGAAAGTATATAACCGTTTATAGGAGTTAAGGTCTGACCAAAAGGTTGATATGTAGTTGACAATAAAGACGCTCCTATAACATCGGCCTTTATCACGACATATAACGGCACGTTAAAGTCCCCCGGAGTTACGTTCTGAGGCTGTACTAAAGAGCCCCATTCTATAGCAACAATAGGCGGAAAATTACCGTAAGGGGCAGAATATATTGTTCCGTGGTAAACGGTATCAAATGAAGTAGAGAAAAGTATTAGAGTTAAGAGGATTAACATTATTGCTTTTCTATACACTGATCTCACCTAGTCTATTTTCTCTATTTGACCGTCTCTCATGTGAATTTTCCTCTGCCCGTAAGCCGCTATGTCAGGTTCGTGAGTGACGATAATAACCGTAGTACCGAACTCTTTATTCGCCCTTAAGAACGTGTCCATGACAACCTTGCTAGAGGCCGTATCTAGATTTGCGGTAGGTTCGTCGGCAAGAAGTATTTTGGGATTTTGAGCTAATGCTCTGACTATTGCGATTCTCTGTTGTTGTCCACTAGACATTTCGCTAGGCTTTTTCTTAGCAAGGTCTTTCAGACCCAGCCTATCAAGGATATCTAGCGCGATCTTTCTCCTTTCAGAGCTTGGCACTCCTCTTGCGATAAGAGGCAGTTCTATGTTCTCTAACGCAGAAAGTCTGTCTATCAGGTTGTAGTTTTGAAAGACAAAGCCTATGTATTTGTTCCTCACCTTAGCTATTTTCTTATCGGGAAGTTTAGTCACGTCCTTACCGTAAATTAGGACCTCCCCTTCAGTTGGTTTACTCAAAGTACCGATAATTGTGAGGAGTGTTGTTTTACCTGAACCAGAGGGCCCTTGAATGGAAACTATTTCCCTTTCGTATACGGTCAAAGTTACGCCTTTTAATGCAACGACCGGCACTTTTCCGTAATAGACTTTCTTGACGTTGTGTAATTCAACGACTGGAGATAATGGCATATCTGATATTTAAACCCTGACCTTAAATAGATAATTGGAAGTTCAAAAATTCCAACTAAGAATTTTTAAATGTACGAAATTAATTGTTTATAATCACGGTTTGGCTCTAGAATATCTCATTTTTAACATTAAGGGCTTTCAGACGGTCTCCTACGTGTGAGCGAGTACCGGCAAGATCCCAATTAGCGATCCTACAATCCCTATAAGTAGTAATACCTCTACGAGAAATACCACTACACTCCACTTATCGACCTTCTCATCTGATTTAAAGGCCTTTTCTCCTTCTGAGCTCATAATATCAAAGTCCACTCTTTTAGATAATAAGGTTTTATCCTTATTTTTTCTCGTACTATTTTCAAAGAAAGGGGTTGGGGGGGCCTCGCCAAGGGGATGGATAGCCCCGTGTTTAAGTATTTCTTTGTCAAAATTTCTCTTAGTGATGCTAATGACGCTCTTCCCCAGCTCGATTGAGGGCTTAATGGTACTGTGGGAGGAGCAACCATCATCTTCCTTTTCCTTCAAGGGACTAGAGCTTGGCAATGAAAGTCCCATCTTCACATGGGAGTGGTTCTCTGAGCCACTCGACTGCCCACCAGATGTAATCCCGAATCAATGGTGGAAACGATGAGCCCTCTGGGAGGGAACCCTCGACCCTTCCAGGGCGGGAAGGAAGTCAGATAGAGTAGAAACCATCTTTTACTTTTCTTTCCATTTCTCCCAGTAGTTTAGCGTTTATCCACATCCTACCGAAAGCCCCTATGTTTTCTTCTTCAACCACTACGATAACATTGTTAGGGTCTCCCCTGATTCTCACTATTATCTCCTCTACTTTGTGGTGTATGTGGCCAGCCTTTTTTGCCCCCCTTATGATGTAATCGTTAGGACCGTTTTGCGTTAAGGTAGTTTGCCATCCTTCATCCTTTAATGAGTTTTCAATACCCTGGGCAAACATCTGAATATTTATATTATTGTTTTCGAATACTTTCTGCATCGAGATAAAATCTCCTCCCTTATTATTAAAAATTAGTGGTCTCAGTACTCACTCAACGTCCCTCTATACCTAGCCCTCTTAAAGGCATAAGAGTAAAACGCGATACCTAACGGGATCAGAACGAAGGTAAATAATGACAAAGCTATTTCGTATTCGCTGACTTGTGATAACGAATAACCCTCGAGCAGGGCATACCTGAGACCTTCAAGAGCCCATGTGAGGGGTATTGCGTAGCTGATGAACTTAACAAAATCTGGTAAGACTGACACGGGAAAAACTACACCGGTCGTCAGTGTGGTAAACGTGGCAAAGAAGAAAGATATCGGGTTCCCTTGTTTCACAATCATCGTAAATCCAGCTGAAATCATTCCGAGACCTAATGAAGAACTAAGTAGTAGAAAAATAATGATTATAGCTGAAATGAGGTTTACGTTATACCTGACACCTAAAATGTATCCTATGAGTAAGATCATGACTGCGTTTACAGTATTTATTGTAAATCCCCATAATGATGAATAAATTAGAAAAGACAGTACTCCTCCAGAAGACAATACGTAATACTCTATCGTACCGTAAAGTTGCTCGTTGCGTAACCTACTACTTAAGGTCGTTATTACTGACGAAATATAACCTTGGAATGCCAGTCCGACTACTACGAACGAAATATATGATTCATCTTTAAAATGCATAGAACTAACTATCTTATCTCCTAAAGAAGTTCCTATAAAGTAATAAGTAAAAACTGGTAAGACCCAGGATAATACGTTCAGCACTAACTGTGTTCTGTAGCTAATCCATATCTTAAAGCCCCGTAAGTATATGTAAGCGTAAAGATTATCTATTACTCCCATCTCCTGAACCCACCTCCTCTCCTCCTATTTTTAGGGCTGTCAATCTCCTCATCTGTAAAGTAGACAAACACATCCTCAAGTGTAGGCTCCTCTTCGCCTATTACTTCACCTTTTACCTCTATTCCCTTTTCTGGGATTCTCAGTATAACTTTTCCTTGAATGAAACCGCTTACGTATTTCTCGTAACCTCTTGGTATATTGTCGGTTATAACTACCTTGATCTTCCCTATGCTTGACATGATCTCTTCCCTAGTGCCTTGAGAGACTATTCTACCTCTCTTTAATAAGACTATTTTATCGGCTAGGTCTTCGACCTCTTTCATGTTATGTGAAGTCATTAGTATCGTTTTACCCTCCTTAGAGAGCTCCTTAACCAGACTCCTAAAATCCCTTGAACTAACTGGATCCATACCTAATGTAGGTTCGTCCAACAGAATTACCGGTGGGTCTAATAAGAGTGCTCTCGCTAAATCCAGTTTCCTTTGCATTCCGGTGCTATATTTCATGTATTGAATGTCGGAAAATTGAGATAAACCAACCAAATTGAGGAGTTCCTTTGCCCTCTTTTTCGCTTCAGAAATCGATAAGCCTTGGACGATACCGAAGAAGACTAGATTATCAAAGCCCGAAAGCCTGAAGTAGAAAGATCTCTCACTTACCATCATTACACCTATTTCTTTTCTTACTTTCTTTTCCTCTCTGATACTGATCCCGTTTATCCTCGCGTCTCCCTGATCAGGGATAATCAGGGTTGATAAGATCTTTATTAGTGTGGTTTTTCCTGCACCGTTATGACCGACTAACGCCCCTATGCTAGACTTAGGGACTGTAAAGCTCACATCGTCTAAAGCTCGTATCTCTTTCGATTTGACTGTGAAAGTTTTTGATATGTGTTCTATTTCAATCAAGATTACTTATCGCCTCTTTAAGTCCTTTTTTCAACTTCTCTTTTAGCTCTACGTCAAGTTCACCCTTATTTTCAAGGATAAACCTTAGGTCTGAAAGGACTTCCTCTATCACTGTCTCTAACTGATGCCTGGGACTTAACAACTCTTTCCCTGCCTCAGTGATCTGGTAAAACTTTTGACTACCCTCTACTTTCGCTATAGAGACGTAACCTTCCTCAAGGAGCTTGTCTAGAGTGGGATATATAGCACCCGGAGAAGGCTTCCAAAAACCTTGAGTCATCTTCTCTATCTCCCTCATTATCTGAGCGCCAGTCATAGCTCCTTTATTGCTGAGGATAGATAGAATAATGTGTCGTAGCCTTCTCCTCCTTTTCATAGATATCACTTATGATATCGAAATATATAAGTATAAACCAAAGAAAAGGAAACAGAAACAGAATGTAATCACTTACAACAACGTGTTAAATTAGAACTAGTTCAGAGGAGAAAAAAGAAAGTTTACGTTAAAGATCTTTTACTGTTTTGCGGTCAAGCTCTGCTCGAGCTGTTTCAAGTTCTCCTTATATACGCTGTAGAAGTCCTTAATAGAAGCCATTAAGTGCCACCTGTCTTTTTCGTCTAATAAAGGCTCCAATGAAGGTCCTATAGTCCTCCCTACAACAGCGGGCTCGCTTACGTGAATGATCTCGTCTTCGTATTTGTGCGGGAACGCTATACTCATTACCTTGTTCTCGTTTAAAGCCACAGCCCTTATAATTTCCTCAATGATCGTACCCGGCCCCCAAGTAGTACCTCCCATTACCCTTATTATCTCCCCTGGTATTTTCTTTACATATTCCTCCACTTCGTCCTTACTCACTCCCATACTCTCATCAAACGGCTTCCCTTTCACAGTTACCGTGCTCCACAGTACTACAGCGTCTTCTCCGTGTTCCCCACCCACATACCCATTTACGTCGGTCACATGAATCTTTAACTTCTTAGCTGTGTAAGACCTCATCCTCATCGTCTCTACTTGATCACCGGTACTAATCGTATATTCACCAGAATATTTCATGAAAACTGAAGCCATCATATCTACTGGGTTTGCCACCATTATGTAAAGTGCTCCCCTATTTCTCTTAACTAATTTGTCAGCCAGATCTATCATTATCTTCGCGTTGTCAACAAATAAGTCCCTTCTGCTCATTCCAGGCTTCCTCGGCTTTCCTGCAGTGATCACTACTATGTCTGCTCCGTTTACGTCCTCTATGTTGTTTGTCCCCAGCACTTCTACCTTGAGTTTTCTCGAAGCTAATGCGTGCCTGAGTTCGTGCTCAAACTTTTCAGGTAGCTCTGGGATTATATCGTAAATTACTGCTTCGTCAATGTAACCCCCCATTATGGTGTTAAATGCGATTGTTTGTCCTATTTTACCAGATCCAATAAAGGCTACTTTTGTCATGATTTATCACATGAGAAACTTCTCATCAATCTTATTTAAATTTACCTCATTAAATATATTATCATTAATTAAACTAATTAGTTATGGATCTCTCGGATATAATAGCTGAATACGTAGTCTCGGTTCAGGAAGTCGATGATAAAGTTTATGCAGAGGCTAAAAGGAGAGTGTTGGATTCGGTGGCTATTGCACTAGCCTCTAGAGATTCCCCTCCAGCAAAAATAATCGAGAGTATGAGTGACCTTTATCCCGGGAACACTCCTACCTTGGGTAACTTTTCCACCACTCCTGACTTTGCCTCCTTTTACAACACTTTATTAATAAGATACTTAGACTTCAACGACACTTATCTAGGCTTAGAGCCCCTACATCCGAGCGACATGATAGGGGGATTGTTAGCGGTATCTCCTGAAGTAAAGGGTGAGGACATAATCAGGGCAATAGCCGTGGGCTACGATGTGGGTGTTAACTTATGTGACACTACTTCCCTAAGAAAGAAGGGTTATGATCACGTAAATTTCCTCGAGATAGCAACGGCTTCAGCACTCTCAAACCTCCTCAGGTTAGACCGGAATAAGGTAAAGAACGCCATATCCCTTTCGATAATCCCACACGTGGCTTTGAGGGAGACGAGAAGCGGTAAGCTCTCCATGTGGAAGGCTGGAGCAGCTGCTGAGGCTGTCAGGAACGCTGTATTCGTAACTCTCTTAGCTAAATCCGGTTTTACAGCACCCGAGTTACCGTTTTCCGGGGTCTTCGGTTTCTCTTCCATAGTGGCTAGGGATATGGACTTGAGTAAGTTTAGACCAGACGGAAGGGGGATCCTGAGGACCATGATCAAGAAGTACCCTGTAGAATACCATGCGCAAGCCGCAGTAGAGGCTGCAGCTGGACTGGAATACCACGGTGAGATAAAGAAAGTGTTAGTAGAGACTTATGAAGCTGGGAAAACGATTCTTGCTGACAGCCGTGAAAAGTGGAGACCTCAAAACAAGGAAACAGCTGATCACAGTCTACCCTTCATAGTCGCGGTAAGCCTAATCAGGAAGGACTTTTGGCTTGATTCTTACTCTTTAATAGGAGAGCCCGCATTGGAAAAGCTTATGGACTTAATAGAGGTAGTTGAGAGAGACGATTACACTTCAGTTTATCCTAAAGAGCTCCCTACTAAGATAACAGTGATCACGGATAAGGGAGAGTTCAGCAAGGAGGTCAAAATACCTAGAGGGCATTACGGTAACCCGATGAGTGATGAAGAGTTAGAGAAAAAGGCGAGTAGGCTGGGTCTAAGTAAGAAACAAATTGAGCTTATTAAAAATTTTGATACTATAAAGGTGAGAGAGTTTGTCAGAGGTCTTAAGGAAGTCTGACTTCTTAGTTATACCCGGGGTCTTTAACCCTTTTACTGCCCTCTTAGCTCAAAAGGTTGGGTTTAAGGCGGTCTATCTGTCAGGAGGAGCTTTAACCTCTTCCCTCGGTATGCCAGACCTAGGCATAATCACGTTAGACGAGTTGGCGTGGATGGTGAGAAGGATTAGGGAAGTTACAGATATTCCTATAATTGTCGATGCAGACACAGGCTTCGGAGAAGTTGTGAATGTATATAGGACTGTTAAAGTGCTGGAGAGTGCCGGGGCTAACGCTATTCAGATCGAGGATCAGGTCTTACCTAAGAAGTGCGGTCATTTAGAAGGTAAGGAGGTAGTGAGACCTAGGGACATGGTGCTTAAGATAAAAGCTGCACTGAAAGCTAGGAAGGATATGCTGATTATAGCCAGGACTGACTCTAGGGCTATTTATGGTTTAGACGATGCTATTACCAGAGCTCAAATTTACTTGGAGGCTGGGGCTGACGTAATTTTTCCCGAAGCACTAGAGAGCAAGGATGAGTTCGAGAGGTTTGCAAGGGAAGTGAGGGCTCCCCTCTTAGCTAACATGACTGAATTCGGTAAGACCCCCCTAATAAGTGCTGAGGAATTCAAGGCTATGGGTTATAAGTACGTTATTTTTCCCGTTACAATATTCCGGGTAGCAGCTAAGGCTATGAAAGACGCATTAGAAGTTTTGCTCAAGGAAGGGACGCAAAAGAACTTAATGGACAAAATGATGACCAGAAAAGAGCAATACGAGATTATAAACTACTACTTTTACGAGAACTTAGATAAGGAACTGGCTAAAGGAGGAGTAAAGTCTTAAACGCCTTCTGAGTTAACGTTGCTTTTTTAGTTAAAATTTTAATATTTTTCTTTCATTATTAATTTGGGAAAGATTTATAGTTTACAAATTCAATATAAGTATTTATGAGCCAAGTTAAAGTAAAGGTTTTAATCAATAAATCCCCTCTTAAAGTTCCCGTAGGGACTAAGACCCTAGATGCTGTAAAGCTCATGGCTCAGAATAACGTAGGCTCAGTTCTCATTGTGGATGGTGACAAACCCGTAGGAATATTTACCGAAAGAGACCTCCTGAAAGCAGTAGCTAAAGGAGAGGACTTAAATAAACCTGTGGAGAAATTAGGCACTTACGGTAAGCTAATTACGATCAGGGAAGACGAACCTCTTTCTAACGCGGCGAGACTGATGCATCAATATAACATAAGGCACCTTGTAGTCGTAGATGGTAAGGATAAGGTAGTGGGTATAATCTCCATCCGTGATATCATAAGTGAAAAGCACCTGCTTTCAGCAATTTCCACTAAACCGGATGAGGAATGGGTAGGGGGTGACTGAGGTTGGTTGAGATAAGTAGGGGTCTTGAGGACGTACTCATAAAGACTACTTCACTTACCTTCATTGACGGTCATCACGGGGTATTGCGTTATAGGGGATATGATATAAACGATTTAGTTGAACATTCTTCCTACGAGGAGTTAATTTATCTAATGCTATATGGAGAGCTCCCCAATAGGAAGCAACTAAACGAAGTGAAGGCTAAACTCAATGAGAATTATGAAGTACCGGAGCAGGTTATTAACGCAATTTACTCTCTACCGAGAAATTGCGACGCAATAGGGATTATGGAGAGCGCCTTTGGCATAATGGCGTCAGTCTATAACCCTAAGTGGGATAAGGAGAAAGATAGAGATAGTGCTATCCAAATAATGGCTAAAACAGCCACAGTAGTAGCAAACATCTTTAGGGCTAAAGAAGGACTGAAGCCTAAGATACCATCACCTTCCCAAAGTTATGCCAAGAGTTTTCTCGAAGCTTCCTTTGACAGAAAAGTAGGCGAAAAAGAAATCAAAGCTATGGACGCAGCGTTAATACTCTATACCGACCATGAAGTTCCTGCATCAACTACAGCCGGTTTAGTAGCTTCTTCTACGTTTTCGGACATGTACTCTTGCATAGTCGCTGCGTTAGCCGCACTTAAAGGGCCTTTGCACGGAGGGGCTGCCGAAGAAGCGTTTAAACAATTCGTCGAGATAGGCTCACCCGATAAAGTAGACGAGTGGTTTAAGATAAACATCGTCGAGGGAAGGAAGAGATTAATGGGTTTCGGGCACAGAGTATATAAGACGTATGACCCTAGGGCTAAGATCTTTAAGAAATTAGCACAGCAGCTGAGTCAAGAAAACCCGGAGATAAAGAAGTACTTAGAAATTGCGGAAAGGCTGGAAAAACTAGGAATTGAAACTTTCGGCTCAAAGGGTATCTACCCGAACACGGACTTCTATTCTGGGATAGTTTTCTATGGATTGGGTTTCCCGATTTATATGTATACGGCGTTATTCGCTCTCTCGAGGACCTTAGGTTGGTTAGCCCACTTTATAGAGTATGTAGAAGAACAACATAGACTCATTAGACCCAGAGCGTTATATGTGGGTCCAGAGTATAAACATTACGTCCCTATAGATAAAAGGTGAAACTTATTTCCAGAGGGTAAAGTTAAAACTCCTCCCGATTAGTGACTTTTATATCTGTTGTCTAGCTTTTTTTTTAATTGAGCTAAATCTTTTATCCTAAAGATAATTCTAAGTAGTACATAAATTATTGTTTCTCTTCTCTACTAATCTCAATTCACATTTTTGATTTAGATTAAAAACAATTATTATCTATGAGAATAAACGAATAGATACTAGACAATCTAAGTCGAACTTGAGTTCGCTTTTTAATTTCACTAACCTAACTAGATTTATGTCAAAACCATTTTTGAGAGAGTCATCTGGGTTGGTGAAGAACGCCACACTAAAAGACTTAGTTATGTTGAACGTTGCAAATATGGGAGCTGGTCTAGCAGTTTTCGAAGGAATCTCTCCCTATATTCAACCGGGCTCAATACTATGGCTAACCTCTTTGCTTACCTTTATCCTCACATTACCGCTGGTCTACACATATACGAGCCTCCTAATGAGGATGCCAAGAACTGGGGGAGATTACATATGGATCTCAAGGAAATTAAACAGTAAGGTAGGGGCTATAATGGGAGTAGCATTTGCATTCAATATGCCACCTTATTTCGCGTTATCGGCTTTCTTTTCTGTCTCAGCGATAAATCTAGTTCTGTACGAGATCGGTGTACTGAATCATCAAGGGGAACTGATTAACCTCTCAAATACGGTATTTGTCAATCCTTACGGAACTCTTACGCTGACTCAAGACCTCCTAATTTACGCTCTCGGTGCTATAGCGTTTGTAATAATCATTCTCTTAAATATAATAAGACCTAAATGGGGCTTCACCCTAACTACCGCTCTCGGTATCTTCTCCACCATTACTCTAATCCTTGCAATGATAGTTTTCGCCTCAAACGTCGGTTCAGTGAGGTCTCAGATCCCTAATTTCATTAGTGAGTTCCAACTGTCCTCCCAGAACACTTCTCCTTGGTCTTACAGCTGGGCTTCAACTTTCTACATGATCCCATTTTTCTTGTCATTTGCATATATCTGGCTTTATGCGGGGCCAGCAGTAGCTGCTGAGGCTAAAGAAGGCTCGTTAAAATGGAATCTATATCTAGGTAGTATAATGACGTTCCTCATGATCACAATACCTTTCTTCGAGATGTATACCGAAATCGGTTGCCCCACGAACACCGCTTACTATCCTACATTTACCTATAATTTCTGGAGTTTAGCAATCTTCCTCTCACACAACGAGATACTCGAGTGGATTCTGGGTCTTGGTCTGATAGCTTGGAACTTCTTTGTCATGGCTTTCGGGGTAGTAGTATTTGCAAGATATGTGTTCGCATTTGCATTTGATAGACTATTCCCAGCTATATTCGCAAAGCTCAACAAGTTCGCATCTCCGGTTTACGCTCATCTCCTCGACTTAGCTACCACGTTAGTCTTCCTAGCTCTTCCAATAATCTCTGTAAGCGGTGCGAGTGCCCTATATTCTTATACTCCTTTGGCTTTAGCATACCTTATTTTGGTCTCACTTACCGGTGTTAAAGTGGGGATTGAGGAGAGAAATAAGCCATTAATAATTGGTTCCGCTTTATCTACGGCGATAATGTCCTTAATGGAAGGTGAGATCTTAGACCCATATAACAACTACGCCTTCAGTGTAGTGGGAACTAGCGGAGTTAACTGGATAGCTACAGCTTACATCGCTTCCTTAGTAGGTCTAGGACTGATAACTTATATCACCGCTAAAAAGGTGAGGAGTAAGGAAGGAATAGATATTGACCTAGTCTATAAGGAGATACCACCGGAATGATCTATATTCTCAGATTTCCATTAGCTGATTTTTTCCTCTACTAGTTCAATTTAGACTAAGTTAGAAATGTATTGTTTTGATGTCATTTAAAATTGAATGTTTTGTTACAAATAGGGTTAATTTACAAATTTTATTTGATGTTAGAGTAATTTTATAAATGTGGAGTTTGACTATAATGTATGGATATAGATTTGCACGGTATAATAGGAGCTGTAATAGTGTTTATAATATCATGGATCGTAACGTCCATCCCAGTATGGCTAGCATCTAAGGCAGTATCTAAGGAAAACTCTTTCGGAGATGCGTTAATTGCTACTCTTTTTGCCTTCATAGTCTATACTGTAATAACATTTATTTTCGCGTTCATAGGCTTTCCATTTGTAGGTGTAGTAGTGGGAATCATAGGTACATTAGCTGTATTTAAGGCTGTATTTGAGACTGGATGGCTAGGAGCTAGTCTAAAAAAGAAGAGTTTTTTAATTAGAATAAGTGAACAACTGCTATACCAAACAGTCCTAGGATAAACGCTATGATAACGTATATTATTATTGCTAACACAGCTATTGCTGTAGCTCGTAGTTGAGATTATTATAGAACATGTTTCCGTATTGAGTCTCTACGATTACTGGAACTTGATAATACTGAGTCTGCTGGTTATGGCACTGGTCTATTGTTATCTGATAAGGAATGTACTGGGCTATAGGTGCTGACTCCCAATTAGGCCAGTAAGGATAGTATAATTGCTGAGGATATATCGTAATGTCTATACTTTGCGATGGAGCAAGAGTTTGTCCCACATACATTATGAATAATTGAACTCCGGACGGATTTGATATTACGATGTAAGTAATCGTGCTAGGCACTTTACCTACGTTTGTTATTGTAACCGTAATGTAGAGTAAATCATATTTATAAATACCGAGTGCCTGACCGTGATATGCGCCTCTGCCTACTCCACAATCACTATGAGAGACAAATTTATAGTACGCTGTAGCAGTTACTTCCAAGTTCTCGTTCTGATGGTTATAGATGTTTATTTGAGCTTGGGAAAGTTGTGCACCCATCCCCTCGAATGCACCATAGTACGCTAGAATTACGGCTATAGACGCTAAAACTATTAGAAGGAATATTATAATCCCTACTACAGTTCCTAGAGCTTTCACATTAAGAATAGGAATGTGTCGACTATATAAGGATTTCTTGAAACAATTGTATTCCCGAGATTTCCACTAGAACTATATCTGTGAAACATAGTAGAAAAGTAAAAGTTTTTCCCTCATTGAACAGGTATAGTGTAAGAAACTACAGTTCTTTTTTCCCTTTCCGTTATCCCTCATCTTTTCGACTATGCCTTTGTTAGTCTTAGTTCTTGTACCTCTTGTCCTTAAATTGAGATCATAGTATACTCTACCGTACTCCCTGGTTTCTTATAAGTAGCCTAAGGAAGTGAGCTTTTTGAGTCTCCTATATGTAGTCGTCTTTGGAATGCCGGTAAAATTCGAGATCTTGGTCAAAGTTTTATATCCTCTCTTTATCGCCTCCAGAACAAGAAGATCTCTATCATCCAATTTCTCACTAACTATCTGAACTGCACTTTTTGCCTTTACCCTTCTGATAACTAATAGGGTGGCAAAGAAGATTATAGCTAGTGATAGTAAGATGTCTCCCTGATAACTAGGCAAAACTAAATAAAGTATTATTTTCGGTAAACTGTCTCCCATATTAAAGGCGTTGACATAATTAAATTGCGTCAATAAAATAGAAGTGTCAGTTGTTAACATACGATCTACTTTCTGTTTTACTATATAAGCCTTTCTCCCTTCAAGAACATATATGATAATTAGTTACTTAGAAAATCTGAAATAATTTAACTTATTATATAAATAAAAACTATACTAAAAGATAAAAATTCCAATAGAAAATTCTAGTAAAAACTATAGCGGAAAACTTAACTTTTCTAGGGAAAATGGATGAAAACTGTAAAACGCTGTTTCAGATTTTATTCCTAACTTCGTTCTATCTGCTTTGCTTTTAAATGAAGACCAAAAACAAAGTCAATCTTTGAGAAAAATTTATAAAGACCAAAAACAAAGTCAATCTTTGAGAAAAAATGGCTAATACAACAAAAAGAGTTAATAAAAAAATGGTGAAAGGTCTATCAAATATAGTTGGATCACTACTACTCATAGTAATAACAATAGTTGCAGCTCTATTAATAGGACACTTCGTATTCGGTCTATTCTCGTCGAATAGCCATAATGCAGGTATATCAATAAGTGATGCATCAATTATTATACCCGCTGGAGAATACAAGACTCAAGGTGCTTCTATATCTGTTACTATTACTGACAGTGGTAACGACCCTGTTGTATTAACTACAGTGAATCTAATTGCAAACGGTAAGGCATATAATCTATATAGCGGTAGTAGTAGTACTAATGCGATATCTCCGATAAGCGGTAATTACCAAACTGTGCAAGGCAAAGGTCTATTGATAGAACCGGGTCAGTCAGTGACATTATCAGGAACTATAACCACCAGCACACAAGGTTTTACGGGTTTACAGTTACAGACCGGTCAGACAGTGGTTATATTAGCTTCTGGAGTTGACAACGTAACGGCACAGTCTGTCACTCAACAAGTAAGCGTAGTGATACAAGACTGAAATTAGGGTGAAGAAGTAAATGGTGTCTAGAGGGAGGAGGGGGCTAAGCAATATTGTAGGCTCCCTCCTCTTGATCTTAATTGTTTTTTTAGCTTGGGCTTTCCTCTATCATTACGGTTTAAATTATATTCACATCCTTTCCTCCTCCCCTGACATCCAAGTCAGGGCTGTAGTGATCCTTATGAACTACCAAAACGTTCAAAACCCCGGTACAGTCATGATTCAACTATATATATCGGATGATGCTTACACAGATTTTATCGTGCAACACGTGTCGATTACTAGTAACGGTATTACAAAAGACTTAAGCGGGAACACATTTTACACGGCCATTGTGCCTTATTCTCAGCTCAACAGTTATAGTGTGCATCTGCCCGTAAGCGTAAGGCAGGCTTACACTCAGTTACTTTACACTTTTGTTAGTAACTACCAAGTAAACCAGTACTCCGACTGGGTTAACCAAGGAAACTACACGATAGTTACATTGACCGGTCAATTAGGTTCCTCGGTCATCCAAATACAGACGTCTGCACAAGTGGTGAGTGCCTGATGAAAGTCCAAAAAAGAGGTTTATCGGAAGTTGTAGCAGCACTACTTTCTTTAGTTATAACTTTAGTGTTAATAGGGGCTTTCTTTGCCTTTAACGGAGGTTACTTTGTTACTGCAATTCAGAGACCGCCTACCCCCTCGACTTTACCTCTTTTACAGCCCTTATACCTAATAGAGAACCCGTACCCCAAGTTGCAAAACTACCCGCCTTGTAAAACTTCCAGTATGTTACTTTTCTTGGTTAATTACGGTTCCTCACCGGTACAGTTGGCGTATGTAATGGTAAACGACGCATTACAACCCAATATCACGTATGTGTACATGGTAGTACAACCTAGTGGAACTACGGGAGGTCAGCCTCAGTTCATACCTTGTCCCAGCGGTGAAATACAACCCGGTAAGGAGTACGCAATACTAATAGGCAATGTACCGACAAACCTCAATACCTACTACATAACCCTCGTTTTTACTAACGGTTACTCTGAAGAGTTCGTCATGTCACCTGGGGTGATACAGTGATGAAAAGCCACGTGTATATTAAAAGGAAAAAGGGGTTGGGAACTGTTATTGGGATAGTCATTTTTATCATGATATTGTTAATAGCCCTAGCCCTAATACTATCGTATTTAGGGGACTTTCAGGCCGTAGGAGCCCAGTTGTCTCAGGCACAGATTAGCATTTATAACCATAATAATGCGAAATTGCAGATTAACCCGTCTATACAATATAACTCTATTCAATCGTCACAACACTCATGTACCTATATCGCTAACGGAATAATTTATCAATTTACAGTAACTATAACGTGTTATTCCGATCCCACAATAACGATTAATGTTTACAATCCCTCTCAAATTACTCAAACAATAGAATATATAATCATCTCTGCGGGTTCACCTAACGCACAAAATACAAATTTGATCGGAACGAACCAGTATTCTCCTGATTATCAGTCATTTGCATATCCAAACCTAGCTCAACTAGTACAAACTTACATTGGCGAAACAATTGCTCCCCTCGGTTCATTAGGACTTACAATCAGTACTCAGGACCTATTTTCACCATATTATAAGCAAAATAACCCATATTCGGCTTATTCGGCTCCTATTGACCTATATATACCATACAAATACTACGAAGTGCAAATAATTTGTCAGGCGGAGATACAACCTCCACATGGTCCTAATCCACCTGGTCCTCCTCAACCACCAGTTCCTCCTCTACCAATAGGTCGACCACACTATTATTATTACGCATATTACCAGTACGATGGCAATATTCTATATTATCCTTATTACGGTGCTCCACCCTATCTACATGGTACTCAATACGTTCCCACTGACTACAACCAACTACCTAATAATCCAGTATATCCTTACGGAAACGTCTACGCCATAATGTTCAACAACTGGGGGGACGTATACTCATGTTATATACCTCTACAATACCCTGGTGGTGGATGAAATCCTCATGTCGGAACAATCTGTTGTTAAAATTTTAAAACCCGAGGTTAAGGGCACAGTCCTTATAGAAAAGGAACTTAAGTGGAAGTACGATGAGAAAGGAGTATCTTATCCTAGGGCTTACGTAGTGAGGGATGAGCAAGGGGACATCTATTACCAAGTCGATGAGCCGGATCTAGACGAAAAGCAGATAAAAGTTGTGGACAAGTTAAAGAAGACATTATATTATGTTATAAAACCCTCGGCGAACGAGGACGAGATGATCCAACAGATATTAATGCACCCTGACGTTAAAGGTGATCCCAACATAGGTTACTTCATATATCGTGACGTGTTACGCTATGGCCCGATGTCTCCACTATTCGATGACGAGAACTTAGAGGATATATCGTATTCCGGCTCTAGAACAGGTCTATATGGAGATGCAGTGTGGGTATTCCATAGAGAGTTTGGAACATGGTTGCCGACAAACATACACTTAACTAAGGCTGAGGCTGATTATCTCATTCAGAGAATCGTACTTAAGTCTGGAAAGTCCGTAACTCTCGCAAGGCCTATAGTGGATGGCATAACCCCTGAAGGCTATAGATTTGCAGTAACCTTCGGTAGTGAAGTCTCTTTACCCGGCTCAACGATAACGATAAGAAAACCTTTAGAGGAGGTATGGACTCTTGCTGATCTAGTTTATAAGCGTAAGACCCTTTCACCTCTGACCGCTGCAGCAATCTGGTACACTCTGGAAAACAGAGGAGTTATTCTAGTTGTGGGTAGAACGGGAACCGGTAAGACTACTTTCATAAATGCATTAATGACAGTCCTTCCTCCATCTTGGAAGATAGTTACGGTAGAGGAAGTGCCTGAACTTAAGGTTATTTTCCCTAATTGGACAAGGCTAGTGGCTAGGAAGTCTACTACTTTTATGGAGTACAGTGAAGCTATAGAGATACCAATGGATAAGTTGATCGCCCATACTCTGAGAATTAGACCAGACTTCGTGTCAGTAGGTGAGGTAAGAAATAAAGAGGAGATCAGAGAGTTCATTCATTCCGTAGCTAGCGGTCACGGAGGAGTTACTTCACTGCACGCGGAGGATTTCGATTCCCTTAAAGCCAGGTTTAATTATTCCGGTGTAGACGACTCGTTCTTCGCACTGGTCACTATGGTAGTCTTTATCAACACGTACCCCAATCCCGAAAGAAAGGGCGGTTTAAGGAGAAGAGTGCAAGAAGCAGGTGAGGTGTTGTTGAAGTCTGGGCAAGCGGTCTACAGACAGTTGGCCTATTATAACCCATTAAAGGACGACTGGGACGATTCCTTAATACCTGCCAGTGAAAGGCTCTTACAAATTGCCCAGAGGAACGGGTTAACCCAGAAGGAACTTGAGGAGGAATTAAAGTCAAGGGTAGAGTTTTTGGAGAGTGTATATGAAAGGAACCTCTCCATTAATCAATATAAGGAGGAGTTGATGAGGTTCTATGAGGCTAGGGGAATTATCTAAAAAAAAGAAGACCACTATGAAGGAAAAGCCAAGGAAGGAGAAGAAACAGCTGAGGTTCGAAGCTTCACCTATAAACTTCTTGTTTACACTGATAGTCACTATAGTAGTCTTAACGTTGACTCTGCTATCGTTTAAATTCCTTAGGTTTTCCGGACTACCTTACCTAGAGAGTTTACTGTTAGGTCTCCTTCCTTACTCGGTAGTGATAACTGTTTTTAACTATATCCACAAGTATGACGATTACTTGACTAACGTAATAATACCGTTAGTAGAGAAGTCTAAGCTAATCGAAGACCCCAATATATGGCTTAAGGAGATGATTCAGTACTCATGGTACGGTTATCCACTATCAGCGGTAGTCGGAATGACGATTTATATAGGTAGTGGGGATGTTTTCTATTCGTTAGCCGGTGGAGCAGTAGTCATTATCACTTACTTTTACCCGTGGGTGAAAATGTGGGATGCTAGGAATTCCTTAGCTACCCAAGTAGAAAAGGAGATGCCTATAGTCTCAATAACGATGTGGAGCATGGCTCAGTTAGGTTATGGAATAATGAAGATGGTTGAAGAGCTTAAGTCCAGCGATACTTATGCGGATATGAAGGTAAAAAATAGAGATAAGAAGACTAGAGGAAAAACTAGAGGATCTTTATCAATTTTCAACAAAAAGAGTTCTAAGCAGGTAAACGAAGAGGAAAAAGTTGAGGTGGAATATCTCAAGGCAGTCCCCAGAGAGTTCCTCAAGATCCACAGAGACTTCGTTCTATTCAATATGCCTCCCGAAGAGGCTATTGTTAGAGAAGCAAAAGATCATCCCTCTAAGGTCTTCGAAAGACTTTTGCTTGGAGCAGTGTCGATATCTAAGAGTGGAGGAAGTCTGATGGAGTTCATGAACAGAATCTCAGTGGAGGTAATGGAGGAACTGAAGAGAAAGTGGGAGAACTTCGGTAAGGCAGCCTCAAATCTCGGTGAACTTGCTCTGTTGTTTCTGTTGATTGTTCCGTTGTTCTCCATATGGTTTGCCGTGTCCTCTAACAATCCGGTATATGGTACAGACAGCGTTGCCTTCTTTATGGTACCTTTAATAGGCTTTGCTTTGTATATGTACTTGGCATTTAGTGCCCCGCCTGAGGATGTTAAGATAAACGGTAATATAAAGAAGGGAGGGATAGCTTTAGCCATATCTATGATACTCCTAGCGGTGCTGACAATATTCAAGATACTCTCTCCTAGAGGGCAGTTACTATGGATTTACTTCGAGATTCCGGTGATGGTATTCTCATTCTTCTATGGTTACTCAGCATATCAGAGAATAAAGGCTAAGAACGAGGCTGAGGAAAAGTTACCGATCTTTGTTAGATCTATTGCGGAGCTCATAAGAAGTACAGGTGATAATTTCTTTAACGCCCTGAGAAAGTTACAAGAGGGTGATTTATTATCCTCGACCTTGGTAAAGGCTACCACTTTCGGCAAGGTAATAGATGACACGATCTCTCGTTATCTATCATCTATGATAACTACGGGGAACTTCAATCCAAGAACTGACTCGTGGGTCCTTAATACGGTCTTCAGGAACTTAATGGAGATGGACAGGCAAGGTGTACTAAGGTATAACATTTTTACTAGGCTTGCGGAAATTACAGACGCTTACTATGACGCCATAATGGCTAAGAAGAGGAGCTTATACATGTTCGTAGGGGCCGCGGCAATTGCACCTGCAATTATGGCTGGAGTTATTGTTATGACGGTCTACGTCTTACACAACATATCGGGATTAGTCCAAATACCCAACCTGAACTTGCAGAGTGTTAATGGTATTGCTTATCCGTCCGATATAACGGGGTTACTTAACTTCTTAACAGCATTTATTAACATAGGTAATGAGGTAAATGAGATGTTACCTACATTTGAGCTAATGATCGCAGAAACTGGTGTAATATTCGGACTGTTATATGCTAAGGCTGCTGACGGTACAGTTAAGAATACTTTCAGGGTATTTCAAGTGTCAATTGTTGCCGTAATTAGTATAATAGTAATGCAGATTGCACTAACTTACGTTACCCAAACTCCTAACATATGACCCAAGGAACGTGAATGTTATTAAAAATTTTTCGATCAATTACGTCCCCTTTTCCTCTTTATCTTTCCCCTTCAGAAAGATTTATACCTAGTGAATTCTATTATCAACTTTGTAATGGAGGAAATAAATAAGGAAAATATTATCAAACAGCCTGTGAAAGAAGTTGTAAAATTACTCTCTACAGACCTCAACAAGGGATTGGCTGAGGTAGAGGCACAGAACCGGCTGAGAAAATACGGCGAAAACGTGATAGAAGAAAAGAAGGAGAACCCCTTAATCAACTTGGCAAAAAAGTTTTGGAATCCAAGTGCCTGGGTACTAGAGGCAGCAGCTATACTTTCCTATGTATTGGGAAAATACCTTGACTTTTATATAATCATAGCGTTAATTTTATTTAACGCAATCCTCAGCTTTTCTGAGGAGCAGAGGGCTAATAAAGCCCTTGAGATGTTAAAAAGCAGGTTACAAGTTACTGCAAGAGTTTTGAGGGACGGGAATTGGAGGAACATTCCTTCTCGTTATCTTGTCCCTGGTGATGTAGTGAGAATAAGACTAGGAGATTTTGTGCCGGCTGACATTAAGATAGTAGAAGGACAGCTTGAAGTAGATCAGTCTGCTCTAACCGGAGAGAGTTTAACCGTTACGAAAAATAAGGAAGATATAGTATACTCTGGAAGTATTGTTAAAAAAGGCGAAGCAACTGGAGTGGTGATCCTTACTGGTAAGAACACATATTTCGGTAAGACGGCGGAGTTAGTAAGTATCGCAAAGCCAAGACTGAGAGTTCAACAAGTGATATCTAAGGTAGTATTCTGGATGATGGTTGTAGTTCTCATTATTCTTGCTATTTCCGTAATAGTGATCTTTCTGAGGCACGAGAACTTTCTCACTTTCTTACCTTTAGCACTTGTGCTAATAATCGGGGCTATTCCTATAGCATTGCCAGCCATGTTTACAATAAGTCTAGCTTTGGGCAGCGAGGAACTTTCTAAGTCCGGTGTATTAGTCACTAGACTAGATGCTATTGAAGGAGCGTCTACTATGAATACTTTGGCTTCAGATAAGACTGGGACTTTGACTATCAACAAGCTCTCGGTTCATAAAATAATTCCCTTAGAAGGGGACGAAAAAAAAGTTATCACTTACGGCGCTTTAGCATCAAGGGAAGAAAACCAAGACCCGATAGACCTAGCTTTCATTAGCAAGGCAAAGGAGATGAACATTGATCTCAAGGAGTGGAAAGTTATCGACTTCAAACCTTTCGACCCTTCAAGTAGGAGAACCGAAAGTACAGTAGAGAAAGGAGGGTCTACCATTAGAGTGAGTAAGGGGGCAATAGATACCTTGAGTAAATTATGTGGGTTAAAAAACATTGAGGAAATATATGAGAAAGTTCATAGTGAAGCTAAGATAGGATGCAGGGTTCTAGCTGTAGCCAAAAATGATGGAGAGAAATGGAAGTTAGTAGGTCTCGTCTCTCTCAGGGACCCACCTAGGGAGGATTCGGCTGAATTAGTAAAAGAATTGAAAGACTTGGGAATAAAGGTGATAATGCTAACCGGTGACGCTCAACCTATCGCGCAGGAGATAGCTAAAGAAGTTGGGATTGGTTCTAACGTAGTTAAGGTCAGCGAATTTAAGGAGAACCCTAAGATGATAGACCAGATAGACGGACTTGCCGAGGTTTATCCTGAGGACAAATACACTGTAGTAAAACTTTTGCAACAAGAGGGTAAGGTGGTTGGAATGACTGGAGATGGTGTAAATGATGCTCCAGCCTTAAGGCAAGCAGATGTTGGGATAGCAGTGAGTAATGCTACCGACGTGGCTAAGGCGGCTGCCTCTGTAGTTCTAACCTCACCAGGTTTGAGGAACATAGTTGATATGATAAAAATCGGTAGGAGGATTTACGAGAGGATAAATATCTGGATACTCAGTAGAATAACAAGGACTTTCCAGAACGTCGTTTTCATAGCCTTGGCTTTACTTATTTTGAATAAGTTCGCGATTTCCACCTTCGGAATGGTATTGTTACTGTTCATGTTTGATTTCGTTACTTTAACTATGTCTACCGATAACGTACCGTGGAGTAGGAAACCTGCATCGTGGGAGATTCTTAGCTTAGTCAAGGTATCAATCATCCTTGGAGTCGTCATGGTAGCTGAGAGTTTTCTTGTGCTATACTTTTTGGGTCAAATGCCCCTGAAAGAACTGCAGACCTCGGTTTTCTTATATCTTCTTTATTCTAACATCTTCAACTTATTAAACATAAGAGAGAAAAGGAATTTCTGGAACAGCTTTCCAAGCAAGGTTATGGGATTAGCGATAATTGCTGACGTGATAATAGCCTTTATAATTGCCTCCTTAGGAATTCCAGGGTTAGTTCCGATCACTCCTCTTGTAGCTGGTGAAATATTGGGTTTTGCCGCACTGTTCAACTTAATCTTAAATAACTTTGTAAAGTTAGGGGCTGAGAAAATGCTGAAAGTGAAGTGGTAAAGATTTTTTAATCATGAGTCTTAAAGCGTGTTATGAATACCAAGTTAGTCAATATAATTATTTTTACGATAATAGTAATTGCCTTAGGGGTTACAGCGTCGTATGTGGTAGCAAACGTGCTTCATGTTCCCTTGGAAGTTCAAGACGTAGTAACTGCTTTAATAATTGCTATAGCTGGGATATCGATGATCACAGTTATAGCTAGGATTCTTAAGCAAAACGTCGGTAATGTTATTGGAAAGACGACCGGCGAGAGTCTTAGTCTTCTCGTTGAAATACTAGGGTATTCAGTAGTCGGGGTTATTGCGTTAACAGCATTGCATGTGGGTATCACTAGTGCATTGTTTGGAGGTACTGTATTCGGTCTGGTTGCAGGTCTTGCTTTACAGACTTCGTTGGCTAACGTGTTCTCGGGACTATTCTTAATATTCAGCAGACCCTTTGAGATAGGAGACAGAGTAACGATAACTACATGGCAATATGGACTTTTAGCACCTACTTATCCTCCGAAGTTCTGGAGCAACGATTTCTTGATCCCGGGTTATACTGGTATAGTAACTGACATCAGTCTGATGTATACTACCATAGTTACGGACGAGAATGTCATTATGAAGATACCTAACAACGTAATGATCCAAGCTGCCATATTTGTTCATAAAGAGGAGTATAGGCTAGTGCGGACTAAATATGAGATTACAAAAGACATAGACCCAGATGAGTTGTACCAGAACTAAAGAAGAGGATTAAAGAATTAGATTTCGTAATTAAGGAACCCGAAATGAAAGTGTTGGACACTACTCTCAATACGTATATAATTGCAATTGACACTTTTTGTAAAGGCACATACGAAGAGTCCCCTAGAAACATCAGGGAGTACATGGGTTGGAGGATGAGGGAGGCTAGATTAGTGATCAGGAATGATAAGGCTTTCCTAAAAGTGGTTTTTGAGAAGAAGAAAGAGAAGGTTAAACCAAAGGAAAGTATTGCCGTAGATATTAACATGGCTGAGGTAGTTGTAGGGAAGGACGATACTCATTATGTTAGGATCCCAACTCGTTTGCATGAGGTTCACCACTGGAAGTCTTTAGCTGAGAGGCTGCAGAAGAAGTATCCAAGGAGGTGGAGGGGGAATAAGAGGATCCTTCACAGGATTGACTCTTTCCACCAAAAGGCTAGGAGGATTATGGAGGATTTTGCTAGGAAGGTTGGGAAGTGGGTTGTTGAAATCGCTGAAGATTTAGGTGTTAACGTTATCAAGTTGGAGAACCTAAGGAACCTTATTAAGAATGCTGATAAATTGCCTAAGGAGTTTCACGATAAGTTGTATCTTATGCAGTATCGTCGTTTGCAGTATTGGATTTCTTGGCAGGCTAGGAGACACGGAATGACTGTTGAGTTTGTTAATCCTAGTTATTCTTCAGTCTCATGTCCGAAATGCGGTAAAAGGATGGTTGAGGTTTCTCGTCGTTGGTTTAAGTGTTCTTGTGGTTATGAGAATGATCGTGATGTTATTGCAATAGTTAATTTAAACCGGAGGGGGTCTCTGACCCTCTCGACTGCCCCTCAAATGAGGGATGTAAGAGCGAATCGATGAGGGGAACTCTCGCCCCTTACACGGTAGACCCAAAATCACCTCCTTAAAAATAAATCTATAGTGTAAATAAGTGTTTCCACTAGATTAATTGTAAAATTCTCCGGATTGAATAAATCTGGAAATAAAAGAATTAATAATAATCTAAACTCCTCTCTCCCCACCTCCCCCTTGAATAAGGAGTAGAGTATGATTGCCAGCACAAAGATCAATATGCGGAAAACAAACTTAGTAGATAGTAAATGGGAGAAAAGCCTTAATGTTCCTATAAGAAGTCTCTATAGGACCTCTCACCTTATTGTACAAATCTAACACTTCCCTCTTGGGCAGATCGAGGTTAGTAGCCCTAGCAAAATAAACAAGCCTCTTCTTCTTTCTCCTAACCTTCTCCTTGGTATACACGAGAAGTCTGAACTTAACTTGCTCATCCCTCCTATGCCTCTTACTATTAGTCATGTAGTCCCCCGTCAAACTCTTCAAACACCTTCACATCCCCAACTGGGACGGCAACTATGTAATTAAACTGTGAAATGAAGTTGAGCACGTCGACAGTGTAGAAACCAGCATCAAGAGTTATCAACCTTATCTTGAACCCCATTGCGACAACTTGCTCCACGAGGTTTTTCACTATCTCTTCCTTAGTCATACCGCTCACTTGCAGGCAAGTAAAAGTACTCTCCCTACTTGGTAGTTGCGTAGTTCCAAGAGCTTCCTTTTTCAGAGCTCCCAAGTCCTTTCACCGGTTTCCCGTACCACGTCTTTGTTGTAAGTCTATTGAAAATAGATCTATCTCTTTTACCCCTTTCAGTACTTCTAATGATATTTTCCTAGCATTTTCCAATAGTTTTTCAATCTCTTCCGTCCCTTGTTTCTCTATGTAATTTCTCACGGTCTGTGGGGATACGTCATACGCTCCGGACTTGTTCTCTACTGAATCGTTCCACAAACAAGCAGAGATGAGGGTTTTTTGCTACTTCATCTCCTTTCCCTTAAAGCATGGAAAGTAATTTATATCCTATTTGTTGAATGTTATTTGGGTGAGGGAGACCGGGTATCACCATCTTCCTATCTCACTTGGTAATACTATGTCTCCCTCACCTTAAACCCTTTCTTCAATTCTTTACACTCTTATAAATTTCTTTATCTTTCACGGATTAGATATTATCCTACCAGAAATATTTTTTCTAATATGATTTTGGGTCTACCGTCCCGGGAGGAGAATTCCACATGTAGGTGAATCGCGCGCCTAGTCCGATTCGGCGCGGGGCAACTGTGTCTATAAGTATACATATGTATACACCTAATCACATCGTTGCTCTCAATATAACACTCAACCTGCCGACTCGGTCCAGCGTCAACGGCTCAATATGAATCTTGCTGTATACATAAAGATTCAATAAAACTATATTCTAGTTAACCCTAATCAGTCTTAAGTTTCTTCAAAATCATTCATCTAGCCGCCGTGTTGGCAGTTTGGCAGGTTTAACATGGAATTATCATCACTAGAATTGAGGAACAAGATGCACGCAATAAATTGCCGTGATTAGCAGTCCTCGTACAATAGCGCTTGATTGTGCAAATGTGTAAAATAGCAAACAAATATGCGCAAAATAAGTTTAATTTCAGTATCCAATAGACCGACTCAAACTGAAAACAGGGAGTTTTGGACTTTTTTGGGTGTTTTTCCGAGGGAATGTGTGGGTTTTTCCGTATTTTGAGTTTTTGGTTTATTTTGGTTTTGATACCTGATTTGTTTTTGGGTTGGTTTTTGTTTTTGTTTCGTGTCTGTTTTATTTCCGATTATGATTAGCTTTAAAGGATTGCTTGTGTTAAGCCGTGTGTTTTTCACACATCATGTGAGTGCGGAATTTTTCTTTAGGTCTTCCTTAGGTTTTCCGGTTTTCGATGAAGAGCGGAAAAGTAAACTGCGTGAGAAAAGTAAACAGTTTACTTTTACTTTACTTTTACTTCAATTTGTTCAATTTCAGTTTACTTTTACCCGTGTATGAGTTTAATTTCGAAAACGATATATGTGGGGGGATAATTATCCCCACATATGGACCTCGATGATGAGCGAAATATAATATGTGGGGCGCCTGATAAATCTTACGCTAAAAAGCACCCGTTGTTTTTAGAAGCCAATCGTGTTGTGCGTAGACCAAGTATATTTGGTTATGATAAACCGTGGGGAAGCGCTGATGAAGTAGAGGCGCATGCTAAAAGGTATATGGAGGATGTTACGAATAAGACGCTTGTTTTGATAAACCATGAACATCAAAAGATAAAGTATCTGCCTTATAAAACACGCTTTGATGATGAATATGCTAAGAGAATCGCGCGGAAATGGAAGAAGATAGGCTATACGGAAGGCATCTTCCTTACGTTGACGTTGAACCCTAACAGATTCTCAAGTTTGCATCAAGCATACACAAGTATGATAGAAGGATGGAACAAAATCGTTACAGCCATAAGAAAGCGATATCCTAACTTCATAAGCTATGTAAGGGTCGTAGAGTTTCAGAAATCGGGTAATCCACATCTGCACATCATGCTGTTTGGTGTTGATTTTGTTCATGTAGAGTGGATACGTGAACTTTGGGAAAATCATTATGGATTGGGAACTCAAATTAATGTAAAACGTATCACTAATGACAAAGGGCTATTAGATATTTGTTAAAGTATCTGTTGAAAAGTTTTAGGGGTAATGATGATGAAACAAAGAGAACGGCGTTTAAACAAAAAGCGTTACTTTGGGCGCTAAATAGTAGGGGTTAGACGGTAAGCAAGTCACTTGTTTCCTTGAAATATCATTTTATAGAGGGGTGTGAGAATGTTGAATTCTGAAAATAGCAAAGGGCAAAGGACGTCGCGGCTCCATCGCGGCGTCAGTTCCGATAAGTTTAAAATTATCATTTCAAATATATTACTTTATAGAGGGGTGTGAGAATGTTGAATTCTGAAAATAGCAAAGGGCAAAGGACGTCGCGGCTCCATCGCGGCGTCAGTTCCCTGAAGGTCGGATTGTTCGCAATGTGGTCTGTCGCCTTCATCGTCGGCGCCATAGCGGTGTACGAGGAACTGACCTCACCAGTGGACTTGACCAACGCGACGAGTTACGTGGTATGGGGGCTGTACGTCCCGACATACATGTATTTCATAGGTGCCTCCGCTGGCGCGTTCTTGATCTCCGTGATCGTGAACGTATTGGGTACGAAAAAGCTGGAGCCCACGGTGAAGCTATCCCTTTACAGCGCCCTCGTACTGTTGATCATGGCCATTTTCACGATAGTCCTCGATCTCGGGCACCCAGAACGCGCGATCGAGGTGCTCACTCGGCCCCAATACCACTCAGTGATGGCCGACGTAGTGACGGTATACGTTATATACTTCGTGCTCCTCATAGTGGAGCTCCTGCTATCGTTCCGCCTCGACTTGATAGAGGGCCGCTTCGACTCGCTCGGCGGAAGCGCTCGTATAAAGAAATTGATATCCAGATTGCTGCACCCGAGAGCCGGCTCTCCGGAGAGCCTGGAGAGGAGCGCGAGGTTGATTCGCAGGTCCTTCCTATATTTGGGGGCGTTTGGCCTCATCATCGCGCTGCTGTTCCACGGCGGAGTTGGAGCTCTATTGGGCACCGTGTACTTCTCCAAGCCCTGGTGGACCGGTCCACTATTTCCGATAGTATTTGTAGCCGGAGCGCTGTATTCCGGGGCGGCACTCTTCATAGTAATCCTCATGGCCCTATGGCCGAGGAAGGATGAGGAGTTCAGGGAGATGATCGCGTATCTGGGGAGGATCGTCTACTGGCTCCTCATCGGGAACGCCGTGCTCATAGTCTCCGACCTCGTAGTTCCCATCTGGTACGGAACAGACCCCACCGGCACGGCCATTACGAACGAGGTCCTGTTCGGGCAGTACTGGTATGTCTTCTGGATCTTCGAGGTCCTGCTGGGGTTCATCGTCCCCGGGATCCTCCTCAGCAGCCGGTTCAGGGATAGGCCCGTACTCGTAGGCATCGGCGGCGCGTTCGCAGGTATCTTCTATTTCGCGGTCCGCCTCGTTGAGGTCATCCCGGCATACAGTGTACCGGAAATTCCGGGACTGCAGTCCGCCTACATCGATCCCAGGCTCATTGACACGTACACCCCGAGCATCCACGAATGGGAAGTGGTCATGTTCATGGTGGCATTCGGCATCGGGTTACTGTATCTCGGCTATCGCATCCTGCCGCTCGTGCCGCGGGCAGCGGCTCCCACGATGCCTGAGCAGGGGCGCGGGGGATCGATGGGTCCCATCAGCGGTGATGCGGGCGAGCCTAAGCTGATGGAGAGGAGGGGGTTTCTGAGGTCCGTCAGCTTGGCGGCGGCCGGATTCTTAGTGGCCCTTTCCACCAAGTGGGGTGCCCTGACCAAGGCGGCATCATCTGCGCTGGCGTACAGCAGGCAGGCGGCGAGGGCCCTCATAGCCAGGGAGCGCGAGAGGCTGATAGCGGTCAGCACCGGGATAATAGAAGACCTGGCTCGCAGGGAGGGGGCGGAGAGACCCAACTTCGTGGAAGAGAATAAACTGGTGAAGACCGCCAACGAAGGGGTCGTCGAGGTTTCCCCGCTAGTTGCGCAGGCCGCGCAGGTGGCCGTCGCGGAGACGAATTCCGAGGACGAGAGCTGGTCGCAGCCGTACACGTGGTTGCCGGGCCAGCCGACGATACAGGTTCCGCCCGGGTACGATGAGCAGAACCCAATTTATCAGATGATGGAGGATCTGAAGCGCGCCCTCGCCAAGCCCGCGAACCAGCGTAAGTGGGGGATGGTCATCGACACGCGCAAGTGCGTGGGTTGCTCTGCGTGCACCGTGGCGTGCAAAGTCGAGAACAAGGAGCCCCCCGGAGTCGTGTACAGGCCGGTTGTGGTGGCCGTGCACGGCGACTATCCGAACCTGTCGGCGACCTTCCTTCCGAGGCCCTGTATGCAGTGCGAAAACCCGCCATGCGTCAAAGTCTGCCCCGTGGGTGCCACGTTCAAGAGGCCCGATGGCGTAATCGCGATCGATTACGATGTATGCATAGGCTGTAGATACTGCATCACCACCTGCCCCTACCAGGCCAGGACCTTCGACTGGGGCCTTAACTACACTGACGGGACGCCCGCGATCGAGTACTACGATATTTGGACGTCGTTCGAGTACGGCGTTGACAAATGGGATCGTCCGGTGGACAGCAGGAAGTCGCCGAAGTTCAACACGCGCAAGTGCCACTTCTGCATTCACAGGCTCGAGTCCGGGATGTTGCCGGCGTGCGTCACGACCTGCATCGGCAGGGCGACCTACTTCGGCGATCTCAACGACCCGGACAGCCTCGTCTCGAAGCTGCTTCGCGAGCAGGGCGTGTCCAGGCTTAAGGAGGAACTCGGCACCGAGCCGAAAGTTTACTACATAGGCCTTACCGAGCCCCTGATGGAGGAGGAAGAAGCGCCGATGGCCGATGGAGCGTGGGTGCAATGAGCGGGAACGAGACCAGGAGGGAAAGGGCGGGGACGGACGAGGGGAGGAGGGAATTCCTGAAGTCGGCCGCGCTGCTCGGCGGCGCGGCGGTGTTCTCATCGCTGCTCTCCGCGGAGGAATCCCCTCCGGTCCCGCCCAACGGCTCGACCAGCGAACGCTCGGGATCCCATGTCTTCTACAACGACTATAATGTATACCAGCTCGCGCACCCGGAGAACGTAATTTACTCTGCCTGCTTCATGTGCCATAACAACTGCGGTATAAAGGTGAAGATCCAATATGAGAACGGGAAGGGGTATCCAGTCAAGATCGACGGGAATCCCTACATACCGACGAACATGTATCCTTGGCTCCCGTACGAAACCTCCCCCACGAACGCGGTGCTCATTGACGGCAAAGTCTGCCCCAAGGGCCAGGCCGGTATTCAGGACTACGCCGACCCCTATAGGGTTGTGAAGGTTCTGAAGCGCGCAGGTCCCAGGGGCTCCAATAAGTGGATCTCCATCCCGTTCGAGCAGGCAATAGAGGAAATAGTGAACGGCGGCTATCTATTCAAGGATGTGCCGGGCGAGGAGAACAGGTACGTCGAGGGGCTCAAGGACGTGATAAAGCTGAGGGACCCCCAGCTCGCAGCCTCGATGGCGGCAGACGTGGAGAAGATAATGATGGGGCAGATGACCGTGGAAGAGTTCAAGGCCAAGTACAAGGATCACCTCGACGTCCTCATCGATCCCGACCATCCGGACCTGGGCCCCAAGAACAACCAGTTCATATTCTTCGCCAGCCGCATCGAGGGCAGCAGGTACGACCTCGCAATTAGGTTCACCAAGTACTCCCTGGGCTCCGTCAACGTCTTGGATCACCTTTCGGTCTGCGAGATAGCGCACCACGTGTCCGTCAAGCTGGTTACGGCCCAATACGTCGGGTGGGACAAGACCGGCATCGGCCCCGGGCAGCCCATCCACGGATGGCTCCCAGGGCCGGCCACCGCTAAGCCCGACTACGCCGACGCCGAGTTCGTCATAGCCTGGGGCACCAGCCCGTTCGAGGCGAGCTTCGGTCCGGTCAATGTCACGGAGCTGATAACCGAAGGCCTGGTCACCGGGCGCCTGAAGCTGGCGGTGATCGATCCGAGGTACAGCAAGGCGGCCGCGAAGGCCTGGAAGTGGATCCCGGTGAAGCCGGGAGGGGATCTGCCCCTCGCGATGGCGATGATAAGGTGGATAATTGAGAACAAGCGCTACGACGCCGTGTTCCTCAGCGCGGCAAACAAGGCCGCGGCCCAGCAGAACGGCTCCCTGGACTGGACCAACGCCACGTGGCTCGTGAAGATAGAGCCCGACGGGAGGGCCAGCAGATTCGTGCGCGCCGCGGATCTGGGGCTTCAGGTGCCGAGCGGGGCCAACCCATACGACTACTTCGTGGCCATGGTCAACGGACAACCTGTGGCGTTCAACCCCTACGACGCCGAGAACCCCGTTGTAGGCGATTTGTTCGTGGACACAACCATAAACGGGATAAGGGTCAAGTCCGCCTTCCAGTTACTTTGGGAGGAGGCATCTTCCAAGAGCTTCGATGAGTGGTGCCAGCTGGCCGGGGTGAACCCCGCCGATGTGGAGGACGTGGCGAGGGAGTTCACGAGCCACGGCCATAAGGCTGCCGTGGACGTGTACAGAGGACCGATAGCCCACTACAACGGAACCTACGCGGGTATGGCCATACAGCTCCTCAACGTGCTGATAGGCAACCCCGACTTCAAGGGCGGACTGACCGTAGGGGCCGCGGGCTGGCCGACGGCATCCGGCCGCGCGTTCGACGTCATGAAGGTCCCGAACGGGCTGACGCCCTTCGGGGTCAGCATCATGAGGGCCGGCTACCTGTATGAGATGACGACCCTGAACAAGGAGCAAGGCTACCCCGCTAAGCGTTCGTGGTTCCCGTTCGGTTGGGCCAGCCCCACGCTTGTAGGCGGCTACCAGGAAATTCTGCCCGCCGCCAAAGCCAAATATCCCTATCCCATCAAGATCGCCATCTTGTACGCCAACAATGCGGCCAACCTAATTCCTGCGAACCAAGAGCAAATAAAAGCACTCCTCGACCTCGACACGATCCCGCTCATAATAGCGATAGACACGACCATAGGGGACACATCAGTATTCGCAGACTACATCTTCCCTGACGTGACATACCTAGAGCAGTGGATGGTGGAGTCTCCGTCGCCTCAGGGCATGAGCTCGGTAAGCAAGTTCGCCGTCGTGAGGCAGCCGGCCGCCCCTCCCATGACCGAGACGGTCACGGTCTACGGCGAGCAGATGCCGATAAGCATGGAGGCCGTGCTGCTGGCCATCGCGGAGAAGATGAACCTGCCCGGGTTCGGGCCTGATGGATTCGGCCCTGGCGTTCCCTTCACGAGGCCGGAGCACTTCCACCTCAAGGAAGTGGCCAACGTGGCCGCTGGGAGCGCGCCCGGCGATGAGGTGCCCGATGCGGACGACGAGGAGATGGAGCTGTTCATCAAAGCGCGTAGGCATCTGCCGCCGAGCATGTTCGACCCACAGAAGTGGCAGGAGGCCGTGGGTCCCTGGTGGCCCAAGGTAGTGTACGTGCTCAACAGGGGCGGACGCGCAGCGCCGCTGAGCAAGTCGTATGAGGGAGAGTACATAAAGGCAGCTAGATACCCAGGGCTGTGGAACGTATTCAACGAGGCCCTCGCCATGACCAAGGACAGCGTGACCGGCCAATACTACTCCGGAATTCCGAAGTACTACCCGCCGACATACGCGGACGGCACTCCGATTGATCAGACGGGCTACACGTACCGTCTACATACCTTCAAGCCGGTATTCATCGCCAAGCGCACCATAGTGGAGTACTGGTCCCAGTTATCGCTCCTGCCGTATCCCTACGTGGTCATGAACCCGGAGGACGCCAAGAGCCTCGGTCTCAAGAATGGTGACTTCGTTAGATTGGAAAGTCCATCACTCACGTCGGGCGAGCTCGACCTGGGGCCGCTCGGGAAGATGTACATCGAGGGGCCTGTGCTGATAACACCGGCCGTACGCCCTGGGGTGGTGAGCGTGGTAATAGACTACATGCACTGGGGATGGGGAGCCTCGGATGCGGTGATAGACGGCGTGACGATAAAGGCTGACCCGAGGCGTAGAAGGGGCCTGCAAGCAAATCCTTTGATGCTGCCTGACAAGTACAACGTCGGCGTGCCGCTAACGGATCCGATCAGCTACCAGACAGTGTATTTCGATACGATGGTCAACGTAGTTAAGATAGAGAAACCAAAGGCAATAGCAAACGGCCAGTATCCGACGTCTTTGGCGAATCTGTGGAATCGGTGAACGCATAAATCTTTTTTTTTATTTTATTATTATTATTATGGATTTAAAATCACTCTATTGGAACGGCCCCGTTGGGCCTTACCAATATCGTGAGGTCGCCGAGCTCCAGCTCACCCTCATCGAACGACAGGAAGTTCTCGAGCCCCAGCTTGGTCACGTGCATGCCCAGGATGGCACGTCCGCGATTATTAGGCTCGCGGCCCCCGACCGCGAGGCTTCCATCCGGTGGCCCTTCACCGCCCGCGCGGCGGCAGGGCCTTCGGGCATTGCTGCCTTTCCGGGTGAAGCCTCAACGCAACGGTCGGCAGGGCCGCGGATATGTATATAGCTGCTACGTAGCGCGCCCTGAGCCCGAGGGCGCCGTGCCACTCGAATGGGCCCATCACGACCAATAGGGCGGACAATGGGAGGAGCAGGCCCACAAATGAATATATGACCTCCAGCGGCAGCTTGCAGGAGTTGCCGTCGCGAAGCATGGGAAAGTACTTGTCCCAGAACATCGGGATGAGCACCACGGAACCCACGATGACCACCGAGGCTCCGAGGGTGCTCGTGAAGTAGGGGCTGCCCGGACCCTTCAGGACGTAGATGGGGGCCGCGCCCTCTGACGCCCTCATAACCTCGAGAAAGTATGAGGCAACTATGCCCACGAGCACCATGTTCAGGCCGCGGATCAGCTGATAGGTATCGCCGCATCCGGATTTATCACAGCACTCGGACTTACTACCACGTTCAGCCATACTTTAGGCTTATTCCGGTGATATCTCATATTTCTCGTTGTCTGCCGCCGCACACGGCGATCTGGTATCCGTGGGGATCCATGGAGACCGCCGCAAGGCGGAGCGCCAGATTGCAGGCGGCGGATATGGATGGCGCGGATGCCTCAAGCGCCCTCCGCGACAAACCTTTTCAGCGCGTGCATCCCTCTTCATACGTGCCGCAAATAATAAGTAGGCTGAGGATCCGCAACCTCCTGACCTACGAGGACTCGGGCTGGATCGAGCTGGGGAGGAGGACGCTGATCGTCGGCCCGAACGGCTCCGGGAAGACGAACATGATCAGGGCGCTGTGCCTCCTGAGAGCGGCGGTCGGCCTAGAAGGGGGTATTCAAGAGACCGAGCTGCGCAACTATCTGCACGATCTTGGGAAATCCTCGGCGGGGATCGATCTTGAGATTTCACTATCAGAGGGGGAAGCCGTGAATACATATCAATTGTTCTGCTCGTACTATGATGGGAGCCAGGGAACGTGGATTTCACCCAGACCGAGTTGTGAGAAGCTAAAAGAGCGGCTAGCAGACGATGTGAGGATCTCGTTCTCGTGGATCTCCGCTAATGGCGAATCCCCTCGGCTCTTCAAATGTGAAAGCATTTTACACTATATGGTTCTCAAAGGCGAATTTTGGCGTTTTTCTGCACGCAGAACCATCGCAAATGTCTGAAGGCTGAAAACAGCTGTTTTGGGTGTTAAAAGCACCTGAAAAGTTAATGTTTCTGAGGAATATTAACAAGTGATGTTTTTTGGATGTTGAAAGGTTCATTAAGAAGCATAAAATAACCAGAGACGACTGGCGAAGAGTAAAAATAACAAGAAAGATGATTGAAGATGCAAAGCAACTGGACATCAAGTTATCACCGGCGAGCGGGAAAACCCACACCCTTCACAGTAGATCTGCTTTGTGGATCTCTTCAATTTATTTCATAAACATGATACGATACACTGAGGATTTTTCAGTAGTTAATATTTCAACGTCATTCGCGAGCTCACACCTTAATACCCGGAGCTCCACCAACTAAAGAATTAGCCAAGTGGACCATCCATGCATAAGCCCAGAACTTGAGCTTAGCCTCAATCACTTGTCCTAAAAAACTCCTACGGGCAATCCACGCAAAACAAGAGAATGAATAAAACCAAGTATTACAAGAGAAAAGGAAATAAACAAGTAAGGAGAAAAACAACATAAGCTCATAGAGAACATGGGGATAAAACCCCATCCACGAGGCTAGCTGTGAAGCCCCTAGAACGATCTAACAAGAGGGGATAAAAACCCCGAGTAGGAGGTTGTAACAAAATACTCTAGGGGCTGAAACACTTAACACTATGCAAAGAAAACAAAGTATTATGAGAACAAAAAATATCTCGAGAAACGAATAAAATTCAACCATGGAATTAAAAGTTACAAACAAGGCCTTCGCAATCGATATTTCACAAAGCAAACTAACAGCAGCAAAGGGAGAACTAGTAATAGAACAAGAAAAATCAGCAGTATACGTCAAGGAGGTAAAGGAATTCAACTACGACAACGAGGGAATAGAAGAACTAATTAAATTCCTAGGAGAATATAAGGAAGGAATAATAGAGGCAACCGGAATATATTACTTCTACCTACACGAAAAACTAACGGAAAAAGGATACAAAGTAACAGTAATAAACCCACTACACCTAACAGAAATACTAGGGAAAAAGACAGACAAACTCGACGCACAAAGGTTACTAGTAGCACACATGACCAGAGTAATCAAGGGATCATACCAACAGGAGAAATAATGGAACTAAGAGAACTAACGAGATACAGAGAAAGCCTAGTAGAGAAGACAACACAAGTAAAGAACGAGATAAGGAAAATGTTAGAATTCGCGGGATATAAAATACAACCATTCGACAAGAAAGGAAGAAAACTACTTGAAAAGCTAGTAAAGGGGGAAGAACTAAGCAAAGAAGAGAAGGAAGAACTAAAAGAAAAACTAGGGAGAAACTTAAACGACGCGGAAAAACTAGCGTTAAAACAATTAGTTGAACTATTAAAAAACTTGGAGAAAATGATTAAGGAAGTTGAGAATATGATAAATTCCAAAATTCCAAAACCAGTAATTGAGTTGAGTAAGATCCCCGGGATTGGTTTAATTAGTGCTACAACTATTTACGCTGAGTTCGGTGATGTTTCCCGTTTTTCCAGTTCTAAGGCTGCTAGGGCTTATGCAGGCTTTGCACCCAAAACTAAGCAGAGTGGTGATAGCGAGTCTCACTCCGGTATGATTAGGGGTAATAAGTATTTGCCTAGAGCTCTCTACTTGGTTGCCAAGGTTGCTAGGGGTCTTGAGCCTTTTAAAGGGTATTATGAGAGGCTTATCACTAGGGGGAAGAGTGTTACTCAAGCTACTTGTGCTCTTGCCGGAAAGCTTGCAAGCATTTGTTATCATGTTATAAGGGACGGTGTTTACAAGGGAGTTGTCAAGAAGAGTTTTAGGATTCCTAGGGGTAAGGAAGTTAATGCCAAGGACTTCGACGTGGGAGACGCGCTAGACTCGTTATCCCCATAGGTTTGTTAGAGGCGTCAGCATGTAGTGCCTTGTAGCCCTAACAGATTCCCCAAAAGTACAGCTGAGAATAGGGACTCAATCCTCCACCTAACACCATAACCCTTCTCCTCCCTCCAACGATTATAACCTCTTGAACTCCCTTACAGCCTAGCAGGATGGCCGCGCCTAGTAGAAGCGTTCTTCCTAGGTGGGACAACGACCTCAACCCCGGTCTTGTAAACCTCATTAGCATCATAAGCTTTCCATAAAACTTCTTGACCTTTTTTCCCTTATCTTGTAAATCCTTAACTGTCTTGACTGCAGTCTCAACCTCGTTGCTGGTTACTTCGGCGTTTATTATGTTGAATTGGTCTTTATCCATTACTATTTCGATCTTGAGGAATTTTGAGTCCTTGGTTTTACCCCATTTTGCTATAGTATTGTCCTCCCTTGTTTGTGCTTATTCTCGTCGCGTCTGCTATTACTTCAAGTTGGTCATTTAACTCGAATTTTATGTTCATGTTTCTTACTCTTTCCTCACTGTTGAGTAGTCTAGGCTTGTTGGGATGATTTTCAGTCTCTCTAGTGCTCTCAATACTCCTTCAATAGCCCTATAAGGTAAGAACAAGTGGAGGAATGCTAGGAATTCGTTGAACTCCTTTGGTGCCTTGTAGGTTTTCTTTGCATATCTATTCTCCTCTTCAAGTAAACCAGTGTTCGAAGACGTAGAAGGGAAACATAAGGGTATATCTCATTATAACGTTCTCGTCGTACTTGTGCCAATCCCTCTTGTACTCACTCTTTACCATGGGTAATACTCGTAATTATTTATTAATTTTTTGTATAATTCTGAAGTAGCCCACAAAGCATTAGAAAAAGAAATATTTAAATATAAGGGGGTTATCCATCTCCGCTGGCGAGGCTTTCCGCCCCCTTAACCCCCCGTTTCTGTAATCATGAGGACTGTTAAGGAGATGCAAAAAGCCAAAGCTAGGTAGGTTTTCCCACCAGCCTCCAAATTAACGATTATTGAGCCGGAATAAATGCCGTTTTATAGAGCGTTTTAACACTAAGATAGTAGGATTAAAGTTATAGTCTCTTCTCCATAATAAAATATCGCTGTGAAAAAGAGCTTTCTAGTAATCGGTCTAGTTTTTATTATAGTAAGTTTGGTATTCTTATATCTGCATTTAACCCTATCAAAGAGCTCGTACCAAAAGGGTGTTATACCCATTAAAGCGGAGGGAAATTACACTCTTAGTATTAGTTACTCCAGTTTTGTGTTTGAATACAAAGATAATGTGTCTGAGCCGTTGCGAGTGATCCCCGTAAACATTCAAATAATAAACACAACGTATAGTAACGGGACATATTATGTTTTCGGAGAGGGTTTTTACGATTCGCAATTACTATTGAAGAATAATTACACGCAAGGAGTGCTTGTAGGATTTGTACTCATAAATGATTCCCCGATTTATGTGGTCTATTCTCTATCCTTGACTTTTTTCATAATAAGTTTAGTAGCGGGAATAGTAATAGTTTCCGTTTCTTTCTTATTTAAAGGTTCGGACACGGAGGAAGATTGAAGATCCTCCTAGACCTCGAACATAAAATACAGAAAGAAGTGCTCTCGACGGTTTGTCCACTTAAAATTCTTCCAACTAAGGAGTCCAGCATATCACTTACCTCTTCATCGCTGTTTACCTTCTGGACTTGCTCTCCTTTCATCTTTATCTGCTTTTCATAAGTGGTTGCTGAAATACCTACCTCCTTTGATGCTTTAACTACAGGCACTCCTTTCTCTATGAGTCTTTTAGCAATTGCTAACCTTAATACCGGAACTACACTCTTAAATGCATCTTCGCATGGTGTGGTAATCTTTCTCATAGTTGAAATTTCGCATCTATTTTTAATAGAATTTGGGTATAATACCGAAAGTCAGTTTCAATTAACAGTGTTAAACGTAAGTGTATAACTTAGTATACCAGTGTTAGAATCCGTATAATTTATAATGATAGATTGAGGTATTAAAATTCCGGAGTGAAAAAGAATTTTCCGTTTACGTCAACTCTCTTTACTTTATAATTATACGCAAAGGACAGTAACTCATCCGAGAGGCCTTTCGGCTCTCCCTCGTAGATAATCCTTCCGTTCTTCAGAAGGATCACTCTATCGACGTAGTTTATAACATCCAGCTCGTGAGCTGTAATAAGGAATAGCTTTTCGTTCTTCAGCTGGCTCATTATAGCTATTATCTTGAATTTGTTAGCAAAGTCCACGTTAGAGAAGGGTTCGTCCATTATGACTAAATTTCCCTCACCAAGTGCTTTAGCTATTAACACTAACCTCTTCTCTCCACTGCTTAACGTGGAGAAATCCCTTTGCATGAACTTATCCAACCCTAATAGTTTAACATATCTCTCGTAATTTCCTCTCTTTCTCCCTGCTGTTAGGACTTCCCAGACTTTCATGGAAGGAGAAAAGAACTCGGAAGGGGAATAGGATAGTTTTTCTAAGTCTACTGAAACCTCCCCTTCGTTCGATTTAACCATACCTATTATAGTCCTGAGTAAGGTGGTCTTACCTGATCCGTTAGGTCCTAAAAGAAGCGTCACCCCTTCCTTAAGCTCGAAAGTTACGTTATCTATGACGACCTTATTACCGAACTTAACTCTCAACCCTTTGACCATCATTTATCCTCACCATGAGCGAAACCAGAACCGGGGAGGACATTAGGGCAATTATCGGAGTTACTGGGATAATAGTCCCGAAGAGACCATGGGATAATACGTTACTTATTAACATAAGGGAAGCACCAATGACAGAAGAGTACACTGTAAGATCCCTCATATTTCCTCCAATGACCCTTCTCACCAGATGAGGGACAAGGATTCCCAAGAAACCAATGACTCCTACCAAGGATATCTCGTAAGATACCACGAAACTTATGAAGGTTAGCCAGAAGACTCTGAACCTTTGGGGGTTAATGCCGTGAGCATAGCTCAACTCGTCACTTATTGCTACTAAGTCGATAGCTTTTGAGTGAATTAACGATAGTATTACAAGAATAGCTGAAATTAATATCAGGGGGATAACCTGATCCCACCCAACAATACTAATCTCTCCTAAGAGCCAGAACAGCAAAGGGGGTATAGTAGGATCCTTATACTCAAGGACCGTAAACAATATCGTGTAAACTGAAGTGAAGATATAAGAGACTATAACGCCCCCTATCACTAAACCATAAATCCCTCCTCTTTTTCCTATTATGATTGTTAAACTGGTCGAGAGGAGAGAAAAAACAAAAGCGAACAGAGGCTGGAGGAAGGGCATTATAAAGGAGTTTAACAAGAAATACGAGATTATCGCACCTAAAGCTCCTCCAGACGCTGTCCCTGATATATAAGGGTCGACAATAGGATTCCTCAATAGGTGTTGCATAATGGCTCCGCTCAATGACAGTGTTATACCTACTACCATAGCGGTTATTATCGTAGGTAGTCTGATTCTGTAAAGTATGATCGAATATACACCATTCGGGTGAATTAAATCGTTAATTGGAATTATGACTTGTCCTACGATAAGAGCCAAAATGAAAGACGGTATAATAGAGAGAAATAAGAAATACTTCAGAATACTTTTATTCACAAGAATTGGACAGCCTATCCATATAATAAACTTTTCCACTATAGGTTAAAGCTAAGGGTACATCTTAGCCTAACGTCCAACGTATTTATGGGTAAACAAAGTATCGAGGAGAACTCTTCTTAAATAACAATGGAAGAACCCTTAGAGAAGAAGATCCGGTTAACAGTTAATAAACTCTGTTTAGAACAACAGTCGGCAAAAATCTTACGTAATAGGAAAGTATACAAACCCTTGTATTCCTGAAAGTATTATCCTCGCAAACTAAACCAAGTTGAAATTGGAAACTTTAACGCTTACTAGAGGAGAGCTACTTGACTAGGGTTAAAAAGTAGTCACAGTTTGCACACTATTCTTGTAAGGTGTAGAAACACTAATGGTGTTCTGAAAGAAATTACGTATGAGTCGGAATTTCACCACGTTCGAGAACGATCTACATTAATACACTGAAGCATGATAAAATTTATATGTATTGGATAACCTATCCATACTTATGAGAAGCTCAATCTTAATCGGAATAATTCTAGTGGTAATAGTAATATTTTCAATTCTGATTTATACTCAATATTATAGCAATAGAACAAGTACTTCCTCCAATATATCCCAGCCCATCGTGACAACTTCAGAAAAGTCCCTGAGAATCGTTAGTCTAGCCCCCTCAGATACTCAGATCCTAGTTTCGTTAGGACTCGGTAAGTATATAGTTGGCTTAGACGAATATTCCTTCGAGCTTTTACACTACTTGAACGAAACGTCGCTGATACCATCTAACGTGACTGTGTTCCAAACTATCAGCCCTCCTAACGTATCGGGTCTTTTACTCCTTCACCCCAACGTAGTAGTTGTTGAGTATGGGCTAGACTCACACTACATACCAGATATGGAAAAAGCAGGATTGAATTTACTCATTACAAACAACGATTTCGCTTTATCCCTTGTACAAATCGAGGAAAACATCCTTAATATTGCCCAACAATTTAACGAGGTTCAAGTTGGCAAAGAGGTAGTTAATTGGATGAACTCACACATGATTAACTATACTCCTTCAGTAAACGTGGCGTATTTAGACTGGATATGTCCCAACGGTGAAGCTTACACAGTTGGAGGTAACGTGTTTATAAATAATCTTCTGGTCTTGGCTGGAGGTAACAACGTTTTTGCAAACGAATCCGGTTACCCGCTTGTAACGGCTTCCAAGATACTTGTTGTGAACCCGCAAGTGATAATAGCACAAACTGTTTACAACTACACCTATACTATACAATTAATTGAAGAATATTATAATGACACTTCAGCTGTTCATGATGGTAAAGTTTACTTGATATCCGGACTTGCGGTAGACCTTCTAGACGAACCTGGTGTATTGTCACCTTATGGATCTGTATTATTGCACGATATACTAATAGGGAAGGCTCCGCACTACATAAACACTACGTGGGTAGAAGAAAACCTTAACGTCTCACTCCCCGTATTTTAAGCGATAAACTATTTTTCTTTCAAAGGATCACTAACCTCAAATGGACACTTTACCTGAGCTAAGGTTTAAAATATACCTATCACTTGGCTTGACGATAATCTCGGAAGCGATCGTAACTTACATTCTCTTACAATTGCTTAACTTCCCCGTAATTGCCGTTATACCGTTTTTAGGTTTATTCTGGTTAATTCAGTGGTTGATTTCACCTTACTTGGTCGCCAGGAACTCTTTTGAGATTACAGAAGATGATCCTTATTATGGGAGAGTTTACGAAATGGTGAAGAGGATCGCAATAGCATCTGGGATCAAACCCCCTCGGGTATTCATCGTAAACGCACCTTATCCTAACGCCTTTGCCTACGGGAACTATGTAACAGGGAAGAGAATAGGAATAACTAGCCCTCTGCTTAACATACTAAGCGAGGAGGAACTTGCTGCTGTGATCGGACACGAGGTAGGACACATTAAGCATAATGACGTGGAAATAGGTATGGCTATAGGCTTGATACCTTCAGTCTTGGGCTTCGTAAGTAATCTACTCCTCAATTTAGGCTGGATCAGCTTAATATTTGCTGTAGATGAGACAGACTTATTATTTGGAATTGTTATGCTCGCCGTTGGGGGAGCTCTGTTTATTATAACATTAACACTCCAACTTTTCGTACTGTGGTTTAACAGGCTGAGAGAAAGTTATGCGGACTTTCACGCAGTTCAATTATTCGGAAAGGATGCGATAAATCTAGCAAATGCTTTAGCTAAAATAGAAATATATATGCAGAACGTTAGGTTAGACCCTTTCACCGGGATCATTGTTACTGCATCTCCCGTAAAAGTAAAGGAAACCGATCCATCTATACTGGTCGAGGAGTGGCTAAATGAGAAACCTTCCCCGTTCTCAGACATTTTGTCTACTCACCCTAATCCCGCAAAAAGAGTTCAAATGATTTACAAAAGTGTAATTAGGACATAATTGAAAAAGTTATCATTTTTATTTGTCTAGTTACAGCAATATATTTTTCTACCCTTTTAATAGTCCTACAACGAATCCTATAATGAAGAAGATGGAGTTGTAGGGAAGGTAAGTTAGCGCCTCAGTAGCGTATCTCTCTGCCTCTGGTGTAATCGTTGTAACTGAGGTCTTTATAAACGATAAGACCGTGTTAGGTGAGACTACACCTATTACTATAAGTAAGATTATTATAGCTAAAAGGATTATCCCTATTTTTAGGATGTTCTTTATTAAAAACCCGATTAAAAGCCCTAAAAGAAAGGCTATGATTAGATAGACTATTTCACTTTTAGTAACATCTGGGACTATGAGCATTAAGTTGATCTACGTGAATCAGATTTTTATAGTTAAGGCTAATAGGTAAGAGTATGAAAGTAGTAAAATATCACCTCACAGTGCAAATTACTAAGGGCGATAAAGAGGAGAAAATAGAGAAGAAGTTCAGGCACTTGAAGAACGCTAAAGAGTTCGTGAAGGAACTAGTTTCTAAAGAGAAAGTAAAATGCGGGGATTATGACCAAAAAGACGGGTTACTGATAAGAGAGTGTAGCGGTGAAAAGATTAAAATAAAGATTGATATTAAGACCGAAAGAATAAAGAAGGTAAAGAGGGAAGAAGGGAAGAAGGAATCCGGTAAGGAGCAAAAGAAGGAAGAACAGAAATCACCAGAAGAGAAAAAGCAACAGTAAAAGAGATTTTGTTATATAGGTAGCGTTTTATTGTAAATGTTGTTCTAATCCTTGCCTCACTTCAGTCGCAAGTTTTTCAAGATCTTTTTCTAATTTTTCATATAATTTGTTTTTATCAACCCAGTAAAGATAACCCGGTCTACCCTTCTTTTTATCCTCACTCTCCTCCTTTTCCCTCATTATCAAGCCCTTGTCAAGGAGGTTGTTCAACGACTTATTGATAGAAGCCTTAGTTACATCTAATTCTTCGGAAATCTCATCAGCGGTCATTTTTTTCCCCTTAACCATCAATAAGTGCAAGACGCTTACGTCACTTGAGGATAAGCCATACATAAATGCTAAGAATTCATGTATCTCAACGCTTCTACCATCAGGGAATACTATTTTTTCTTCTTCCATGACTATATATACTATTAAAAAAATCAAATATTAAATTTGATCTTTACCATAGGGAGAAATAGTTATAGTTTTTAGGTCAAATAATTATGATCACCCCGTGTTAGAAACTGTTAACCTGACGAAGCGATATAACGACGGTACAACGGCTTTAGACCATGTGTCCTTTAGTACGAATGCTAAGAGCATTTCCATATTGGGCAGGAACGGAGCAGGTAAAACTACCCTTACCAGAATTCTATCCACTCAACTCTTACCCACAGAAGGTACAGCCCTTATAGAGGGATATGACGTGGTGAAGGACGCTAAGAAAGTAAGGAAAATAATCGCATCAATTCCTCAGGAGTCTCACCCAGTGGGATTCGCTACTCCATTCGAACACTTACTAATGTATCTTACGGCAAGGGGGTTTTCTTTGTCCGAAGCTTCCCAGCTAACTAGAAAGACTTTAAAGGAAATTGGTCTCTGGGAAGTTAAAGACAAACCTTCGGATTTGCTCTCTGGCGGGATGAAGAGGAAGATATTTGTCGCTATGGCTTTGGCTTCAAGTGCTGAAGTTATCTTACTTGACGAACCCACAGTAGGTCTAGACCCCTATTCAAGGACAGAAGTATGGTCAGTACTGAAAGAGAGTGACGTGAAATTAGTCCTAACAACTCATTATATGGAGGAGGCAGAAGAGCTGTCGGACGAAGTAGTATTACTTCACAAAGGTAAGCTGATCGCCAAGGGTAGTGTTAAAGAGCTTTTGTCGAAATTCGAAAATAAGGTGAGAGTTGAGGGTATAGGAGACCTGCTGGTCGGTAAGCTCAGGATATCTTATGTGGACAGAGAAGAAGCTGTTAAATATCTAGGTAAATACATTGTGAAACCCATAACACTTGAAGACCTCTTTATAATATACTCCGGTGAGACCCTTGAAGATTAAGTTCATTTTAGCCTTTGCTAGGTTTTATGGTGTGGCTCCCTTAGTAAGGGGCATGGTTTACGTATTCTCCTACTTAACAGTGCCTTTGGCGGAACTCTTCTTAATTTACATGATAACGAAAGGAGAATTTGTAAAGTTCGCTGTTGATGGAGGGCTTATAACGGTCATTGCATCTAATGGTCTTGCGTTCATTGCCGATTTCGCTTTTCTAAGACTAGAGCTTAAAATACAAGACCTTCTTGTAGCTACTGAGATAAGTGCAGGTGATTACATCCTGGCCTTGACTTTCTCGAATCTCATCTACTCATCTCCAGGTATTTTAACATATGTGGCTTTGGCTACTATCTATCACCTTTTAAATCCCTTCAATTTCTTACTTGTGTTTATAACGTTGTTGATACTTTTGCTAAATACTTCGGCAATAGGCTTTTTCATAGGGAGTTTGATCTCCCACGTTCGTTACTCTTGGGGGATCGGAGCGATAGCCGGAACTTTATTGACCATCTTACCTCCAGTATATTATCCATATTACTTACTTCCTCGCGTGATCTTCGAGTTGATATATCCTTTACCTACTACTTTAGCGTCCATTTTAATACAGAACTTTACGGGACTTGTAAAAACTAGCTTAGTGGTCCAAAGCTTTACTGTTTTAGTCGTAGAAACAGTGGTTTTTTACTATCTTTCAATAAGATTCAGCAGGTGGGTGTCTAAATGAATTTCTTAGAATAGAGCCCTAAAGTATTGGGACTAATTGTCGTGATTATCATTTCACTGTCGGTTGTAGGATTAAATGTACCATGACTAGCGTACACTTGAGGAACTAGACTACTGTTTCCAGAAATTTTACTAATTAACTCTGAGTAGTACTAAATATTACTGTAGAAGAGTCATATTCCCGAAGGGACAGACGGTACTCCGCCGTAGGTACCCGGAAGATAACATACTTGTTGGTGTGAGAAAGTTCCATTAGATATAGTAAACGTTACGAGGAGTCCACTACCGTTGTACTTCCAAACGGTAGTTAGTACGTACTTCTTACTCTTTGAAGGAAAACTAAAGCTTTTCATGTGATATATACCATTGTAATAAATGCTCGACAACCATTGTTGGTCCCCGTAGGGTCCATAATACTAGAACACGTTTTGGACTAATATAGGAGTGTTGTTTACGATAAGGTATACGTTCTCTTGTGTCGAAGGAACTTGAGAAGTTACATTTACACAGTAGTAAGTCACTGTAGAGTTAATTCCATTTATTTGCATCGTTGGAAACTCGTAACCGTAATCATTAGCCCCTATTTCTACGGTAAGGACAATTTGTGAAGAAGCTAACGTGAGTGAAAATAACGAAGTGAAAATAAATGCCAACGCTAGAGCTTTGAGGAATTTTCTATTTCCTCTAATAAACACGAGATAGATTACGGTTCATTTATTTTAAAAATTTTCCGAATACAGAGATAATGTTTTAAACACATAATCAAGCATTAATGGAAATTGAGAGGCGTTCCAATACTTCTCGCGAGGGCAGTCTATGGGACAAGTTGGTTCTTCCTTTCCCCCTATTTACCGTATTTAATCGGAAGTATACATGCACCTCATTACTTTGTGAGCTTAATTCCCTTGTCCTTCTTTGCTTCAGCTGCTATAATGCAAGTCCCTGCCGCAATTATTTCTACAAAGCTTGGTATGAAAAGAACTTATACATTAGGTCTTATAATTATGGGAGTATCAGATTTCCTCATCGGTTTATTTAAAGAACCATACACAGTATTAATTTTATACGCTTTTACCGGTTTTGGAGCATCGTTCTTTTTCTCGTCCGCTGGGGGTACATTAGCAGTTTTAAATGAAGGAAGAGTTACAACTGCCCTCGGTCTTTATAACGCTATGTTTGCAGTTGGGGGTATATTAGGGTTAAACTGGGGTTTCGTCGACTTTATACTAGGTTTCAAACTTGCTTCTATATTTTTAGGTTCATTAACAGCTCTAATGGGTATTGTAAACTGGTTTGCTCCATATCCTAATATTAGGCCGAATTTTAAGGTCATAAAAGACGTTAGGGTAGCTATCATTGCTTTAGCTACATCAGGTATATGGGGTTCCTATTATGTAGTGAGCGAGTATTTTCCTTCATTCTCATTTTACGTACTAGGTAGATCTGCAATAATAACTGGATCAATATCGTCGATCCTACTTCTCTCCTCAGTAATCGGAGGAGCTCTATCTGCGTTAATAGAAAGAAGAGACAAAATAAAGTGGATCGTAATAACTGGGGTACTTGGTGTAATACCAGTAATCTCCTTGTATACACCATACTACGAGGTGGGATTATTCATTATGGGATTTTTTAATGAGATGAGTATTTCGGTAATTTATTCCTTAGTTGTTGATATTGTAAAGAGTGGTAATTCCTCTCTTTCACTGGCTGTTATAAACGCAATACAAATAGGTCTTGGAATGAATGAATTAATAATACCATCTATTGCAGGATTTTATGTGTGGGTAGTTGTGTGTTTAGTGTCCACTCTTCCCCTCTTTTTATTAAATTTGGTTAGATAGAGTATATAGTAGATTTCATTATGTAATATTTTGTATCCTTCCGATAATGAATACTACATTATATACATTATAGTTCTATTTTGTTGATAAGACTAATTATTATATGAATTTAATTTATTTCTAAGCTATTCTAGTCTATTTAATTTTTTATTAATAAATGATATTATATAAAATTAAACTAGTAACATTTTCTAATTCTACACTCTTTAATTATAATGGGATATCTGACGGGAATATGAAAATATACATACCAGCTAATTGGACCATATTAATTGAGTATACAAATTATGAATCAACTCAACATAGCATAGCATTAGTACTTAACCATACCATGATACCTACTTATCCTTAGTTATCACAAGATGGAAAGATATTATACAAGTTAAACCTAGTGTCTGTGGAGAGTCAACAGTTGGAATTATAGATACTATACTAGCAGGGTATTATTGGTTAGCATGCCCTGTTTTCGGACACGCATCCTCAGGTCTCTGGGCTGATCTGATACTATCTAACAACGTTACGGTTCCTTATGTAGTCATTTAATAGTAATAGAGTTATACTATGTTTTAAAAACAAAGTCATAAGTTGTTTTTTATATGTATAAAATAAATAATTCAGATAAAAACTTATTATTCATTTTTTAGCGATTTTTTAAACTCTTCTACTGCCTTTTTTATATCTTCCATAGATGCCTCGTCTTCAAGAGTTGATATATCTCCTGCACTTTGTCCCATCATTACAGCCTTAATTACTCTTCTCATTACTTTCCCTGATCTTGTCTTAGGTAGCTTGTCCACGAAGTGAACCTCAGGCGTAACAATTGCTCCCATGTACTTCCTTACGTGATTCTGAATATCCTTTGCTAGCTCGGGGGACGCTGAATATCCTGACTTTAACACTACGAATAAGTGTACTGCCTCACCTTTTACTGGATCTGGAATTCCTACAGCTGCTGCTTCTGCCACTGCCGGATGGGCTGTCACAATCGATTCAACTTCTCCCGCTCCTATTCTGTGAGCAGCTACCTTTATTGTCTCATCTGCTCTTCCCATTACCCATATGTAACCGTCCTCGTCTATCATTGCATAGTCTCCAGGATAATAAATCCCTGGGAACTTGTTGAAGTAAGTCTTCTTTAACCTCTCGTTATTCGGATCGTTCCACATTCCTATCATCATCATAGGCGGGAACGGCGGTAACATTACGAGGTATCCTCTCTCTCTCGGGGCGGTTGGCTTGCCCTCTTCATTAAGTACTTGAACCTTATTTCCGGGCAAAGCAAAACCTACTGCAGGTCCTGATTTCATCGGCAAGTAGACTACACCGGGTATGTAACCGATATTGGGACCTCCGGTCTCTGTTTGCCACCACTGGTGGGACATGAATACTTTTCCTCCTCCTACGACTTCTAGTCCCCACTTCCACGGGGCGTAGTTAAGGGGCTCTCCGTTAGTGACGATAACCCTCAGTGAAGACATGTCGTGTTGTTTTACGTAGTCCTCACCGTACTTCATGAACGACCTTATAGCCGTTGCTGAAGTACCGAATGTAGTGGCTCTATACTTCTCTATTATCTCAGCCCACTTGTCTGGGTACGGATAATCTGGAGCATCTTCATAAATGACGATTGTCCTACCCATAACTAGGGGTGAGTAAGTTATGTAAGAGTGACCTACAATCCAACCTATGTCAGAGGTATTGAACAATACATCGTTATCCTGACTTAAGCCGTAGCTCCATAAGAGCATTGTTGCAGTACCAACCAGATAACCTCCGGTACTGTGAACGATTCCTTTAGGCTTACCCGTAGTCCCAGAGGTGTACAAGATAAATAAGGGGTGAGTAGCTTCTACCGGTTCAGGCTCTATAGGCTTGAACTTACCGACTTCGTCAAAGTAGACATCCCTCTTCTCGTTAAACGGGATCTCAGTCCCCGTTCTCTTATATACAAGGACTCTTTGAACGGGACTGTTATTTCCAAGTATCTGTAGTGCTTCATCTACAGTCTTCTTTAACTCAACAATTTTACCCCTCCTATAATAAGCGTCGGCTGTAACAACTACTTTGGCTCCGGCGTCTTGAATTCTGTCAGCTAATGCTTGTGCTCCAAAGCCGGCAAATACTACGCTGTGAATTGCCCCTAACCTGGCTACAGCCAACTTCGCAATTACACCCTCTGGCGTTAAGGGCATGTATATCGTTACTCTATCACCCTTCTGTACCCCCAACTGTCTCAATGCGTTAGCCCACTTGTTCACTTCGTAATAAAGGTCTTGATATGTAACTATTTTCTTCTCTCCTCTGCCGCTTTCCCATATTATAGCAGCCTTGTACTTTCTATGAGAGTTCAAGTGCCTATCTACTGCATTATAAGAAGCATTAAGTTTACCACCTACGAACCACTTGGTCAGTAACCCTTCTTCTTGGACGAACGTCTTTTGCCAAGGTTCAAACCAGTCTATTAATTCTTTAGCCAACTCTCCCCAGAATCCTGCTGGGTCTTCAACGCTCTTTTTGTATAAATATTGATAATATCTCATATTATAATCTGCTTTCTCTTCTAGATTCTTCTCGCCGAGTTGTTGTAACTGTTCTGACAGTTTTTCACCCATATGGATCAGTATAAATTGTTTAAACACTCATAAAAAGCTTTTACCTTCAAAGTGAAGAATAGGAGGATGAAGAAAGTAGGGCTAATAATGCTGAGTTGGGTCTTCTGGGGAATTTCCTATTATTTCAGTTACCCGTTTATTTCAATATATACAACATCGTTCATACCCAGCCAATACGTTAGTTTACTATATGTACTTTTCACTCTCTTTGCAATAACGATGCCGGTGCTCGGGGCTAAGACTTCTAGGAGTTTAGGAGTAGTAAAAACCATGTGGTTAGGCATGTTCATATCCGGTTTCGGTTATCTGATAGTAGCTCTTGCTAAGGACTTCACTGAGTTGGCTATCGGCTTTATAATATCTTATACCACATTCCTCTCGCTACCGAACTTCTACTCCTACATGAGCTCCTGCGGTAAGGGTGTAATAACGAGAGTCTGGGGGTTTTCCATTTTACCTTCATTGTTTACCCCCGTGATAGGTGGGTTTTTAGCTGATTATTTCGGAATAAGGCTTGTATTTCTCGTTGCAGGAGTGTTTAACTGGGTCTCTTCTGTTCCAATCTTATTCCTAGAAGAGAAGGTCTTACCCAGAGGTAAGATAACGTTTAGTAGAAAATCACTTATCCCAATCCTAGTCATTTTCCCTATCTCCCTAGTTTTCCCTTACGTATATCTGGAGATTAAGACCATATACAACCTTAACGACTTTTTCGTAGGAGTTTTAGCTACCTTAGCGGAAATCTTTGGGATGTTTCTCACTTTTATCTCGTCTTACATTAGAAGACCTTTTCTATCGGTCTATCTAGCCATATTTTCTTTCTTACCACTTATGTTAGTGTCTCCGTTCTTTTCCGTACTTTTCGGTTCATGGGAGGCTATTATCCCCAGTGCGTTAGAGGAAGTTGATGACAGAAGCCCCGAAACTTATGCCTCGATCAATTCCCTACAACAGATAGGATGGTTGATGGGGTTCATAGCGAGTGCCATTTCCTTTTCTCCAGTATTATCTATCTTCATTTCTTCTGGAGTGTCCCTTACTTTAGCATTATTCCTTTTCTTAACGGGTAGGGAACTAAAACTATAATTAGTTAACTGGTTGAACGGTTTGAATAGAAAGAGGTCTGTAAATAGGCCGATACTCGCGCTGTGTAACTTTACGTACTTGATAATTCTAAAAAGCGATTTAAATACTTCAGCTCTAAGTCTATCATATATGGACATACTTGAACTAGCTATCCTCACGATGTTATCCGAGGACGAGATGAGTATTAGGGAGATTGAGCAGTATTTGGGAGCCAGAAGAAGGAGGATAGCCAAGTCTCTACAAGAGCTCGAAAAAAAAGGATTCATAGTAAAGAAAGCGTACATAGGGAATGGCGACATTATCTTTGGCATAACAGAACAAGGGCTGGAAGAACTCTACAAGAACTACATCATCTTGAGAGACCTCGTGAGAGAGATGGAAATTTCTGTGTGTGCTAAGTTCGATTGCTAACTTTAGTGGCTTTTCCTAAACTCACCTCTTCTAACTTCTTCTTCTTAGTCTCCTTTACAGTAGTAATGCTTATGAGTAACGCGAGAAGTGATGTGGTGCCAAAAAGTAAAAGGGAACCTGCAAGTCCTAAAGACTTAACCATTGAGGGAAACACGAAGACCCCCAGTACTGCACCTACCCTACTTACAGCGGTAGTAATTCCTTGTGCGGTTGACCTTACAGAGGTCGGGAAGATCTCAGCTGGGTAAAACAACGTTACAGCTCCAGCCCATTGCTCCATTGCAACGAATACCATGAAGTAAGGTAAGAGAATGACTCCAGATATCTTAGTCAGACCGCCTAAGACCAGCAAAACACTCATAGAACCCAATCCTGCAAATAATGTAAATCTTCTTCCTATTTCATCGATAATTGCTACGGCTATTGCGTATCCTATTATAGCCCCTACCGAAATTAGCATTGTCGCGTAAAGAGTCTCTACCTTAGAAGAAAATGCGAACTGATGTAGTAGCGAAGGGTAGTATAGTCCAATTCCGTAAGACGCCACGTCGAATAAGAACCAAATGACTGAAAGGGATAGTAGTATTATGCCTATTTTTCCCCTCACTAAGTCTTTCGTTGTAAGTCCTTTGTTTTCTTCCTCTTGCGTAGGTAGACCCTCCTCATTTATGAGCCCCTTGGAAATAAGCCATCTCGGGGATTCAGAAAGGGATATCCTACCTAGGATTATTGGGATAGCTAATATCCCACCTAAAGCAAAGGAATAACGCCAGAAGTAATCTCCGGTGCCGAGAAAGATCAAGTTTGCTATAGCCGAAAACAGAGTCCCTAACCAATACATGGCCACTGAACCCATGAGGTACTTTCCTCTACTCTTTGAGGGAGAGAACTCAGAGACAATAGTACTACTTATAGGGTAATCCCCACCTATACCGATACCGAGAAGGAACCTAAAGACGAACAGTTCCAACATATTAGTGGAGAAAGCCGAAAGGATAGCAAACACAGTAAAGAAGAAGAGGTCGAGTCCAAATAACTTTTTCCTTCCTAATTTGTCGGACAGGTATCCAAACAGTACAGCACCAATTCCCATACCCATTAAGGAAGAAGCGGTGACTAAACCCTCTTGCAAAGGGGTTAAGGACATTTCCTTAACGATGAAAAGTAGGGCATAGGATATCACTGAGAGATCATAACCGTCCAAGAAAAACCCTCCAGAAGATAAATAAAAAGATTTTAGTTTGTCCCTCAGGTTTTCAAAGTCCATGTGTTACTCTTCGTATCGAGGCTAAAAACAGTTATCAACTAAGCTTTCAAGTTGTTTATTAACTTTCATCACATCCAGCTGAACCTTTCTTTAAAAAATCTAAACTTAACTAAATTTGTTAAAACCACTTTAGAAGGTCGAAAAGTAGGTCGAGAAATCTGCCGAAGTGGATCTCATAAACTACCTCGGTATTCGCCTTTCTCTTCCACAGATCTAAGTAGTCGATAACCGTCATCCCCCTAGTCAGACAGTCACAGTTCTCTATATCTACGTAATGTTTATCCGATTTCTTAATAATACCTCTGTCTATAGCAATACTGGTGGTTATTAAGTCCGGGTGAGGAGTGCCACCTATCTTCTCATTCTTCATCGAGTACTCTCTATAGTGGGAGTAGATCTTGATGTAAAACTGGCTCATCTTTGTGTTCATGTCCTTTATCTTATTCCACAACCCGTCGTCAATGGGGTAGTTTACAATGACGTCCCAAGGCACCATAGTAATGTCGAAACCCGCATTGAATATTATCTTAGCTGCATCCGGGTCGACCCATATGTTGTACTCAGCAACCGGCGTTATATTACCTCTTCCCCACGCGGTACCTCCCATCACCCAAACTTTCTTGATCTTATCAACTATACTCCTATCTTTCAAATAGGCTAATGCTAAGTTTGTTAAAGGGGAGATAGCTAGGAACTCTAACTCCCCGGCGTATCTGTCGGCTAATTCTACTATTGCGTCCATCGCTTTCTTGCTCTCCGGCTTAAACTTACTGGGCCTGACTATTTCATCCCCTATACCACCCTTTCCGTGGACTTCCTCAACACTCCTGAATGGTTTGACTAACGGTCTGTCACTTCCGGGGTAGACCTTAACGTCTTTTCCGATGAACTCTAACGCCCATAACGCGTTATTTATTTCTTGTTCGTAAGAGATGTTACCCTCTACGATCGTTAAAGCCTCAACTGATATTCCGTTTTTAATCAAGGCGAATAATGACATTATGTCGTCTTCTGCAGTATCACAATCTATTATGAAGTGTCTAGTCATTAAGACCCCTAAGCAAAGATACCCCTAGCGTCTAACAACCTCTTAAGTTTAACGTGAACCTCTTTCGGTTGATCCTTAGTGTAATACTTTATATTAGACTCTTTTAACATATCTGTGTCCGCATTTACCAATACGAAAATTCCGCTCTTCCATATCCAGTAAGCGTATAGAGGCTGTGATACTTCTACAACCTTTTTGAAACTCTCGAAGTCGTCCCCTTCGACTATAACTTCTTTCCTCTCGTCATTTACCTCAACTAGAGGAACGCCCTCGTCAACTGAATAGCCCTTTAGCATGATCTCTTTAGCATATGAAGCGTGAACTCTAAATTTCCCTCCCTGATAGTCTACCAGTAATACTAGGGGTGAAAGGCTCATTAGTTTTTCTATGTCTCTATTGACTACTTCCTCCTTCTCGTAAGTTAAGATCTTTGAGGGCTTGGGGTAGAGTTTAAGTTCGGCTCTAGAAATTGCCCCCACAATCCCTTTGGAACCAACTAACATCTTCCACTTAATACCTCCATAAGGAGTAAGCACTCTTACCCAATTAGTAAAATCTATCGGCTTACCGTAAGCTGTAGAAAGTGGTGAGGCAAAATTTGTAGCAAGTAATCCGCCTACGGTCCCGTCATATAGTGTTGGTAAAAGTAAGCCTTCTTCGCTAGCCTCTTTTCTGATCGCGTTTACATCAGCTCCCGCTAAAGCCTCCACAACTCCGTTTTTAATTTCAAACCAGTCCATCTTTCTAGTGTAGACATACTCGTTTACACCCTCTTTTTTTCCGTGTTTGCCGTTACCTAAAACTTGGATTTTAAGCCCCTCTTCATAAGCGCCTCTGATAACTTTAAATAATTCTTCTTCTGAGTGAACATCCATACAGTTATATTATTGTGACAGAAAGAGTTAAATAGTAGTTGGCTTAAACTCATACAGTTCTATATAACACACATCTTCACAGTTCTTTTTGATCTCCTCTCCATATAGAGGTATTCCGTTAACTATTTCCACTATATAAGACTTATTAATCACTAGAAAGTAGTACACAGAATCATCCTTAGGCAGTGTTTCAAGGAGCTTTAAAAACCCCTTATAGTTCGTATAAAGCTTAAGTTTTAGCTTCTTCTGTATCATACTGGTAGGCTCAAATTCAGCCTTGATCACGAAGTTGATCAAATTATTTATAACTTTGTTCTTCATAATTTTGCCTACAAAGCCCCAACCGCTTACGTTAACTTTAATTCTGCTAGAGTACTCGTCAAGTGGAATAACTATTACGTCGATTTTGCAAGACCCCAGTTTTGTGTGAAGGAGAATTGACACTGAGTTTTCCTCAATCTTCTTTATTATTTTACCCTTTATCTTCACACTAAGAACTGAAGTCTCAAATGTCTCACTATCTTCTATTTGAAAGCCTAAGCTCTCCAAGAAATCGTTTTTGGAAAGCATTAGAATAAGCTCTTCAGCCCTGCGTAATAGCGTTATTTCGTTCATTCAAAGTTAGTATTTGCATGAACATAAATAAATTTTTTCAATTAACATTTTAGCTTAAATTTCCTCTTGATAAAGTATAACCATGCCAAAAGTAGCCGTCATTATGGGGAGCAAATCTGATTGGGAATACATGAAAGAAGCCGTTGAAATTCTCAGGAATTTCGGAGTAGAAACCGAGGTAAGAGTAGTCTCTGCTCATAGAACTCCAGAGTTCATGGTAGAATTCGCTAAAACCGCAGAGAAGCGAGGTATTGAAATTATAATAGCGGGGGCTGGCGGGGCAGCACATCTCCCAGGTATGACTGCATCGTTAACTCATTTACCGGTGATCGGAGTACCAATTCCGTCTAAAAACCTCAATGGGTTAGACTCCCTACTATCGATAGTCCAGATGCCCTACGGTGTACCGGTGGCTACGGTAGCTATAGGTGGAACTAAAAACGCCGCATTACTCGCCTTAAGGATTTTAGGTATTAAGTACCCGGATATAGCTGAAAAAGTAAAGAAGTTCATGGAGGACATGAGAAATGAAGTCCTTAATACAAGACTTGAATAAAAGGAAGATCGCAATTCTAGGAGGAGGGCAACTAGGTTGGATGATGATCTTAGAAGGGAGGAAGTACCCTTTCACTTTCTACGTGATGGATGAACCTAATGCCCCAGCTTGCAGAGTGGCAGATAGGTGTTTCAAGCCTGAAGAATACAAGGAGATGATCAACCAGGTTGACGTAGTGACTTTTGAGTTCGAGCACGTAAAAGAGGAAGCTCTGGAATACGCCAAAGAAAAGGATAAGCTCTTCCCTAATATAAACGCTGTTGAGCTGAAAAGAGAAAGGTGGAAGGAGAAGACGTATTATAAGGAGCATAACTTACCGACCCCCAAATTTTACGTGGCTGAAGATGGGGAAGAGGCGTTAAGGATACTTAAAGACCAGTTCAATAACGTGGGTGTTCTTAAACAGAGTAGAGGAGGGTACGACGGAAAGGGTCAGTATTTCATAAAGGGTGACGTGGAAAAATACTCATTCATAAAAGATATGAAATGTAAATTTGTAGTTGAAGAGTTTGTGGATTATGACTATGAGGCATCAATAATAGCGGTTAGAGATAAGAAGGGAAATTTCAAGGCTTACCCTCCTACTTTTAACTACAACGAGAAAGGTATTTTAGTTTATAATTACGGACCATTCAACGATGATCGTTTTAAGGATATCGCAAAGAGATTAGCAGACTCACTGGAGTACGTAGGGACTATGGGCATTGAGTTCTTTGTAAGAAAAGGAGAAATACTAATTAATGAGTTCGCACCTAGAGTCCACAATACGGGTCATTACACACTTGATGCTGCCTTCGTATCTCAATTCGAACAGCACATAAGGGCTATAGGTGAAATAGACTTAGGAGACACAACACTACTTTCTTATGGTGGAATGGTTAACATCCTTGGGACCGACAATGTTCCTTACGAGGTGTTGAAATTTGGAAAGGTATATTGGTACGGTAAGAGTGAAGTCAAGAAGAGGAGAAAGATGGGGCATGTTAACGTTGTAGGGGAGGATTTAGAGGATGTTAAGCAAAAAATTGATAATATCATAAAACTAATATACCCTGAAGGCTTAGACTTATGAAGATTAAGTTCAAGATCTGGATAGAAACGGATGACGGTAAACCGATTTTGGGTAAGGGTGGGGTTAAACTCCTAGAGAACATTAAGAGCACCGGAAGTATTGCTGAGGCAGCTAAAAACGTAAATGTGTCGTATAAATTTGCTTGGGAGTATATAAAGAAAATAGAAGGACTTCTGGGTGGAATTGAAACCAAAAAAGGAGGAAAGGGAGCTGGAGGGACGATGTTATCTGAGAAGTTAGATAAGATAATAGAAATTTACCAGAGTGCTGAAAAAGAAATCGAGGAAGTTTTAAAAAAATATGAGGAAAAGCTCAACGACGTTACGACAAATACTTGATTATACTCTCAAGGATTCACTTCTTTCACCTGAAGGATGCTGCTAGGAAGGTTAGTAGGGTGGGTTGCTGAGGAAGTTATAAGGCTCGGGCAAACGATATAAAGTTGGAAAGGTTAATGAATCTCATTAAGAACGTTGATAAACTACCTAAGGAGTTTAGGAATAAGCTGTATTTGATCTGACTTCCTCTCCGCCCTGGAAGGGCAAGGTTTCCCCCTCATCGATTCGGGTTTACATCTGTAATATCGTCGTTTGTAGTATTGAATTGAATGGCAGGCAAAGAAGCACATGGTTTTGTAATACACTACGTCAATCCTAAAGTACTTTTCTATTTCATGTCTTAAATGCGGAAAAAGCTGATGGAAGTTGATTATCGTTGGTTTAAGTGTAATCATAGTAATGAAAATGACCGTGACGTTATAGCAATCATAAATCTTAATGGGAGGGAGTCGCTGACCCTCTCGATTGCACCTCAAATAATAGATGTAAGAGAGAATCGATAAGGAGAACTATCGCCTTTATGGCGAGGAGGGAGTCAGCCTTAGTAAAACCTAAGCTCTTTATGCGATTAGAACGATGCATATAAGAATACGTTAATCAAATAAACGACTACTCCGGAAATCCTTATTGTTCAACAATTGTTTGTCGAGACTTTCCATCCAATTCACCGTAATATTATATTTGATTTAGGAAATTATATAGCTTTATATTAATAAAATTACAATAATCGAAATTTTTAATTAATATAAGTTTAACAAAAGATTAAGAAAATAGCCAAAACTTTTCAACTATGTTAAGAAAAGGAATGCCGTCCTCATGTCATATTTCGGTAGTGCTGGTGGTATTACTACTTTGTAGGTCTATACCATAGTTATAACGTACTATGTACTTTAATTCTCTACTTATCATCTCCATAGAGAGTTCTCCCTTAAGGCCTTTTTCAATTATATCACGAAACTCCTCGGGTATGTAATCCAACCTGGGTTCTAGGCTGTAGAAGTCTTTTAGAGCAATTTCTCTTTTAGATGGATCAGTCACTGCTTCCTCTATCTCCCTTTCCAACCACTCTGGGAAGGGGAAGTTATTTGTCAACGCTACGTAAAGTGAGACAGTAAATGAGTACACGTCAAAGTTATATTCAGCCTTTCCTCCAAACCTTTGCATTGGGTGAGCATAGTACGGTGTGTAGTGAATGACCGGTAGACCCAATTTCACTGCCGACCCGAGATCAGAAAGTTTCGGCTCAACTCTACCTGTAGTTAACACATCAAGCGCTTCATCCCCGTATTTAGGAAGTCTTGAAGTGAACAGAACGTTAGATGGTTTTATGTCGCAATGCACGTACCCGTTTTTATTAATGTGGATTACGGCATCAGCTATTTTCGAAAAGATCACGGCAACTATTTGACTCCACTTACTTGAATGCCTTAGTGTTGAAAACTCCGAATTTACTAAAATCTCCCTCAGATCCCCTCCTTCCATATACTCCATAACTATCGCCGGTGGAGATGAGTAGTAGTCTGTAAAATTCTCATCTACAAAACTTGCAAATATCCTTACTAAATTAGTCGAGCCCTTAGATATCTCTTGCATTTTAGCTACTTCATAAAGTAACTCGTCATAACGGAACTCTTTCTTTACCACTTTCATAGCAAATTTTCTCATCCCCTTTTCCACCATGAGAACGTAACCCATTCCTCCAGTACCTATTACCTTTTCTACTTTGTAACCGTAAAGGACATACCCTATCCAACTGTTCGGGTCGAACTCGTCCCTAGGTGTGTAGAGCATATAAGGTTTTACTTTACTACAAGCTTCAACGAATCCCTCTTTACAAGCAAACAAGAACTCCTTCATAGCATTTGAAGGGGAATTAAGTGCCTCATAGGCTAAGCCCTTCAGATAAGCCGTGGACGAGTTCCTCCTTAGCTTCTCAGCTTCCTCGATCACTTTCAATGCTTGTTCGAACTGTTGGTTCTTAACATAAGCGTTAGCTAAAGCCAACAAGTTACTGAAGTCCCTTCTTAGCTTGACTGCTTCTTCGAAATACTTCACAGCTTCCTTATAGTTTTTCTTGGATAAGAAGTACCAGCCCAGTTTAAGAGCTGGAGCATCGTAAGTCGGTATTACCTTCAAGGCTTCAAATAACACTTTAACGTTACCGGTTCTGTCAAATTCGTCTATTAAGCTGTTAGCTCTCTCCCTTAACTTCTTCTCTAGTTCCCTATATTTGTTCTCCGAGAAGAAGGAGTAGATTTTCAGGGCTTCTAATTCTTCCCCTACCTTCTCGTAGCACTCAGCTACTGCTAAAGATTCCTCTGGGAACTTCGAGGTCAAAGTATTGTAAAGCTGTATGGCCTCATTGCACTTGTTTAAGCGGGATAATGCGATTACCGCAGCCCTTACTACTTCAGGGTTATTGTGTTCCCTGAGCATGTACTTGGTTAGTTCATAACTAGTGTCCATGTAATTCATCAGGGTTTTCACGTCTCCTTTAGGTATGGGTACTCCGTGAACTAATAAGTAAGGAATATTTTCAACCGCATTACCTCTGATCTCCCCGAAGTGTAGGATTACAGAATCGGGAGTTTGGAAGATATATCCATTAAATTCTTTTATACGATCTACAAGCACCGCCTCTTTCAGACCGTCGAGTTTTGAGGAGTCGTAAACTGGAGTAGAGGTTAGCTTAACTTTACCGTTCTCGTACCTGATAACATAGCCGATCAAGTCCCCTCTTAGTTTAGGTCTCTCTTGGGTCTTTCTCAAAGTACCATCTAAATAGAGGTAATATTCTCCATCCTTTGTGAAAAGTATGAACATGATTAACTGATTATCGCGTTAATGTATTTAATATGCCTACAAATAATACCATTTAAATAAGAACCCTTGGTATTATGTCAGTATTATTAAGCCCCATTCTTTTAAAGAGTCAGCTTGGTCTAAGTGATTAGACTCGTCTTTTATTTGTTTACTCATGTCTATTTCTACAAGTTATTTTTTGTAAATATTGTAATATTCCCTCTATCGCATACATTTATACCAGCCGAATTAGTGGCGTCTATCGGTGCCGTCATAGCCGATGTAGCTACAGTGGTTTGGTTAGTTAACTTACTTCTAACCTTAGTTAGGGGAAGAACCGCAAATATTGAAAACCTCACGGATTCGTATACCCTAATTACTATGCAGACTGTAAATAACCTTCCTAATCACGTATTTAAATGAAATAATCATAATATTAAGTGAAAATCTTTTTGTCTTATCTTTATGCAATGAAAATCTTAAATTAAAAATCCCAAAGCTTATGCATAGAAAAGCTTATATTTTACTTTTGATAGTAATAGAGATTAAAAAGAAGACAACAAAGGTGAATATAAACATGGCAGAAGTTGCATATAGAGTAGTCTTTGAGGGGGCATTCTATAAGATAATAGAGGACGATGAAGCATCTCTATTATTATTCGAAGGTAAACCTATATCAGCGACATGCGTTGAGCACGGTACGCACGGAAGCCCATACGGGTGCCCCCACGTAGAAAGACTAATGAAAAAGATTTTTTCTTAACTAACCTTTCGAGCCTATAACAGCTATTTCTATTAAAACATCTTTTGGTAACCTTGATACTTCTACTGTAATTCTAGCAGGTGGTTTTTCCTTAAAGTATTCCGCATAGACGGAATTGAAGTCTGAGAACATGTTCATGTCTTTTAAGTACACGAAACTCATTACAACATCGCTTAACTCAAATCCTGCAGCCTTTAGGACAGCCTTCAGGTTTTCGAGTACAACTCTTGTTTGTTCCTTAATCCCTCCTTTAACAACTTCTCCAGATTTGGGATCTACTGGAATTTGTCCAGAGACATATACTGTATTTCCTACTTTTACTGCTTGAGAGTAAGGACCTATCGGTTTAGGTGCATCCGGAGAGAAAACTATTTCCATATGATAAGAAAGGGGAACTAGATTTTACGTTTTATCCTCTCTAACCTAATCTCCTCGTTTATATTCTTTTCCAGCTTGTTAAGGTTAGAATTAACTATAATTGATTCTATTCTGGCTAAAAGCGAGCCGTCATACTCTAACGTGATCCTAATCATGTTTTCATTAACTTTACTTATTTTAAGTACACCTCCTCCTCTATCAGAATCATACACATACTTCACTTCATTGTAACCAAGGAACACTCTCCCAGTTGAATGATAAGAGGATAATGCAACTTTTCCCTCAGCTTCAAACTTTTCACCATCTACTTTAATTCTATTAACGTTAGGAAATATCCTAGGGATTGTGAAGCTTGGGTCAGCAAATATCTGCAACACGACATCGACTGGATGTGATATCTTAATTTCTCTTTCCACCTTCATCATTATAAATATTGGTTACAAAGAATTAATTTTTAATTCCATTCATTGTAAGTTTAACATTTTAAATTGTAATAACTTGTCTATACATAGGTCGCATAAGTTGGTTCACAATACTTTTATTGTACTATTTTACGAAATAACATAGTAATTTTTTATCCATGTTTATCAGTTACAGAAGAGATATCATTCTCCTCTTATATGTAGTTGATAATGTAAAGCTATTATCAAGTCCCTTTCCGTAATTATACCACCTACTGTGCCATCTTCCTTCAGTACCAGAAGCGAACCTACTTTCTTCATGATCATAGTACTTGCGGCTTCATTTATAGATTTCTCTGGGTCTATAGTTAGAACATCTTTAGTAGCTACCTGTGGGACTTTCTTTGAGAAGAACATGTCTGGATCACTCTTAACCACAGCTTTAGTAAAGAGTTTTAGCGCATCCGCCGCGGTTATTATACCCTTAACTTTATTTTGATCATCAACTATAGGTAATCTCCTGAACCCTCTCCTGATCATTAATTTTACAGCTTCAAACACCGGGACGTCTTCATAGATAGTACTCACTTTTTTGGTCATGAACTTTTTCACTGGAAATAACTCGTCTAAATCTTGGAAAATTAGGAGTAGTTCCCTTTCTGTTACAATACCCGATACTTTTTTCTCTCGATTTAAAACTGGGAGGGCTCCGAAGTTTCTAGCTACCATTAATGTTAATGCATCCATCACATCATCATCTTCATAAGCGTAAACGGGTCTAGGCGTCATAACTTGTGCGACTTGTTTTTCAATAAGTGCGAATATATCTCCTCTATCACAACCTTCTTCACACCTTTCCGTAACGAAAGTAAGTAAATCACGAGTGGATATAATCCCTTCAATTGATTCATTAGTTACTATAACTCTTCCTATACCTCTTGTGTTAACTTTCTTAAATGCTTCGACCAGTTTATCCCTTACGGAAACTATTGGAGGGTCTGGAAGCATGAGTGTTTTTATTATCATGGTTTTCTATTCCAACTTGCCGTTTATAATTCTTACCTTCAGTCAGCAAGGTACCCTAAATGCCTATCACTTTGTTAAACCCTCTGTAAACTTCAGCTACACTCCACGCTTGGGCTATACAACCACCTGCTAGATACGGAGGTATATCCTCGAATAGCTCAGGAATATATCCGTTATTCTCCTTAATCACATCCAGTAGGGGTCTAAAGATATCGATGAGCATTTTTGCCTTTATCAGATCACTCTCGACTTTTAATTTAGCGTCTATATAAGCTCCTATCAACCAAGGCCATATAGGACCGTTATGATAAGCTTCATCCCTACTAGCCCTATCTCCTCTATAGATGGGCTTGTATCTGGGATCTCTCATGGAAAGTGTGCTGAGCCCGTAGGGTCTCAGAAGTTCATTCTCAATCGTAGCAAGCATTACCTTGCCCATTTCTGGGGGTAAAACGTTGAAGGGTAATGATAATGCGAAAAGTTGGTTAGGTCTTATGGACTTATCCGGTATCATATACTGGTCAATATAGTCGTAAAGACCCCAACTTGCTACAAACTTCTCGTTGAAGGCGTTTCTAACTTTTTCGGCCATTTCTACATAATAATCTTGTTTATCTCCTAGAAGTTTAGAAAAAAAGTCCATGACCATTAACGCGTTATACCATAATGCGTTTATTTCCACTGCAGCACCTTCTCTCGGTGTAACTATCCTACCGTTATAACTTGCGTCCATCCACGTTCTCGGCGCTCCTTTGTGAAATAATAAGTTATCTTTAACATAAACTATCCCGTTTCCCTTAGAATACCATTCGACTATTTCCTGAAGTTTAGGATAAATTCTCCTGATAAATTCCTTATCGCCACTGTAGGTGTAAATTTTGTAAACTGTATTTATCGCCCATAAGCTGATATCAACACCGACGTAAATGGGTTCACCTTCGGGTGTTATGTGGTTTGGTAACATCCCCCTCTCGGAGTGGCTCAGATACCGTGTAGTTATATCCTCAGCAAGTTTATACAATCCGTTTAAGAGTAAAATCCCCTCCATGGATATGAATGTATCCCTACCCCACTCGTCAAACCAGTGATAACCTGCAATAATAGCCCAACCTTCTTTCCCCTTGACCAGAAAGTCAGTTGAGGCACTTGCTAAGAGCTTTAGAACGTCATAGGGATTTTCCTTTAGTTTTTCGTAACCATATTTGTCATAGTATACGTGAACTATTAAGGTGTTATCCTTACTTGTTACGCAGAATGGGTTGAAGAGATCTTCCTTGTGGTTTGAACCTCTCTCATAGTCTAAGACGTAAAAGAAGTTATAGTACCAGTATCCGGTCATCTCCGCGTTGATACCGCTTTCAAATAGGAAGTTCAGGAAGGGAATGCCATCTTTTACTACCCTAGCCTTTTGTCCTTGAAAGTGAACATCAAAGAATGTAGATTTAGGAGTTACAAGATGGTGGCTGCGATAGGTAATTAAAGGACAAATTTTAACTCGCCCATCGGTCGCCTTGTATTCTATAGTTATAGCATTTTCAAATCCATGAGCTATTAAAGTCTTTTCCAACCTAACGTTGTTCACTTCGTAAACCCATCTTACGTAATTCCTGCCCCACTTGAACTCCTTTAAGTACCTATATCCGTCTGGATAATATGTTCCTTCGTAATGGTTGGTACTTATTGGAAATTCGCCCTCATCGGTTATCAAAAAATCCTCAAATTTAGACAACATCACATATCTTTTGTGGGGTTGGTTCAAAGGTACTACTAGATACCCGTGGTAAGTCCTTGAGTTTATACCGCAAATGGTTGAAGAGGAATATCCTCCAGTTCTAAGAGATAAGAGCCATTCTCGCCTTTCGCATTCCTCCGGCGGTAACACACTTTAATTTACTATTTAATAGTTATTAGTTTATCTAAGGTAATTATGAACTCAGAGTGAGACCACACTAGAGGCATTACAGACGAACTCTGCAAAGAGTCTGGATAAACTTGCTCTGGAAGCAAACCGGTTGGTAAAGCTCTATCCATTACCCATTTTACGTACTTCATAGCCCTCTGAATATCCCCTATTTCAACGTAATACTCTGCCACCCATAAGGTAGTTATTATCCACGGATTAGGCTGAGATTTCTCCCTTCTGTAGTAGTCGTTCTCATACCTTATGATCCCATCGTTAACCGTTAGTAAGTCTTCAATAATCTTTATTGTGTTTTTCATAACTACATGTTCTGGCTCTACCATTTCGAAGAAGAAAGGAGAATACATGCTTGCATCTACTGTGAGATCCTTGTTCCCGTATTCGTCCAAACGCCTTACAAACCTGTCGTTATGAACCATCCTTTTTAGAGCCTCTTCCTTCATATATCTGGCAATAGTTATCATATCTCCTGAGAGCACCTCATCTCCCATGTCTGCTACTAGCCTTGATGCCGACTTAAGCGCTCCGAATACAGTTGATACTGTGTAGATGTGAATTCCATACCTCTCTTCCCATAAATCGAAACTGGGCTTCGGTAAACCGTCTTCAATATATCTCATCATGAACCTTACAGCGGGTTTAACAAAATCCTTGTAAATCGAGACTAGCACGTCTATATCTTTATAATATTCGTAGTGCTTAGCGATAGCCCAAACTTGTAAAGCCGTTTCATCTTCTTGAATTGGATAAATCCTCTTACCATTCATCAACCAAGGATGCCATGAACTTGCTAGCGTACTGTCTGGATTATATTTATGGAATAAGAATCCATCCTCACTTATGAGTTTTGAAATAAACGCATAGTGTTTAACAGCAAGATCCCCATAACCAGCTAAGTCCAGTGCATGAGCAGCTATTGCACTATCTCTAGGCCAGCAGTATGTGTAAGAATCACCATAGACTCCTACGAAACTGTAATCTGAAGAGGCTATGATTGAGCCGTTCTGATCCATGTGATTTTTTATTACCAATAGACTTATCTGGAATAAATCTCGAAGCTTTTCATCTATCTCTTTTGTCTTAAACTTGTTGAACCAGTTTTTCCAGAACATATACGAGTTTGTGAACGAGGACTCAATTTCCGTCGATGTAACCCTCTTAAGAAGTTTTCTTAAACCTTGTAATGTCCTATCGAAAGCTATTGTTAAGTAAGCTTTTTCGCTACCTAAAGGATTTAGCGACAAGGAAAAGGCTAATGCTGACTGAACGTTTCCGTTTTCTATAGTCTTTCCTTTCAGGTTGCCGTCATTTACATCTTCAAAAATGTCATTTTTTCCTACGGTGAACTCGTTGAAGTCTTTCATGATTCCCAGAAGTTTTATTCCTATATACCTCTTAGACTTGTAATGGATGATTGCATTCGTCTCAGGATCATAGAATGCTGTGTCTCCGTAAGGGTTTGAGTAAAGGTCTAAATCAAAGAGAAAAAGTAGTTTTGCCTTCACAGGTTCAGCTGACTTGTTGTATACTTTAATAATCCGGTAAAATAAAGGCTCGTATAGGTCAGCGAAATCGTAGGCGATGAGAGATAACTTGTTGTCTGTATCGGCTTTAACCTCACCTATGTTCGTGTTGTCAAGGTAAGAAAGGCTCGTCTTCCATTCAACATCTTGGTATAGTCTATCTGTAAATATATATTGCCTTACGGGTTTACCGTTAGTGTGATTTTCCATTCCTATATAAGGGTAGTAAAGATCGATGATCCTACCGAACTCATCTAAGTTCACTAGTATCTTGCCGTTGCCTATGCTAAGAGCCCTCATGTGAGCACTGTATCGTATAACTTACTTTCGGCGTTAATAAGCTTATGAGGATAAATCTTGGAATTCACAATTTCACTTCCCTCTCCTATTACTACGTCTTCTGCAATTACGCTGTTTATAATTCTTGTAGGTCTCGATTTTGACGACCTTATCTCTACATGTCTTGCTATAATTGAGTTCTCAATTATAGCGTAATCTCCGATATAGCATCTGTCCATCAATGAGCTCTTTACTATTTTCACTCCTTCTCCTATGATTGTAAAGTTATCAATGCTCGACTCCTCTATATATGTGTGCTTACCTATCTGACAATGTCTCCCTATAAGTATGTTACCTTCTAGCTTCAGCTCTCCCTTCTTATACATCCTCTTGATAGCTAGTCTTCTCTTCCTCGAGTCTGGACTCGTACCTTGAACAAAGATCCTTCTATTGGGATCAATTCTAATCCCGTGCATGTCTTTAGCATCGAGTGTCTTCAGTAAGGTCAGCATCGCATCCAAATACCTTCCGGGAGTACCTACATCGAACCATAAGTCATTAGTGATATACCCATAAATGGGATATCCCTTCTTTATCAAGTACGGTATTATGTCCTTACCAAAGTCCATTTTTCCCATCTTATACATTTCCTGAACTTCCTCGCTCTTGAAGACCTTCCTTATTTCAGGACTAATGACGTATAAGCCAGTATTCGCCAAATTGCTTGGTGCTTCTTCTTTTTTAGGTTTCTCAACGAACCTCTTAATTCTATTGTCACTTTCAAGTTCAGCAACTCCGAACTCCTCCACGTTTTCAACAGGCTTTAACACAATGGTCATGAACGCGTTTTTGTTCTCATGGAACTCGAGAACCTTTTTAATGTCAAGTTTGAATAAGTTATCCCCTTGAACCACTAAAAAGTGCTCTTGAATATCATAGTATTCGAGGTTTATCCTCACGGCATCAGCATTTCCTATACTATCAACCCTTGGCTGGTACTTGAAGTGGACTCTAGGTTTGATGTGATACCTAGCTGAAAAACCGATTCCTTCCTTATATAAGTCGAACAAGGAACGATAGTTTACATATCCCCTAACACCGAAAATTATCTCCTTTATCCCTTGTCGAGCTAGTTCCAGTAAAGTGTACTCAATTAAAGGTCTGTTCAGAAGCCTAACGGCAGCTTTTGATGTCTCTACTGTCAAAGGTCTGAGTCTGGTCGCTTCTCCTCCTATCGGGATTATTACCTTTACATCTTCTATGCTGATTGTCATCACTTAATAATTTTTATACAATGATTAATAAAACATATATATGAGGCACGTCAGTATAGGCTTTGAAGTACACCAACCTTTCAGGATAAGAAAGGACTTTCTTTGGAATCCAATGTATAGAAGTGAAGTGTTATCGAAGTACTTTGACGACTCCCTTAATAAGGAGGTCTTTGAGAGGGTAAAGAGGAAATGTTACATACCAGCAACCAAGATAATCCTTGAGGAAATCGAAAGAGGCGAAAATGAAGGATACGACGTGAAGTTCTTTTACTCTATCTCTGGCACTTTCGTGGAGCAGGCGGAAAAGTGGGGGAGAGAAGTAATAGAACTCCTACAACAACTCTCTTATACCAGAAAAGTCGAGTTCCTTTCACAAACTTATTACCACTCGGTCACGTCATTGTGGGCAGATTTGGACGAATGGAGAGAACAAGTGAAAAAGCACATAGAGTTAATAAAAGAACTCTTTGACCAAAACCCGGTGACTTTCGAGAATACGGAGTTGATCACTAACTTCAGGATAGCGAAAGAAGTGGAGAAGATGGGTTTCAAGGCAATAGTCACAGAAGGAAAGGAAAGTTTATTGAAAGGGAGAAGTCCTAACCACGTTTATAGGGTTAAGGGAACGAACCTATCCCTATTTCTGAGGAACTACAGACTAAGTGATGACATTGCCTTTAGATTTTCAAACAGAAAATGGGATCAATATCCCTTAACAGCTAAGAAATTTGCAGACTGGGTAAGCTGGTCTGAGGGAGATACGGGGATGATCTTTGTAGACTATGAGACGTTCGGTGAGCATCACTGGACAGAAAGCGGGATCCTAGACTTCCTACGCTGGTTACCCAGAGAGCTGACGAGAGCCGGCGTTAAGATGGTTTTACCGCGGGAAGTCTATCGAAACGTGTACGACGAAATTCCCTTAGACCAAACTGTCTCTTGGGCAGACGTAAACAAAGACGAGTCTAGTTGGTTAGGAAATATTATGCAATGGGCATTTGACGAGATGGTGAGGAGGACGGAAATGTTAGCTAAAGAGTTAGGCGGTGATTATATCAAGGCGTGGAGGTACTTCACTACTAGTGATCATTATTACTATATGTTCTTAGGCAGTGGTGGGCCCGCTGAGGTTCACTCCTATTTTAATTCTTTCAATTCACCTATTGATGCATTCATTAACGAGTTTTACGCTATAACATTATTCCAAGAAGAAATGAGGAATAAACTAGGAATAAATAATGAGCCTTTCATATTTAACGTAAATGGGCAAAGGGGGAAAGAAGTGTGGACTTTGAAGCAATTTTACGAGGTATTAAAAAATCACCCAGAATACAAGGAATTTGAGAAGTATGTTAAGGAGTGGTCTAAATGAGAAGATATGAATCACTTTGGATGTCCGACGAAATCAAGAGCATTTGGATGATTTCTACCGAACTCACAAAGGTGGCTAGTTTAGGAGGTCTTGGTCCAGTAGTTTATAATCTAAGCAAGAACTTGGCAGAGAAGGGTTACAGAGTAACGGTGATTATGCCCAGTCACGGGAGGCATTTAGACCCTAAATTAAGGGAGTTTCTTTCTCTCAGGGAGTTACCTTTAGTCGCAGAAGGAGACAGAGTTGGACTTGACGGAAGTAGATATCACTATAAGTTGGGATTTGAAGAAGGAAAACTTGACGGGTTTAACGTGATCCTAGTAAAGGGGCTAGACTACAATACCGGGGTCTTAATGGACAATTGGAACATTTATGCATACATCACCGAGAAGGCTGCTCTATTAGCAAGAGGTGTAATGAAATATTCGGAGTTCTCTATACCCTCAAACGTCCCGTCAATTATTCACGTCCATGATTGGCACTCAGTTTTAGCAGGAGTAGGGGCAAAACAAGTATTTGAAACGAGGAGAATTATAGTACCTTTAGTGTACACAATTCATTTAATTAACAAGGTAGGATTTCCTTGGCATTACGCATCGGAGGACTGGGCAGGTCTGATGAATTGCCCGCATTACATATGGAAAGTAATAAAACACGAACTATACACTACGAGACAAGTATGGGACGAACTGTCCTCGGGTTTCATAGAAAAGTTTGGAGCCTATGAAGCGGATATGATAGCGACCGTAAGTAAGAGTTACCTAACTTACGACGTTTATAACTTCATAGGGAATTGGATAGAGAATAAGAGCTGTGTAACATACAACGGTACTGAGTGGAACATAAACGAGGCGATAGAATACGCTAAAGCTAGGTTCAACACCACGGATAGGAATATCGTAAGGAGGAGACTTTATGAGGAACTGGAGAGATTGAGGATTATACCAGAGGATTATGTAACGGGGAATATGCTTTGGAATAATCGCTTCAGGATAGGGATCAAAGACGACTGGACTTATGCCAGAGTCGATGACGGACCTTTAGTGCTCTTTGCGGGAAGGATGGTTTACCAGAAGGGAGTAGATTTATTGATAAGAGCATTCAGGGAGACACTTAATGTAATTCCCAATGCTAAACTGATCATATTGGGGCTGCCTTCAGGAGATTATGGGTTACTTCAAGACGTAATCAATAAGGCTTCAGAAATAGGAGGAAATATTAGGATTATAGTGTCTACGTCCTTACCTAATGATATTTATAAACTGTTCTTCTATGCAGCATCTGTCTTCGCGATACCGTCCAGATGGGAGCCGTTCGGTTTAGTCTCCGTGGAAGCCATGGCTTTAGGAGTACCGGTCGTAGCATATGCTGTAGGAGGGCTGAGAGAGACCGTAGTAGACATAAGGGGGGACAGCGAAAACGGAACCGGGTTTTTAGTAGAGCCAGAAAACATATGGGAGCTAGGTAGAGCCCTCACTACGTCTCTCCTACTATCAATAGCTACCGAGAAGAAAGATACGAGTATACTTAACAACCCTAACTTAATATACAAACCAGAAAGTGTTGACTTTTGGGATAAGGTCAGAGAGAATAGTATAAGAAGGGTGGAGGAGAACTTCAGGTGGTCTACTTCGGTGAACCAACTTCTTAATTGTTATTCCAAAGCCCAGACAATGGCTAAATACAGAGTATTAGCATCATTTTAACACCACTTTATTAAGTCACTCGCTTTACTTTTTCTAGTGCAAGAACAGATTCCACCTGGTCAGAGATACGTTAAAAAATTCATATATTACGCCGCATTAGGAGTTCCAGAAGTTGATATACAGAGTTACAGACTGAAGATATTAGGAGAAGTGGAGAATAAATTGGAGTTCACTTATGAGGAACTGCTGAAGATGATAGATACAGAATACATAAGGGACTTCCACTGTGTTACTGGATGGAGTGTAGCTGGTGTAAAATGGGAAGGGATAAAGATGAAAACGATAGCATCCTTAGCTAAGGTGAAGGACACTGCAAAATGGGTAATGTTCTACTCATTAGATGGATACACTTCTGTAGTTCCAATTGAGGACGCTTTGTCAGAGGACACAATAATAGCGTTGAAGATGAACGGAAAACCTTTAGATAAAAAGTCAGGATTTCCTGCACGTCCCTTTATACCCCACCTTTACGCGTGGAAAAGTGCTAAATGGTTAACTGCTATTCACTTTACATCAGAATATCAGGACGGCTTCTGGGAGGAAAGAGGATATCATGAAAGAGGTAACGTCTGGGAAGAAGAGAGGTTTAAGGGAGAAGGACACAGCCACAATGGAATGAAAAGAAAACCGATTCTCTAACGACACTTTTACCTTAGCTCGTGGTATAAAAGTACGTATAATGAATACGCAATACGTTTTCTGCAGAGTTTATACTTCAGATGTAATTGCTAACGAGAAAATTTTTAATAAGTGATAGTATAAGTAATAACTCACAGTGCGGCCGTAGTCTAGCCTGGATTAGGACGCCTGCCTGCCACGAGCTCGCAGGAGACGTAGGAGGTCCCGGGTTCAAATCCCGGCGGCCGCACTCCTTAAGAGTGACCTAACTTGGTAAAGATCACAAAAGCGTCATTCTTTTACTCACTCACCTTCTTGGTAACCGTAGCCCTTTCCTCTTCTCTATCCAATTCCATTTTACCGTTATTAGTAACTCTGGCTTTGCTCTTTAGAAAGCGAAATGTAGTCTTGATCGAGGTTTTGATCTCTCTTCTATCCTTTCTCCTTCTCTCGGAATTTCATAAACTCAACTTATACATATTCACCGTAAGGGCACTTACTTACTTAAACTTGTACTTCCTAATGTCGGAGTATGTAGACTACCGCACAGTCCTCAATATACTGAAAGAGAAAGGGGTCCCGTTAGTAGTAGGTTTAGCTTATTTTCCTCTCTTTAACGAGATCGTATCTCAGATAGTGTTTAATGCAAAAGCAAGAAAGATAGGTCTCAAACCTTCTAAGCTCCTTCTGCCCTTAGTCGTCCAAATGGTAAAGGTAGCTGAAGACTTGTACATAGCCTATACTATAAAACTCTACGGAGAATATAGGGGGAGATTAAACCTAAGACCAACTTCCTTAGATTTACTCTTTATCTTACTAGGGGTTATCACGTTTGTTTTAAGCGTCGCCTTTCCTCTAAATCTACCACCGTATCACATATCGATATAAGATCTTCGTCGTGAGTTGCTATTATTATACCCCTTCCCTGTTCCTTCAACGTCTTGATCATATCATAAAAACTCATAAGCGCATCGCCATCCATACCTACACTGGGCTCATCAAGACCGATCACCTTATAGGGAGAAGCGAAAGCTGAAGCAATCAGGACCCTCATTTTCTGACCGTAACTCAACGGGAAAGGGCTCTTATCCGCAATCTCGTCCAATTTAAATAATTTCAGAGCTTTCTCGTCTTTAACTTCATCCCTCACAGTAGGGTTAAAGAACTGCAAGTCGGGGTTCTGAAAAACTAAGTAGATTTTCCCAACAAGACTCTTCAACATCGTAGTCTTACCTATCCCGTTTCTACCTACTATGCAGAATACCTCACCTTCTCTCACCTTGATCCAATCTTGTTCGAATATCACTTTGCCTAAAGGTGTTTGGATCGTCTGTAAGCTAAAGCCTCTCAACCCGTTCTCCTTCAGAAACCTCTCGTCGTAGAGTTTGTCCCTATCTATCTCTTTAACCCCTTTCTTAGTGAGTAAATAAAATCTGTCACCCCAGTCCCTTACCTCTTTTACTCTATGCTCCGTGATCAAGCTCCCTTTTGGGATAGCTTCCTTAACTAAGGGAATTGCGTACTTATCGAGGTTAGCAAAGGGCTCGTCTAACATTATGTGCTTAGGTCTTGAGGCTAGGACTGTAGAGATGACGAACCTCTTCTTATACCCGTCCGACAACTTATAGAAGTTAACGTTAAAATACTCACCCATAATCCTCTGCGGGATTGAAAAGTCGACATCATGAAACAAGGACTGAAGTTTTAACTCATCTTCACAAGTGAGTCCGAGAATCTGTGTAGAGGGCTCCTGAAAGACTGCAGAGAGCAAAGAGTAATCTCTCTTTTTACAGAAGTCTTCTCCGTCAATAGTTACTTTAATTGGTTCTCCAAGACACAGAGCCCTTTTTATAAGCGTTGTCTTCCCACTACCATTCTTACCTAAAAGGATTACTCTCTCATCCTTGTTTACTTCTATCTCGTCATTGATGATGAGCACAAATTTAATTTGATCACGACTTTATAATAAACATGAAATTAGGCTTCGCTCAATTGGAAGACGGAAGAAAAGTAGTTGTAGTCAATAAAGGAGGTAAATTCTTCGAATTCGAAAAAGAAGGGATGGAGTGTGTATTCAATAACATTAATAACGTTATCAAAGCCTTCGACATAGTCGAGAGATTACCGCTGAAAGAGACTGAGGTTAAAAAACTCTTACCACCCATATCCCCTAAGAAAGTGTTTCTACCGGCTGTAAATTTTAAGTCTCATTCCTCAGAGACTCTCATGAACCCTCCACCCTTTCCTTATTTCTTTACAAAATTTTCGAATGCTATAATCGGTCCTGAGGATCATATTTTGATCCCTAAGGAGTTAAAGAGGACTGACTATGAAGGTGAGATAGGTATTGTAATAGGAAAGAGGGCTAAGAACGTAAGAAAAGAAGATGCCATGGATTATGTTTTCGGTTTTACGGTTGTTAATGACGTAAGTTTTAGGGATTACCAGTTTCCCGAAGTACACCCTTATGGGCTGAACTGGGTTATGGGAAAAAGCCTCGATACAGGTTTACCGGTAGGACCATGGATAGTTACAAAGGACGAAATAAAAGACTTTTACTCACTCAAAATAATAACGAGGTTAAATGGAACTATAGTTCAGGATGGCACTACTAGGGACATGATCTTCAGTGTAGAGGATATGATAGCCTACTTGAGCAAGGGAATAACTCTAGAGCCTGGAGATGTAATAACTACAGGTACTCCTGCTGGAGTAGCTGAGTTCTCAGGTAAAAAATACCTACAAGAAGGAGACGTCATAGAGGTAGAGGTCACTGGAATAGGAGTTCTAAGAAACTACGTTAAGACCATTTAATCACAGTCTTTATTTCTCCCTTTACTTTTTTAGATAAAACTTCAGGTGCTTCCTCCACTTCAACTTTACTGGTTATCATACGGTTCAGAACATCTCCATAACGGTACTTCCATATGGAAAGGTAATTCAATGCACCCTGAAAGTCCTTTTTACTGGCGTTAACACTGCCAATTATCAGTATGTTCTTTTCCACGATCTCGGTCACCAGGTCTGACATCATCTCCGCTTTTTCACCTTCCATAGTCCCGAAGAGGATTAGAGCTGAATTATGTCTCATCTTTTTCATAAGCGGAAGGAAGGCTTCAGGAACTCCGCTCGTATCTACTATGAGGTCTGCATCGGGTAATTTATCGATACCTAATTTCGTGTCGTAAAACTCTGCCCCTATTTTCTCCGAGATGTATCTTTCCGTCTCGCTTGGTTCCCTCTTGTTAAGCAAATAGACTTGAAAACCTAGAGTCCTCAAAGTCATGGCGAAAAACGTCCCTATTGGACCGGTTCCTACTATATAGGCGTTTCTACACTCGAAAGTGGAGTCTTCGCAAGTCCATATCATTCTTCTCTGGACAAAGAGAAGCTCTTCCGTGGCTTTCACCACGTTAGACAAGGGCTCCGTGAGGACAGCTACATCTTTGACCTCTTCTGGAACTTTGACCAGATACTTCTCGTCGTCTACAAACAACTCCCTCATGAATCCATGCTTTCCTCTTATTCCAGCCTCGACAAACTTTCCCGTTTCGCAAAAATCCTGCCTTCCTATTTTACAGTTCAAGCATTGACCACACCCTCTTCTAACTACCGGTACTACATAGTCCCCCTTTTTCAATGTAGTTACACCGTCTCCTATCTCCTCAACTCTACCTAAACCCTCATGCCCTAAGATTAAAAACGAGAAACCTTCAGGTGGATAAGCAAATGAGATCTTTCCGCTTACTAATCCCCTATCAGTCCCGCATATCCCCGTCATCACTGTTCTGATCAACGCTTGACCTCTACCTAAAGTCTCTTTTACAACGACGTCTCTCACTTCTACTCCTATAATATTAGGCTTTATCGTTATAGCTTTCATACTTATCCTACTCTAACCAGAGTAAAAAAGCCTTTTATTTACAGTTTCAAAAAATAAAGTTATGAAGAAATTACAGATCAACGATAAGAGACCTTTAATAGCCTCTATTGTGATAACTTTGACATTCATTAACCCGTCAGTGGAAGACTTGATGTTTAATGAAGAATTTGTATTTATGGCATCACATTATGCCTTAGTGTTCGCAGGTTCACTTATCGGGTATTACTACTGGGGTAATAAGTTTAGAACTTCATTATTGGGCTACCTCGGGTCTCTCTTAGTGGTGTTTTGGCATTTTCCTCAACTCTTTGTTTTAGGAGGTGCAGAAATTCCGTTTAGAGCCCTTGACGAATTATCAATGTTTTTTGGAGGAGTACTACTCGGTATGGGTGTTAAGAATATGAGGTTAATCGAAAAGCTACTTTTGTTGGTCTTGTGGATGTTAGGGGATACAACTCTAGCCGTTATCTTGGTAATATCCTACCCCTTCTACAATATTCCGCCTTCTCCTTATCCCTTATCTCAGGAACCAGTAACGGGCTATGTAATGGTAATTGCCATGACATTTGTTCTAGGTTACATAATATTCAAGGGTTTCCAAAACCTCAATATCTTTGGCTAAAACGTATTAATTGTTATTCCACCATAGAATAGAAGGGTAAAATGAAAGCCTATGACCTACTCGCTTACCTACTTGAGCACACACAGCCAGGTTCAATCGTAGTGGTGACAACTCCAAATAACATTCCCATAATGTTAGATAAGGAAGATGAATTTTCGGTATTAGCTTATGTTTGTAAGAATGAAGACGTGAAGAAACTCAGAGAGACTTTTGACAAGTCTACGATACATCGAGCCGTTTTAGGCTTGTTAAGTCAACTCTCCGATTACTTACAAACTCAAATAGACGAGTTAAATATCGCAAATTCGGCGTCATTCCCAGGTTGTATAGAGAAAAGGACGTCAAGACAAAGGGAGGTTAAGAGTGAGAAACCCAAACCCAAGAAGGAGGACATTAAGTTTCTAATAGAGCAGATGAGGACACTTCCTGAGGAATTCGATATCTTACCGTTACTAAGCCGTGACGGGAAACTGATCTCACTGGTTATGCAAAACCTAAGCCTTACAGCACTGGATAAGATAGTGAAGTCGTTATCACACGTTAAAGGAGATGCTATAACGCCTATTAATCCAGACTTACAAACGTTAAATTACGTTTTAAGCACGATTAAGTTCGACCTTCAAAAGGGGAACCCATTGTCGTCGCTTGACGATTTCACATTCTTTACAGCCATGTTCGTAGATCAAGGAGATATTGGTGAGGGAGAGTTCATGGGTAAGAAAATCCCTAAAAGGAGCGGTAAATTCTTCACTTCCAATTCTAAAGGAGGGCTTAAACCTATACCCCTTGAATTTCTCGATTACTCTAAGAATAAAAAGAATGGACTGTATGTAGGTTACTTTGTCCACGACGGCCAGCAATTCGTAAGATTAGGAGGCTTCGACTTACTGGATTACCATGAGCAAGGAAAGTTTACTATTAACGCATACCTACTCTCGTCTTTTTTAGCCGCCCAAAGGGACTTTAGCATTGAATACTCAGCCTTCGACAAGCTGGTGAGCAACTTCGTTAACAGTGTGATATCCAAAGGTATAGGTGCAAAATACGTAAAGGAAGTGTTTGAACTCGAGAACTTATTATATGACATCCAGTTAGTAAAGAACGTCACCAAGGAATCAATAAGCATAGTAGACCCTATATCTTTCTGGTACTATAAAAGTAAAGGGCAAGACCCATTATTATGCACTGAATGTGAGCTAAAGGATAAGGTGGAACTATGGAATAAAATAACGAAAGGGTGGTTCAGGGAATTCCTGCTGTAGAATTTTTAGTCAACTACAGTTGTTTTTAAAACTGTAAAAATAATGGGTCTAAAAAACACAACCTTACATAGCTTCTTTTATTACGTTCAATATTTGTTGCGCTTCTTCTTGTATGTAAGACGTTGTTTCTAACTGAGCATATGCATAAGGGTTAGAGGTGACGTTAACCTTAGGTATTACTCCTTTCGAAATATTTCCATAAAGTTCTTGTGGAGTATAACCCGAAGTAGCGAAGTAATAAGGAGCTACCGAGTTCAACGTTTGGTCATATCCAATTATCATCCAGGTGCCGTTGGGTCCCGTTATTAATATTGCTGTAGGTATATGGGGAGGATTTCCAGCATCAGCTAAATTAGGGTACTGCCCAAATGGCGTGTTCAGCTCATATTTAGCTATCAAGTTATAGACCCAATTAGGTACATCCTTTTGGAGTTCTTGTTGTTCTAAAGTTACTATGGAATCACCAGAGTAGGGGACTATAGTACCGTTTGTCAGGCTAATACTATCATTGTTAGTAAACATCCTTCCTATCATGTAGAAGAAATGAAAATGTACACTTCCATTAGGTATAAAAGTCTGAAATAATAAGCCCGGTACTTGCATTGGTGTTGATACACCTCCAGTAGGTGAGGGCAATGGTTCTGGATCAGACCATATTGGGGTAACGTTAATTTTACCGTAGTGGCTTAAGGCTAGATACAATGGCCATGACTGGGTAGCTCCGTAAGGACATCCCTCCCAAGAGACTAAATAAACATCGACAATATTCGCTGATGACGCATAGTCCTGATTTGAGACCTTAACAAAATGTAGGAATGGAATTGATTCGCTTGCCTGGGTTGTAGGAGGCTTTATGGAAGGTAAGATTATTAGAAAAGCTAGTATTACTACGAATATGATGAAAGGTATGTATATGAGCTTACTCTCCTTTTTACTCTTCTTTGATTTAGCCATCAATGATATCTCTTAACATAGTTACTAAAACTTTTTCCTAAAACACACATAGTCCAGAGGGTTAATACGACCAGAAGATTAGCCTTTTATTTAAAGTTTAATTAGCTTCATGAAATATTTTATTTTAATAAAAAGAGTGCAATTATGATTTTTCTTTTCTGGCAAAGAATAATTTTTGATAAAGAGGGAAAAGTATATGAAGACATCTGAATCTGTGTTATATTGAAGTTAATACTTATTTTTGATTAAGTTATAAAGACATATTGTATGAAAAAGAGATTACGATTCTTGAGTTCCATAAGCAAGATAGGAAAGTCAACGTTCACAGTTCTTACTGCATATTATTTAAAGTCATTAGAGATCCCTTTTTTGATAGAAGAGCTAGATCCCTTCCAGACAGTAAGAGTTCTTGTGGACGATGAGTTCGATATTGTGGACTATTTTAATATAAACAAGTACCTATATTCTGATTCTTTTCTTGAAATAGACGAGGATAAGTTACGAATTATATATAATAGCTCTATTTGGAATATACTTATTTCAGACTTGCTCACAAACATTGACCCACAGACTGATTCAATAAAGTTTCAAGACAATATAACGACTGAAAACGTTAATGTGTTCCTGACGGACATGACTGGACTTTCCGAAACTATAGAATATGCAAAGAAGTGGAATGACGGTGTCAGAGTCTTAATTGTTAACATGATACCATCAGAAAATATATCCCTTGTAGAAGATCAAGTTTTAGAATTGATATATGAGGAAGGAGTTTTCAAAAAAGCTTTCGTATTCCCTTATGATGAAAGGATAAAATACCTAGATCCTGATAAGTTAGAGTGGTTTAAAGGAGCATTATCTAGAATTCTACTTTTGAGATAAGAAAGAGACAATCCTATTTCTCCTTTGTTTCTCAATATTTTAAGAAAAAAATACTCAACTTACAATTTTCAACTGCTCAGCTTATTTTACATATATTATATAATGATATAATTGAAGGGCCCCTCCGAATAGCATTAATATCACTCCTAAGTCCATACCGGCATATGTTGCTTGAGGACCTACTGAAGGTAGAGTCCACATAAGACCGGCCAAAATAGCTACTACAATTAGAATAACTACTACCCCAACAAACGCAATGTCTTTCCTCTTATACCCACCTCCCATGGAGGTTGTTGTGCTTTCGTTCCTTATTATCGCCCTACCGAGCTTGTAGACCCATATGAAAGTGAATATACCAAGTGGGATCAAAGCAATAAGGTTCACTAGAACTGGTTGTTCGAAGAAGTTTACTAAAGTTCCCGTAAAAGCTAAACCGGCTACAGAGCCCATTAACACGGTGAAAGGCGACATCTTAAGAGACTTGATAGAGCTGAACCAAGTTCCTTTACTTACATCGTTTTTATCCCTTCTTCCCCAGAATAACACTACAAGTCCTACTATTACCGCCGGGGGGCCTAACAGTTCTACTTGTTGATCGAAGGGAGCTGGGACACCAGGTTGGTAATAACCCCAGATACTGAGTTCTATTAGATATATCCACGCTAGAGTCATTACCCAGACCCAGAACTTCCTATTCCTTAGATACATCCACTGGCTGTTTTCATAAAACGGCAGTAACATTACAACGAGTAACATGAACACTAAGGCTGCAATTACCATGGCCGGAGTTAAGGGTTGACCATTTGGTAATTCGAAGTCAACAAACTTGTACAAGAATAGGAAGAACCAAGGCGGATAAGGCTGCACTCCAGATGCTTGTGGAGTACCGGCTTGCGGTGCAGGGTAAGGGTTAATAACTATCGGTAAGCCGTTTATATTTGCCAACAAATTAGGCACGAAGAGTATAACTCCCCATGTAGTAAGGACTATTGATAACATATACACTACGTTTCTAGGCCACCACTCGTTAAACTTACTCCATTCCTCCTTTGTATAATAAGCGGGAACCTTAGACTTCTCTTTCTTAGACGGAGTCATACCGTATCTTTCAGAGAGCATGAAGTGGAATCCGAATAAGGCTCCTATTAAGAAGACTAATACTATGTGCCAACCAAGTAATCTATCGAATAGTTCAGCTCTAGTTAAGGGACTACTTGAAATCGATGCTAACGCACCTGGTCCAAATAGCCAGTTAACAATTACGGTCGCACCAGGGAACCCAGTACCCACCATCAACTCACTTCCTATGTCTACTGCATTTACTCCGAGCACATCGCTAACTAGACTGTACCCGAAAAATGATGCACCTAGTGTTAGGAGTAACAAAAGGACTCCAGTAATCCATTGTAACTCTCTTGGCTTCTTGTAAGCCCCTACGTAAAAGTTCCTGAACATGTGAATGTATGCTAGAACTATCATTATATAAGAGCCGTAAAGGTGACTGAAGAGAAGTACTGGCCCATACGGTACGTGGTATATTATGTTCATTGTAGACTGATACGCGTAAGACGGCTGATAGTAGAGTAGTAAGAGCAATCCAGTAATAACTGTATAAATAAATGCGCCAGCAACCATAGCCCCTAACCAATAGGAAGGATTATACATATAGTCAGGGGTCTTAAAAAACGGAGCCTCTTTAACACCGACCCTATCTAAAATGTCCTCTACTAACCCTCTTTCCTTCTCAGCCATCCACTTTCACCTCTTTTCCTATATTCATTGAAATCGAGGTTGAAGTCTGAACAGAAACATCTGTACCGACAGTTACTTTTCTCATTATATAATCACCTATTGCAGAGGAAATAGCTAATACTAATCCGGGTATTCCTATTTCCGCTAAGAGGGAAATAGCTAAGTTAAACGGTTCGAAAATTGCTGGATATGCGATAACTCTCCTGAGCATTCCTAGGTATCCTTCCACAGACATTAAGTACCCTATCGTCATAAAAGGAACCGTCCAGAGTAGAATACCTGTTGTGATTAATCTAGAAGCTATCTTCGAGTAGTCAAAATTGACATTACTGGATTTCAGGAGATCTAGGAATACCCCTGTAAAACCTACAATTATCAGCGTCCATATTATTAAATGGAAGTGTCCTACTATAAAATATGAATTGTGAATTATGGGATTAACTATGTCGAACGGTTGAGGTAATGCTTGAACACCTCCCAGAATAAATCCTATGAATGCTATCAGGAACGACATACTTATCGGGTCTTTGTAATTGTATCCATTCGAAAGGAGGACAGTAAGACCTAGATTAAGCACGGTTAAACCTGAACCAGCAGCAAGGATCAAGGTAGCGAAGTTAGCCCATAACCTCAGGACGACTGGTAGAGGGAAAGTTTGCAGGTGGTGAACCCATATCAACATCGAACCTATCGCGAGTAGGTATATGTTCATCCTAGCCCACTTTTCGCTGTATAACTCTCTTCCAGCAGCTTTGGGTATATAGTAATATAAGGCTCCAAACAGTGGGAACGGGACGTAATATACTACCGGATGACCGTAGAACCAGAAGAGGATTAGCCAAAGCAATGAGTCAACCGGGATCCCAGCTAAGAAATACAGTGCATACCATAACTCTGCAGCACTTAGAGCTGGCATGGTTAAGGCTATTATTGCTGCAAAAGCTACACCGTAAGCAGCGAATATATTCAGCTTCTGGTTCTTAGGTTTAGTAGCGTATGCGTCAGCGAGGAGGATAATCGGTATTATAGTACCTCCTATGGAGTTGATAGCTAAAGCAATGTAGGCAAGTCCTATTAGGACTGGGGATTGATATATCAGGAAAGCTTTGAAGACACTGTTCTCCTCTATTGCAAGAGGTGGATACATATACCAGCTCATGTCAGGACCACCTAAAAGCGCGAAGACTAGAGCTAAGTTAGATGCCCAGAACAAGTACGCAATTCTTTTTGCATTTACTGTTGATAACCCGCTTTTATACATGGAAAACGCTATTACGGCAAACGCAGCGTCAGGAACAACACCGAACATTGCACTCCATCCGTGTAACGTGAGAGATAAATAGTACGTGGGGCCAATTCCTGCCGAGTTATCGGGATAAACAAGATACGTCCTCATATTCATAGCAGCCATTCCTACAATTATCAGCCAGCCCACAGTACCGAGTGTGAAAAGCCAGACTACTCCTAACGTGTCTTTTGGTAGTGCAAAACTCTTTAATTTACCGAGGAAAACAGATATTTCTTTCTTACAGCAGTTATGGGAATCTTAGGGAGGTAATACCAAGAAGTCGGTATTAGCGAGAAGTTTTTAATTTTAGACGTCTTCATACTGAAAAGATGTCAAACGGAAAAGGACAAATCGAGTTAGCTAAGGAGAAGTTGGTCAAGGCAGTGAACAAAGTCCTGGGCGTGATCAGGAGGAACGGGAGGAGCAGGAAGGTCGAGTTAGCACTGGTCCTCATGACCCTGCTAGGTGGTAGGGCCAGCGTGAAGAATGTTGCCGAGACGTTCGGGTTGGACTACGCAAACCTGCTGGAGGCGTTGGGAGAACTCGAAGACGCGTGGAAGGACTACT
>NZ_JBBHKS010000021.1:0-4032 GCF_037389975.1 Stygiolobus sp. CP859M | reverse complement strand
GGTGGTTATCAACATTCTTCCTAATATACAACATCCTTTACACCCCAACGTACTTGTTAGATAAGGGGGTGATAATAAATGTAAATATTTCAAATGAATGAAATTGTTGTCCACACTGACGTAACAAGTGAAAACCCACTTGTAAAAAGCCCTAGCATTCTTGTACAAGTAAGTCCACATCTCATCAACAACCTTAGTAACAACCTTACCCTTGACCAGCTCCTTAGCCCTACCCCACAACTCAACCAACTTCTCATACTTCTGCCCACCATAACGCTTAATCCAAGTGAAAACAGTACCAAGAGGTACGTTAAGCACCCTAGAAATGGCTCTCATACTCATACCATTAGCATACATTCTCAAAGCCTCCTCCCTCAACTTCCTAGGATGATGATGATAACTAGCATCACCCAAGAAGTACTTACCACAATCCCTACACAAATACTTCTGCCTACCCAAAGGCCTACCACACTTAACAACATGATGACTACCACAAGAGGGACAAGAAACGTCTTGCCTAAATACAGGCTTCCTACCCATAAGTAATACTCGTTATACAAATATAGATAACTTAACGACGACACTATCTACTCGTTGTAGAATTTCTCTTTCTTTTCCGCACAGAATTGTATTATTCGTGTTAGTAATTTCGAATATGGAATCGTTGAAACTATCATACCTACATAAAGGGGTTGTGTTATGCATCTGACTTAATAATACTCTTTTGTCTTGTTCAATTTTCCTACCTTAATTGTTCACACTCCGTCTGATGCTAAGTGTTCTCGAACGTAAAAGATATATCTAGGTTAGTTAATAAAAATATACTATGGGTAATACCAGTAATGTAGAGAGTAAAATTATCTATTTATTGAAACTCTATAGGTCAATGAGGTTCAATGAATTATTACGCTATTTTGACCAGAAAAGTAGGGTAATCAAAGCCCTCAATTTACTTCAAGAATTAAAGGTAGTGTACAAGTTAGGTGAATACTACACACTGGGTAAAACTGGTGCATTAATGACAGAGGTATTAGCCACTTTTTCAAAGGATTCAGCGGAAATTAGCGGTAGTTTTATTAAGATAAACAACGTGAAGGAACTTAGTTTTGAGGTTTATCACGATTACAGTATTTGGGAATTAAAAGGGCTTGAAATTAAAGACGATAAATTCAAGGCTATTTTAGGGAGGGATAAAAGGAGGATTTCCATAAAGATAACTTCTGTTATGCTCCCTTATCCGGCTTTAAAATTAAAAATCGTCCCGAACTTTACTCCGGGTTGTAAGGGAGAGGCGACAGCTTCAGTATTTCCGCTAGGGTATAAATTAATTTTTACAGATATTTGTGAGTGGGAAGGGGTAAAGGCAGGGATCTATTATTACTGCCTAGATAAATCAAACCCGCTCATAGCACTCCCTAAAGAGTAAAGTGAAACACTGGTAATAAAAAGTTTAATGAGCTGGTCTCGTCGGTAAACCTTATATGTTTTCATGATAAGGTATTCCAGTGGATCTAACAGATAAGGTGCTTCCTTACTTAAGGAACAAGAGTGATTTACCAAAAGTGATGGATCATATTAATAGTAGAACTACTGTCGTAAACATGAGGCTAAAAAACGTGACCAAAATTGCTCATTATCCTGACGGATATACTGAAATTACTTCTAAATGGGTCGCATTAACTCTTAAAGACACTGATTCCGCACAGCCCTCCATGACAATTACTGTTCCAGCGAGAGAGGTTAACATATTAGATTATTCCTTAGAGGTCAAGATCGATAAAAAGAAGATTAATGTAACACCTACTATAAACGTTTTTTCAAACAAGAAAGGCTATGTAACGATCTTCATTAAGTCGTCCCCTTTCTCCAAAAAGAGAGGAGATATAAATGAAGTCTCAGTAAAATTATCCTTATTTAATCCCATATTTACACCAAATAACCTTAAGGAGTTCCTGCGAGAGGTTGACGGGAAAGATTTTATAATCGATGCTGTAACCGTAACAGATGTATTTTGGGTGATTAGTGAAAGTTATATAACGTGTTATAAGGGATTCAACTTCAGAGGGGGGTTTTACTTTGAGGTACCATTAGAAACTGACTTGAATAAACTATCTATAAACCAGTTGGAGACGTATAGGAAGGGAGAAATTAATAACGCTGAATGTTACAGCCTAGAGCTCTACTTACCGGAACTGAAAATTTACGGTTATGTTTTATTCCTTTGAATAAAACGCTCTTTTCAATATGTATAAATTGCTGGGAATACATGTCTTACAGATTCGTAAATCTTATAATTTACGCCGGGAATCAATAATTATGCCAACAATAAGTATAAGGATTGACGAAATGTTAAAGAAGAAGATGGACGAGCTAAGCTACATAAACTGGAGCGAAGTAATAAGGAGAAAAATAGAGGAAGTAGTCGAGGAAGAAGAAAGAAAAAGGATGGAAAAGAAAAAGAAGGACCTAAAAAGGATTGTTGATGCCTCATTGAGGTCTTATGAGTTCTTCCTTAATTACGGGGGTAAAAGGTCTGAAGAGACGATTAGGGAATGGCGTGACAAGAATTGGCAGTAGTTGACGCTTCAGTCGTTATAAAATGGTTTGCTAATGAGCAAAACAGTGAAGAAGCTTTATTGCTCAAAGAGGCTTACGCAAAAGGTTTAGAAGATTTATTCGCTCCATGTATTTTACCATTCGAGGTATTGAATGGGCTAAAGTACACATACAACCTGGGCGAGAGGGAACTTAAAGAAGTAAGTAAAATACTCTCTGACTTCCAGATAACACTTTACGATATCGAAAGTATGCGAGATGAAGTTGTGGCCATTTCTCAAACTTACGGTATTTCAATCTACGATTCAGCTTACGTAGCTTTAGGTAAGGTGTTAGGAGATAAAGTTTATACAGCTGACGAGAAACTACTGAGGAAAGTCAGGGAATTACCTTTTGTACTTCACATAAGGGATTTCAAGATACCAGAGAAATCGTAGTTCGGGTTGTTAAGCATTAGCTGAAATATATCCAATTCTCTAAACTTACTGTGATAGCGAATGTATTCATTTATTAGTATGCTAGCTTGATTTTGACATAGTTTTTGAGTTTCGTCATCAAAATAATTTTGTTTTTAAACCCTTACAGAGGATTTTCCGAAGGATATTTTGATTAGTTCTCATAACAAACTGATGATAATATGCAATAGGAGAGGTGAGGAGACGATATAACTGAAGAGTATACAGTTATATTCACTTTGGTTCTCGACAGTGAGAATAAACACTTTAATATTAACGTCTAGAGTGTATTAAACAATTTCATTCACCTTGATGTAGGAGATAAGGTGAACAACGACTTAACCCATCTCAGTATTGAAGCATTTCTGGCGTTGTGTGGGAGGTGTTTGGACAGCAAAAATTCTAAGTTTAGGCATAGGATTCATCGATTGAGTGTTATTAAATTCGTGAAAATGTTGAAACACAACCAATTGAAGTTCTCGAGGTTTCAGATGCTTATACTTCCTCCATTAATCCCTTTAAAAGGTGAGAGGTTAATCTTCATTAGTAAACATTAGGTTAAATTTAGTTTATTAGATTCATAGAAGAATAAGCTCTCTTCCCGTTAGTTGATTTTGACATAAGGACAGCTATACTCTTCTACGAATCTAATGTGAAATTACAAGGATCTATTCTTACCTTGAAATCCTTATCTGCTGATATTATCTTAGCGTTGCATTTCTTTGAAACTATATAATGCAATGAATCATATGGTGATAGTGAGAGATCTTTTGTAGCTTCTACTATATCCTCTTGCTTAAAATCTACAATCCTAATTGGTAGCGGTAGTATGGCTAAAATCTCATCTTCAATGTCCTTAACACCTAATTTCCTTAACGCGTTAACTACCTCTAATAGACAGCAGTTATGGGACTTTAACGTAACTTAAAGATTTTCATCAGTCCAAGTGGTCCACCTAAATAACGTTCAACGAACCTGAGGAACGCCTCCACGCTCCTCAGGTTCAGCTCCCCTATCAGCT
>NZ_JBBHKS010000020.1:0-141671 GCF_037389975.1 Stygiolobus sp. CP859M | reverse complement strand
GCTTCTCTGACCAGTACCACGAGTCGAAGACTACCCTGGACACGCGGAAGTACCCCTTGAGCACGTCCAACATCTCCTTGGCCAAGTCGATCTTGGTCTTGAACTCGGTGACCATCCCCAAGTCCAACATCTTCCTCACGGCGTAGGGGAAGGCTCCTACCATGAACGCCCTGCCCGTGGAGAGGTCCACTATGGCGACCGTGAGGAGCTGGACGCCCTTCTCAAACCTCCGGTGGGCGTGGCAGTAGATCCAGTAGTTCCCGTGGGGGCTCACGTCCTTCCCTCTGGAGTACTCCTTGTGGTCCACGGTGTCGTCTATGATTACAGCTACCTCACCCTTCACCAGCCCCGACAGGACCTTCAAGTAGTCCTTCCACGCGTCTTCGAGTTCTCCCAACGCCTCTAGCAGGTTTGCGTAGTCTAACCCGAACGTCTCAGCAGCATTCTTCACGCTGGCCCTACCGCCTAGCAGGGTCATGAGGGCTAGTGCTAGTCCTACCCTCCTGCTCCTCTCGTTCCTCCTCACTATGCCCAGGACTTTGTTCACTGCCTTGACCAACTTCTCCTTAGCTAACTCGATTTGTCCTTTTCCGTTTGACATCTTTTCAGTATGAAGACGTCTAAAATTAAAAACTTCTCGCTAATACCGACTTCTTGGTATTACCTCCCTAAGATTCCCATAACTGCTGTAAAACTGATGAGGCTATACCTATGTGGTTAAAGGAACCCATTTATGAGGAGATGTGGGCTGACGATAAAATATGGTTATCAAAGGTTCTGAGCGGAGAAAATGTACGTTGCGAGTTTTACTTCTCTACCGATTGGACTGAATTTAAGGGAGGCTATTGTAGTTCATGTAAATTTACATGATTTTGTAATTCTATACACTGAATTTCTTATTTTTTCTATACACTTTTCCTCTCCCTCATCACATTCGAAAATTTTGATATTGGTTCCCTTTATTTTGTCCAATACTTCCTTCTCTAATTTTTCTATGACGATTACGTCGTACCTTTCACACTGTCCTATACTCTCTGTAACGACATCAGTTAACGAATAACAGTCCCCCGTCCTTTGAAAGCGTATTATCAATTCTCATTACCTTCTTCATTAAATACTCTACTCGCCAAAGATAAAGATACATCATATCTAAAACTAGTGTTAAAATGTCCTCCTTCAAATTCTTCATAGATATGAGGGACGTTTAATTTTTTCATCTTATCGTGTAAAATCCTCATACCGAAATTAATCTTAAATTCGTCCCTTAAACCCACATCAAGGTAGATCAACCTGAGTTTTCGCAGATTCTCGTGATACCGGTTTACCATTCTCACTGGATCCTTCTCTATCCATTTTTTCCAAACTTCTTCTATAATTTCACCTGTTTCCGTTTCAAAGGGTAACTCGATATAATCGCCCTTAGGTGAGTAAAATGCAGCCATTGCTACTATGGTTAGTACGTTTAAATCCTCTTTCTCTTTCTTATTCTCCTTACTCCAAAACTTTTGTAGCCAGTCTTTGTAGTCCCTGAATTTTCTCAGGGTTCTGATTACGGAAGGAAACATAGGAATATAAATGTACTCGAAGTAAGCATCACCTGAGTGGTCAATTATTCCTTGAATTAGACCGGGATACTTCATTCCTAGTACTATTGCACCGTAACCGCCAGAAGATTTGCCCATTAGAACTATCTTGTCACTGTCGTATTTTTCTTTTAGATAGGGTATTAATTCCTTAACTAAGAAATCTTCATATAGGCCTACTGCCGTAGAATTTATATATTGATTACCGCCTAACTTGGTAAAGAGATCTGGGAGTATTACCACTGTATTATTTATTTTATCCTCCTTAGAAAGCCTCTCTATCTTTTCTACAATGTTTTCCCCTAAAGGATCGTAGTTCAATAACGAAATGGAAGAAGATAGAAAACCGCTTAGATAGACAACTATCAAGGGTTTAGAAATATCGTCGGAGACTATGTGAACGACCTTCCTCACATTAGGATCTTTTAAAGGGTTATCTCTTAAAGCCTCGCTTTCTACATTCTCAACTCTTACAACGACCATTATAATCAACCATTTTTTACTTATATACTTATAAAATCGATATTACTATTCATGATACAAGGCACTAATACAATCCTTACACTAACGCTGGTCATAGCAACTTTCTCCGGTTTAGTTCTGAGAAGGCTTAGGATATCCCCCGTTCTCGCATACCTTGTGTCCGGTCTAATAGGAGAACTCTTAGGGTTGAATTATAATAATCCAGAATTCCAGTTTATCTCCTTTCTCGCTGTAAACTTATTGTCATTTGAAATGGGAGTTTCCGTTAACCTCGTAGATCTCAAGAAGATGTTCAGAAGGGCACTTTTCATAGTGATTATAGAATTTCTAATTGTTTATATTGTAATTTCTATAGTTGGTTTAGCGATCAAACTCTCTTTAACCCAAACTCTTTTACTTACCGTAATAGGCTTTAACACCAGTACATCAATTGCATTTAAGCTCGGGGAAGGTAAGCTAGACGAAAACGACTTCAAACTTATTCTCTCTGTTGCCTCACTTGAAGACACATTAGCTTTCGTCGCGTTAGGCATTATGACCTCAGGAAACGTGAATATATTCAATCTACTCATCACCTCGCTTTCCTCATTAGCGCTTGGTTATGTTGTGTCAAAAGTTCTCATAAACCCGACATTACAGTATGCAAAGTCTGATGAGTCTGTAATTTTATCTAGCGTAGCATCCGTCTTTTTATTCAACTTACTAAGTTCCATACTAAGCTTACCTTCAACGTTAGCTAACTTTTTACTGGGTATAGGTACTTCTTATGCGTCAACAGATCCTGAGAAGATAATAAGGTATATGAAACCTTTGGTTGACTTTACCCTAATTTTCTTCTTCTTTATAGCCGGAAGTTATCTCAAAATTTCTGGATTTATATCGTATTACATACTGATCTCCATAATTCTCGTTTTAACAAAACTCTTTGCCTTTAGCACTGCCTATTGGTTTTCAGGAGTCGATTTCTTGAGGGCTTATCGAACTGGATTATTTATGACTTCATTAAGTGAATTCGGAATAGTTATATCTCTTACCGCGTTACAGCTAGGACTTCCCGTTACGATAATTTATAACATATCGACAGTACTCGTAGCTGTATCCTCTACAATAGCTAGCGTTTTAACTTCTAGAAACCAGATAGTCCTAAAGACTATAAGTAAGATGTATTTAAGGTTAAGGTTAGATAGATTCGATAGCTTAGTTAAAAACTTGGGTCATATAACATTTAAATCACCAGAAATTCTCACGTCATTCTTGAAATTCTCAATCCTAAGTATAACATTGACTTTTAGTTCGATATACTTAGCCGACTTAATAGCTACTCTTTCTCCTTACTTAGCCTTGTTTTCATTGTCTTTACTAGTGCTGACTCCATTTTTACTGATACTCTTCATTCTTTACTATACTAGAAAAATTCAAAATCAAGAGTTTAGGCTAATGATACAAATATTCATGTGGGGGATTTTTCTGCTGATAATGATTAATTATACTGTATTACTAGCAAGGACAATAGCCGTCTCACCTTTACTCGATATAATTATCTCAATCTTAATTAGTACACTTATAGCCATATTTTTTTACAGCAAAATATATAAATTAATAGAGGAATTAGATAAGCTATTCTAGGAATGTAAAAACATTTTCGGACAATTTAGATATCTCTATCTTTTTCTTAGGAAGTAGATATATAACTCCGTCCGAACCTCTGATTTCCATTGCTTCACCCTTCATATAAGATAACGAAACTAGAGCAGCAACCACAGCATCTATTATATCTTTCTTAACGTTATATCTCCTCCAATCTAAACCAATATTCTTAAGAGATGAAGTGGGATGAGTCTCAATCACTTTCCCCTTTAACATCCTTGATAGCTTAATTGCCTTGACCACGAGGCTCTCCATCCAACTCGGTGGTAACACACGATAACCTCGTTTGATCATCTGTTTGTCAACATCTCTAAATCCTTTACTGTAAGATAATGGAGAATCTATAGCCACTATTTCAGAAGTAGCACAAAGCTGAAGAATGAGGTCTTCGTTCCCCTCATAAACTTCTATTGTGTTTCCGTTCAGGACTCCGATTGTTGAAGGTCTCTTTACAGCTAAATCTATTCCGCAAAGTTTCAATATTAATCCCCTTATTTAAAGTTATGAAACCGCCAATTATTTTAATAAATTACAAGGCATATGAGAATTCTTACGGAGAAAAAGGGATGGAAATCTCTAAGAAGATTGAGAAGGTAAGTAAGGAGTACGGAGTTCCTATAATAGTTTCCGTTCCAGCAACAATGATACATAGGCTTAGTAAAGAAACTGAACTAACAGTATATGCACAACATGTTGATGGATTGGATCACGGTGCTAAAACTGGATCGATTCTTCCTGAGATGGTAAAGGACGCAGGGGGGAAGGGCTCGTTATTAAACCACAGCGAAAGGAGAGTTAGGTTAGACGAAATCCACGATGCAATTATAAGGATGAGAAGATTAGGGTTGGAAAGTGTAGTTTGTGTAGATAGATACGAATTAGTTCATTCTATGGGAATATTAAACCCTGATGCGATACTTATCGAACCTCCGGAACTTATCGGTAGCGGAGTCGCGGTCTCTAAGGCAAAACCTGAAGTTATTACAAGAGCGGTAGATGAAATAAGGAAAGTTAAGGGTGTTTACCTTATTGCAGGGGCTGGAATTACAAGCGGTGAAGATGTATACAAGGCTATAGAGCTTGGTGCTGACGGAATAGGAGTGGCAAGTGCTGTAATGAAAGCTAAAGACCCAGAAAAGGTTGTAAGCGATTTCGTGTCTCAAGCCTTAAAAGCAATAGATAAAAGGAGTTTAGTCAAATAACAAATTGAAAATAGTGTATTCGAGAGATTTATCTCCAAACACTCTTTTAACTAACTCTCTCAGCCTTTGTTTGTCATTTATTACAGCGTAGAGTGACACTACTGTTAGATACGCTGATATAAACTTTGAATCTCCTCCGACTTGTGTAGCGAAACTTTTGAATTTTACAGAATTAACGTATATATTACTTCCGTCAAATCTAGCTAGTTCGTTATAGGGCATATCTGAAACGTTAATTTTAACATTATCAAAGGTATAGCCGTTTTCCTCCAATATCCTTCTTACTACCCCTTCAACACATTCTATCTCTCTACATATCAACTTTATCGCCATCCGTTGAACAACCCTTTCATCACTAGTTCAGATAAGGTTGGGTTCTTCATTTAGTATGAAATCAAGTTGATTAGTAATAAATGTATCCCTTTTTAATGAGAAGGAACCTAGATACTCTGGCTACAGCTAGTAGTATTAAGGAGAAAAGAATCAAAGTCGCTGATGCAGTTATGGACGCATTAAAATACGTCTGATACTCATTGTAAATGTATACTGAGGCTACACAATCTCCGTTAAAGATCCATCCTTGAACGAACGGGGCTACGATTACAATAGAACCGAATTCGCTTATCGCCCTAGCCATTGAAGTTAGTCCTGATGAGATTATTCCACCAACAGACATAGGAAAGATCATTTTGAAGAAAACTCTGAGTTCAGAGTAACCCAAACTCATAGCGTACTGTTCATATGATAATGGTAAGCTCTCGAAGAAACTCTGCATCGAACGGATATACACGGGGGCTGAGACTATTATTAAGGCTAGGATAAGCCCAAAATACGAGTAGTAGAAATTGATACCGTGAGAAGACAAGAACTTACCTACTATGTTGGTGGGACTATCTATGAACACCAAAGCTATTCCAACGAGCGGATGAGGTATTGAAGCCGGAATGTCTACTATACTTTCTATTATAGGGTTTCTATTTCTGGCCAGGAAGTAAGCCAAGGGTGTAAACAAGAAGATTATAACGACTATTGCGACGGAGGAGGAAAGGTAGGAAAGTTCTATAGAGCTTATTAATGCTTTTCCAAATGCGATTGATCTAACATAAAACGGTCCGTAACCGTAAACTATTAAGTATATTATAGGGATTGTTAAGAGGAGGGATAGAAATAAAGATATTACTTTAAACAGCCGTGAAGTTACCACCATACGTTAATACTCCCTCATTCAATAATTTCATAATTTGTGGTGGTACATCCGATGGCGATTCATAGAACAAAACTGGGTGAGTTATAGGAGTCACACCGAACATTGCTAACTCATTGACATTTTTAATTACAAATTGTATGAACTGTAATGCCAACTGTTGGTTTGGTGCATTCTTCGGTATGGTCATATATAAGTACACTGGGTTACCGTATATCTTTAGAGTCTGTCCGTTTACAGTTATTTTGTAGAAGAAGAAGCTGTACCAACTTGTCTCGTTAGGATAATAACCGAAGCTTAGCCATGGTGGTAATTGCAAATAGTCTAGGTGTTGAGATATTGCATAGGACTTATAGGAGAAGACGAAGTCGAGTTCTCCAGCCTCTAATGGGGCTACAAAGTCAGCAGTATTAGGCGCACTATGAATTACATTGCTTTCATTAGCTAAGTGTATAAAGTAATCGAAGGACTTATTTGCATAAAGGTAACTAGTCATTTTTAGGATCAGATAACCGTATAATCCTTCTGGGTCCGAGCTCGGGTTGGATATACCTAAACTAAACTTAGTAGTTAGTAGATAGAAGAAGTTATACCAGTACTCAGTACTGTTAGTCTCCATTGCCATAGTGTAGTTGCTGTATAACTGGTTCCAATATGGGTTCATCGTAGTATAATTAGAATACACTAGAGCCATCTGGTCTGATATAAAGGCTATTGTCCAACCCGGATTATTCTGCCCTTCTAACTCAACAGCCTGAATATAAGCTACTGGAACGAAGACATCTGCAGGAGCTCCTTGGGCAATTTCAGCCGCTAACCCAAAAGAACCACCAGGATTTATATCAACTGGAATACCGTATTGCTTCTCAAATTGTTTAGCCAAAAAATCAAATATCGCTTTATAAGCCCCAGCGACATAAACTACGACAGTATTATTGTTAGCCGTTGAAGGTGTTGTAACGGATGAAGTAAAGGTAGTTGAACTAGTTGTCATCATAGAGGAATAAGTAGATGACGTTGACGATGTTGTAGAAATACTAGAACTTCTAGTTGGGTAATATAGTAATAAAATACCTGATATTGCTATTACCGCTATAAGGACTATTGCTATTATTATATAAGAAGATATGGCCTTAGCAATTTTTGTTCCTTTATTCATATTACTAAATAGTGATATTACTATTAATAAATATTACTTTAGGAAAAGATTAAATATTATAAAGTAGATAAAGTATAGTTAACATTTTTTTGAATCTTTGTTGAATTAAAAAATTTTTAAAAAAAAACACAGAGGTAATATTTCTTACCTGAGGGATAAAAATTAAGTAGAAATTACATAGAAAATTTTAATTCTAATTTGTTCGAATTTAATCCCCTATATCCAATATATACACATTGTTAACATTATCTCCTGTAAAACCAGTTTTTATTGTGACACCGTATTTCTCAAGAAGTTCATAAGACGTATGATTTATTAACGCATTATGGATATCTACACTGTTAATTTTTAGCTCGTTATCCACATAACAACCTGCATATTCACTATTTCCGTCAATACCGTCAGTGGCGATGGCATAAAGCCTTGCATTAGCTTTAATATATTTAAGAAAGCCCAAGCAAATTTCACCGTTTCTCCCTCCTTTTCCGTGTTCCCCTGTTATCTTTACGTCGGGTTCGCCCCCCAATAACAAGACTTTTCTTCCGTTCGAAACCCTGAACTGAGTATTCGCTATGCCTGCTAATTGAACACCAAACGAATACGCATCGCCTCTCACTTCGCTGCTTAACATCTCTGAATTCTCTATGTCAGACTTCAATCTCGTTAACACAGTTTCGATGTCGAGAATCTTAAAGGTGTAGCTTTTTACTTTTAACGTCTTTGGCGTCTCTTTCAGAAACCCCATATATTTCTCTAAGCCTATATCTTTCATAATCCTCTCGGCTTCCTCTTTTGTAGAGAAGTCTAAAATTGTAGGCCCACTGCCTACGCTCGAAAGATCACCTCCAGGTACATCACTGACAACCAACGTTAAAATAGGAGATTTCGAGTACTGCGCTAACCAACCACCCTTAATGAGAGAAAGGTGTTTTCTTACTATGTTTATTTCTTCAATACTTAAACCCGATGTAACCAGAGCATTATTAATTTCTTTAAGATAATTTAAAGAAATGTCTGAATACTCCATTAGAGCTGAAGCTCCTCCAGAGATCAAGAAAATCAGCAAGTCGTAATCTTCCTTAAATAGCAAATTGATAACTTTTTTACCCGCTTCGTAACTACTTTCTGTAATATCCGGGTGTGAGGATTCTAACACCTCTAAGGGTAGCTTGACGTTAGTGTGACCTTTCGGTGTAATTGCAATACCGTTTTCTATTTTCATTTTATCGAGGAAAAATTTTGCCATTTTTAAGGCAGACTTACCAACAGACACGAGAAGAGGCTTTTGAGTTATAAAGGAATAACCTTCTACGTTTATTTTCCCATTGGAAATTCTTACCTTGCTTGATAAAGCCTTATAAGAGTCACTATAATCAAGAATTCTTTTCACAATTTCTTTCACTTTATTGTCCAAAAACATTTCTAATCCTTCTTAAAGTAGTCCTTATATAGCTCAGACGCTAGTTTCTTTCCCTTTTTAGTTAAGTCGTAATATATCCCTTTAGGCTTGTGATCCAACTCCTTAGCTTTTACTTTAAGCCAAGGTTTAACCGAGGATGTTACGCTTCTCTTAAGTGCCCCTTGAAACCTCTGTAATAAACCTTTGTCCTCTAGGTCTTTACACGCTTTCTCGATCTCGTCTTCGTTATATTTAGGTGCCCATCCCGACTCTCCTAGCAGTCTTCTAGCCATATACCAAGGGTTATCTGGGCCGTATTTATAAATATGAACTAATATCTTCTTTTCAAGCTCCGTTAGGCTTTCCATTTACCATCACTTGTTCAGCTAGAACTTTAGGTATTTCGTACTTTTTTCCGCTCATATCCTCTAAGACTATATCACCATTATCTTTCTTTTCTACAATTCTGAACCTACTGCCAGGGAGAAGACCTACTTCACTAGCTTTAGCTAGAATCCATTCTTCCTCCTTAACGATCATTAGAACTTCAACTACCTCCCCTGGTTTAATATTACTCATTATCTCTCCTTTTATAACTCCTCTCCCTGGTATCGGATGTCCGTGAGGACATATCTTGGGATAGTTTAACACTGAATCTATTCTCTCCAACACATCGTCAGGCCATATATGTTCAAGCCTGTGAGCTATTTGGTGAGCTCTTATCCAGTCCAAACCTAAAATGTCAGTGAGGAGTCTCTCTGAAAGCCTATGAGCTTTGATGAGCCTTTCAGCTATTCTTTTTCCCTCGTCTGAAAGTAAAATTTTCTTATCTTTTCTGATGATTAATCCTAGTTTTTCCAGTCTATTCAAAGCTTTACTTATAGTCCCAGGTGAAATCTGAAAAATAGTAATCAGGTCGGAGACTCTAGCGTAGCCTCTCAATTCCTCAAGCTCATAAATTTCTTTCAGATAATTTTCCAGAGGTTCCGATAACTCCTCGGTTTCCATTATTTCACTATTATTTTTGTCTTGACTGTTTGTATTAACCTTACTGATTTGTCCTCTCTAACGAATACGTTGATATTTGCACTGAACTTACCTTCATAACCCTCAGCTTTTAGATAGTCCACAGTCTTTTTTAAAGCCTCATCAATAGCTGATGAAATGTGCTCATGATATTTGCTACTGCTAAATTTAGAGGGAACTTCTACCGATTCGATCTCAGTAACAGCATAGTATTTTTTCTTCTCTCCATTTGTCTCCATAGCTATCCAAAGTTAAGTTTGTAACAACAAGAATTAAAGGTTAAGGTTTTATTTTCGTATCAATGAAACGGAGATGAAAAAATATTTACTACTAAACGTAGAATACAGTATATGTATAAAGTGATTTTTAAAGTTAATAGTAATGGTAAATTTACAAATTCATTGAAAACACTTTCAAAATCTGGATTTATTCCAATTTACTTTAAGAGGGATAGAGGAATTGAAGAATATACAGCTGTCTATAGAAGTAATGATATAAATGAGGTGAAAGAAGCAATTATGGATTTTGCTTATTTATTATCAAAGGAAGGGAAGAGTGGTAGCTATGATTTTGCTAAAATATACAAAATAGAAGACCAGTATTTAGGCAAAGTAACTGGTGGGAGTTTAGGTGCGTTATTAGGTTATCAATTAGCTGGTATTGCAGGATTAATTCTAGGAACTTTAGGGGGAATATTTTTAGGTGAGTTACTGGATATCGAGTTAGGTCAAACACCGGTGGGGTTATTAGCATGGCCAATCCAACAATTAACAGAATAACTAAAAGAGGATTAAATCTCCTCATTGGCACATTAATGTTCATTACATCGTTAGTATTAATTATAAAAGTTCACGTCTCTTTTACGGAGGTTCTATATACGTTAAATCCTTATCCGTTTTACTTTTTAGGGTTGTTTTTTGGTATCGAAAGGTTGTTTTACTCTATAACAGGTAGTACAAAACTTTTCTCTCTAATGACCGGGTCTGGAGAGTTCTCCTCATTTACCAATATTGCAATATTTCTGTTCTTCCTAACCTTCGGAATATATGTATTAGCTTACTCTTTCCTATATACAAGTCCTATCTTAATAATGCTCAACGCTCTGAACGGTGTTAGTTTTCTACTGTACTCCCTGAGTCTATTTAAGGCTTGGCACATTTAAATAAAGTCCAAGCACCGATTTTCTGATATTCTATTTTTTCAAATCCTACTTCCTTTAATAATTTGATATAATAGTCTACTGGAAACAGTTCTAATTTCCACCATTTTGCAAGAAACCTACTGAACGAATTATTATCTGTTAATACAGATGAGACAAACTTACCTTTTCCTTTTAACACTCTGAAAATTTCATTCAACACTACGGCTTTCGAAGGGATCATATGCAAGACAAACATAGCCGATATACCGTCAGCTATCTCGTTATCAAAGGGTAATCTATTTGCATTAGCTCTAACTGCTATTACATTACTCCGTTTTCTCTTCAGAATTCTCAGAAATTTAGTCGAAATATCTATTCCGATGCATACTTCGCATTTAGTATAGTCGAATAATTTTCCAGTACCAGTTCCTATATCAATTACTACATTTCCTGATACATATTCTCCTGAACTTCTCATTATAGACGAGTATGTCTTCCCACCAGAAGTCAAAAACATACCAATAGGAGCCCATAATTGCTCATAAACCCCTGCTACTCTCTCTAGTATGTCAGGGTTTTCGACTTTTTCGTCCTTCATGAAGTCTATTATCCCATCTATTTCCGTAAACGAATGACCGTTCTCACAAATCCATTTGTCCTTAAAGCGTGAGCCGTCAATAGGACAGCGAAAAAGATTAAGCATAATTCAATTAACCTTTATTCCTTTATTAAATTTCTTGAGGCATATTCTATTAGATCTTTTAAAGTAACGATCTCTCTTTTATTCACAATTGCACTACCTATATTTAGCCTTAATAAATCCTTAACTACAACATTAATTGGTGTATTCCTCGCGACATTGTAAACTTCAGGGATCATAACTTTACTCACATCACTATTTAAGTCCAATTCTGGGTAACCGTACACAATATCCCTTGCAGATATTATCCCATATAAATCCCCCTCGTATACGGGGACGTGCCTAATTCCGTTATTTATCATAACGCTAGCTGCTGTCCTGATCCTAGCATAAGGGGATACTACGATAGCTTGTTTAGATATCGAGGATATACTATCGTGTACGTTATCCCACTTTACCTCTTTTATTACGTCCTTATATGTAACGATCTTTAGCCTACCCTCTCCTTCTATAAATACCGCGTCTACTTTGTTACTTAGCATGTCCCTAATTATCTCACCTAACGATGGATTAGACTTTATGACAGGTTTAAGCCTTGCCTCCTTAAGTCTCTCATCTGCTTCATTATATAAGATGTGGTATAACGCTTCCTCTACTGTGAACAGACCTATTATCTCCCTGTCCCGTAGCACAGCAATCCTTCTTATCTTGTTTGTCTTCATAAAAAATATGGCATCTGTAATATATGACTCCTCTGTTATCGCTATTACATCATGACCCTTTATCAATCCTAACTTCACTTAAGTTTAAGCTTTTCATCAAATTATATAACGTTAATACACGCGGATCCTTAAAGTCGAGTTCTTTTCCATTGTCGCCTATCAATTTATCCTGAGTATAACTTTCGGTAATGCATTCTTTAACATAATCAATTATTTTTCGTGAAATAAGATCGGATTCCTCCGGTTTAGTGATCTCAATGAGTATACCAAACTGTTTATCCTTATAACCCTCAATCAAGACGACATCCGCGGGGATTATTTCTAATACATCCTTAACACTGAACCTGCCCATTATTATGCCTTTTTGGTTAAGAAATACCACATAATCAGATCCTGCCTTCCAAAACCTGAAAGTGTCTTTGCCTTGAAGATCGATCTCGTGGTGAGAATGCTTAATTACTGCAATCGATAATTTAAGGCTCTTTAATTCCCTAACTGCTTTTTCTATCGTTAGAGTCTTGCCTGAGTTCTTCTTTCCTATTACCTGAATTATGCATTTATTCATAATTAACTTTTATTTTCAACCAATCATATTTTAAAATAAATGCTAATACCGTTAAGCGAAGCGAGAAAGCTTATAGATAATACTGACTTCAGAAAAGCTCCTATTGAGAGAAAAAGCATATACGATGCCGTAGGTAAGGTAGTAGGCGAAGACGTATATGCAATGAAGAATATACCGGATACAAACCTCTCTGCCATGGATGGTTTTGCATTTAGAGTTAGCGACTACAATAAATATGGAGAACTAAAAATCGTAGGCTCACTTCATCCCTCCTCTTCTGAAATTCCAGAACTGAAAGAAGGAGAAACGTATTATGTAACTACCGGTTCCCCCATACCGAAAGGTGCAGACGCAGTAGCAAGAATCGAAGCTAGTAAAGTAATGGGTGAAAGGGTTAAGTTTACAGAGGAAGTGTTCGAAGGAAAGGACATTAAATTTGTAGGAGAAGACATATCGGAAGGGAGCCTTATAATAAGTAAGGGAGAAATTTTAACTCCTTACCATCTAGGAATTCTAACAATACAAGGGATTAAAGAAATAAATGTAGCAAATGTGAAAAGTTGTGTCATAGCATCAGGAGACGAGATAGTACCTTATTATGAAACTGGAAAGATCCCCGATTCTATTTCACCCATTCTTCTGTACTTATTAGGAAAATTCGGAGAAAGTAAGTACTTTGGTGTCGTCAAGGACAATAAAGAAGAGATCATTAACGCTATGAAAAAACTCTCGGAGGAATGCAGCTATATAGTCCTCATTGGCGGGTCTTCAATGGGAGACAAAGACTACTCAAAGAAAGTAATAAGGGAGATGGGTACATTACTATTTGAAGGAGTTGCTGTAAACGTGATAAAAAGAGGAGGGGTAGGTGTGATAGGTGACATTCCAGTAATTAACCTCCCTGGACAAGTGGTTTCTGCAGTCACAGTATTCCACGAGCACGGTTTACATATATTGTCGAGAATGATAGGAAAAGAAGTGAGAAAATTCTCCTATTATTTCCTTGATCAGGATATAAGCGTAAAGCACAAAATGGATTCCGTCTTCTTATTCAGAACTGAGGGAGTATATGCAAAGCCATTGAGGTGGGGTACAGGTCTTTATAGTGAACTTGCTAAGGCAAACGCTTTCGGTATATTAGCTAGAGATAAAACGTATAAAAGAGGAGAAACCGTTGAGTTACAGCAATTCCTCATTTGACGTGATTATATTAGCCGGTGGTGAATCTAAGAGGTTTGGAGAAGATAAGTGCGATCACGAGTTTAACGGTATTACTTTTCTCCAGAGAGTTAGCAAAGAGTTTAGTAATCCCATAATTATTACTAATAAGTTAAGAGCAAATCTGAACGGAAGGCAGATCATAGATCATGTGCGGAAGGGTCCAGTTAGGGGACTTGAGATTGGAATTCAATACGTCAAATCCGCAAAAGTTTTCGTTACGGGATGCGATTTTCCGTTCGTAACACGTAATTTAGCTGAGTTCTTATGCGGTAAGACTGAGTTCGACATCTCGATTGTACTAGTTAACAAGCCCCAGCCCCTTTTGGCTTGTTATAGTACAAGTTTTCTTCTCCAGAATTTGAGTAAATGTAAGAAGATGATGGATTTACTCTCTTTAAGTAAGAAAACATACTTAGTTGGAATACGTGAGCTCGAAGTAAATAAGATAAACTTACTAGCAATAAAAAACGTTAACACATGGTTAGACCTAAACTTCAGCATCAGGGATATCAGGGCAAGTGAAAGTAAATTAGTATTCTCGTCTTTTTAAGGTTCTCCAATAATTATTACTTGTGTTAGTTCCGTTTGTCCCAACACCGGACGAGGTCGCTAGGGAAATGTTGAGGTGTGTAAAGGCTGGTAAAGATGACGTTGTCCTAGATTTAGGTGCTGGAATAGGAAAGATTTTGAAAATAGCTAAGGAGGAATTTAATGTAAAATTAGCTGTAGGAGTAGAAATCGATAGAAAACTATGCAGAGAGGCTTATAAAAATAACGACAGAGAATTTGAAATAATTTGCGGAGATATGTTGACTCTAGCCCCGATCTTACTACCAAAAACAGACATACTAGTCTCTTACCTATCAACAAGGACAAACGAACTTTTAGAACCATTAATAATCCAGAATGGTAAAAAAGGACTAAGGGTTGCCTCTAATGATTTTCAATATCCGAACCTAAGACTAGTTGAAAAAAGAAGAGTTACGGCTGAAGGTATATTAGGGCCTACAGAACACACGATATATTGTTATGAGCTATGAGAGTTTGTACTCTCTTCTCCGGTGGAAAGGATAGTACTTTCGCACTTCATTGGGGTGTATTCAAAGGTTTTGAAGTAACTTGTCTTATAACTCTCCTTCCGAGAAAGGACTATTCATGGATGTTTCAAGTCCCTAATGTTGAGTTTACTAAATATCAAGCTGAAGTATTAGGTCTGGACATAATTCAATATCATACATCTGGAGAAAAAGACAAGGAATTGAACGATCTAAAACAAGCTTTAAAATTAGCTAAAGAGGTAAAAGGGATAGAGGGAATAATAACAGGGGCATTGCTTTCGGATTACCAAAGGCTGAACATAAATATAATATCGGAAGAACTTGGACTGAAAACTTACTCGCCCCTATGGAGGAAAGATCAAAAGGAGTATATGAGGGAGTTAATAAGAGACGGTTTTAAATTTATTGTAACATCCGCCTCTGCTTACGGTTTCCCGTTTGAGCTAGTGGGTAAAGTTATAGAAAGCCAAGACGTCGAGAACATAATTAAAGCCGCTGAAAAATACGGTTTCAATCCGGCTTTCGAGGGAGGAGAGGCCGAGACATTCGTAGTGTATGCCCCACTTTTTAAAAGAGAATTAAAGGTAGAAGGCGAGAAAATTAAGATAAGTGAATACGAGTGGAGATTCGTAATAACACATATACGTTGAGGAACTGCAGGTATATTGTAAATCCTACCGGTGAGATAAGAAAGAACGAGAATATAGTAATTCAGAATGGTAGGATTAAAAGTATCGGTAGGGAATTAGAGGGAGATGAGATAGATTGCTCTGACTATATTGCAATCCCCGGTCTGGTAAATTCACATACTCATTCCCCGATGACAGTCCTAAGAGGTTATTATGATGATGCTGAACTCGAAGATTGGTTAAACAAGATATGGGAATTTGAGAAAACCAAATTTACAAAAGAGTTAATGAAAATTGGAAGTGAGCTTGCTATTCTCGAAATGCTAGGGAATGGGACTACATCTTTTGTAGATATGTACTTTAATCCAGATCAAGTAGCGGAACTAGCTGAGAAATACAAGATAAGAGCTTTTGCAGGATACACTTTTTTAGATAGTTTATTCGACCCATACGAGATCGATAAAAAACAAAGGAGGTTAAAAAAGAACGAGTATTTTGTACCCATAATTAACGTACATAGCATTTACGCTGTATCGGAAAATACTCTGAAAATTGCAAAACAGTTAGCCGAAGAGCTACAAACTTGGATACATATACACGTATCAGAAACTAGAAAAGAACTCTATACTATTAAGGAGAGAAATGGATTATTTCCCGTTGAGTATCTAGCTAAACTCGGATTAGTTAACCAGAAACTTCAGATGGTTCATCTAGGCTGGGTAGCGAGCTGGGAAATAGAGACTATTAAGAGAAATGGTTCCACCGTTACTTACTGTCCCACATCGAATATGAAACTCGCCACCGGAGGTAGCTTTCCGTTTAAAGAAATGCTAAAAAATGGTATTAACATTACCTTGGGAACTGACGGTGCAGCAAGTAATAATTCACTAGACATGTTTCAGGAAATGAAAATCGGTGTATTGCTTCAGAGACAGATGTATTGGAATGTGGAAACCAAAGCAATTGACCTATTCCGGTCTAGTACAATAAACGGCTATAGATTATTGGGAATTAAAGGAGGGTTAATAAAGGAAGGGTACGTTGGTGACTTGGTTCTGATTGACAGTCATTTTGTTTACCCTCTTTCACAAGACAAACTCTTCTCTCATTTAGTTTACTATGCAGACGGCAGATACGTAAGTAAGGTGATAATTAACGGTATCATCCATGATAAGGACAATATCCAGAGAATTCTAACTGAGAAGGTAAAATTACTCGAAAATAGCTACTTAGATTCTATAAATCCATCTTGATTTTGAGCACTCACTATACCTTCCGAGGTCTCTGAGATACTGAACTCCTGATCTACGAGCTTTGCCATACTTTCGGCACAATTCCTTATATCTTCAAGGATTTTCTCTTTGAGTTCCTTATATCCTCTTGTCTTATACAGATATCTTGGCCTCCCAGCCTTATTTCCAGGTTCTTTTATCCTCATAACAAGACCCATTTCAAGTAATTTGTTTAAACTTCTGTTGATCGAAGCCTTTGAGAGCTTTAGATCTTCCTCAAGATCCTCAGTCCCTTTAGCATCAGCCTTAGCCAAGGCAACTAGTACTTGTACGTCTGTTTCGGATAGTCCATAGCAGAAAGATAGTATATCTACTAGTCCCGCATCTTTTCCTGAAGGTAGCTTTACTCGAGCACCAGAAATATGTGTTTGAGACATTTGTATCACAATTTATGATTCTTATCATGCAAGTATTTATATTTTTTCATAATAAAATTTTTCTCATAATACAAGACAGATATACTTTCTATTCATAAATTATGTCAGAGATTATTAAAATAGAGTTATTATACAAAACTAATTCTACTCTTATTTGTGGTAATATTAATAATCTTATTTAAATCTGACTTTTCATCACTATAGTAAAGTTTTAAATTGAGTGCACTAATATGATAAATTGGAGGTAAATCAAATGAGTGTAGAGGAAATAGTTAAAGTTTCACGCAACTATCAGGTGACAATACCGGCTAAAATAAGACAAAAATTCCAGATAAAAGAAGGAGATCTAGTTAGAGTGATCTACGACGAAAACGAAAACGTAGTAAAGATACAAGTACTTAAGGAACCTTGGAAGTAATATCTTTATTCTTTATAATACATTCTTTTTCATAAATCATTTTTATTGCTCCTATATATGTCTATTTATGTACATCGATGTCCATGCTCATATAGACTCAAAGGAATTTGATCAGGATAGAGATGCGATAGTAAATGAATGTGAGATAACAATTGTAAATGCAGGAGTAGATCTCGAAAGTAATCTTAAAAGTTTAGAACTAGAAAAGAAATATAAGAACGTTATAGCTGCTGTAGGTTTCCATCCAGAATTCATTAAAGATAAGGAAAATGAGATAGAGAAATGCCTGGAGCTGACAAACAATGCTAAAATCATAAGTGAAATAGGTCTTGATTATTATTGGATAAAGGATAGTGAATTAAGAAAGAACCAAATTAAGGTTCTTTCTCTCTTTCTAGAGAGAGCTGAAAAACATAGAAAAACTTCTATAATCCACGTCAGAGGAGGGATAAATGATTTGCTCACCTTATTACCATCTTACAAGGTTCGTTTTGTTATTCATGCTTATGAAGGTAGCATTAGAGACGCGAAAAGAATACTTGATCTCGGTGGTCTTATTTCAGTACCTCCAGTACTAATAAGGGATAAATACAGGCAAGAGATAGTAAAAGAGATTGACTTAGATTATCTAATGACGGAAACGGATTCCCCATTTCTCGGTCCCGAAAAATACGTAAGGAATAAACCTTGTAACGTGTCTTTAACAATTAAAAAGATAAGCGAATTAAAGAAAATTGAAGAGAAAGAAGTTATTCAAAGAATAAGGAAAAATTTCAGAGAAAAAATATTACCTTAGTCTTTAGACTCTTTCTCATCTGCTGGAGCAAAGTAAACGAATAGATAGTAGGCAATAAACCCTATAAACGCCGATACAGTAAACGGCAATACATAGGGCACTGCAACAGCATGTAAAGTTATTTCAGTTATCTCCCATACTAGCCCTGCTATAGCTAAGACATATCCTAAAGTTAAGAGTTTAAAGAAACTGACCATTTATTTCACCCCTCAACAATAACAGTTCCCCATAAGGACATAACATAACCCATATCTTCTCCAGTAAGTAAATTAGACATTCCGTCTAGATCGTAATTATAGAATGCCGGATAAATTATTCCATATACGTAAGCTGGAGCCTTAGCAGTGAAGGTGAATGTCATTGGAGTATTGTACTGTATCTTCTGAGGAGTAGCAGCTGGAGTTATAGTACCGTTCCACCATACAGCATACACATCAACGTATAAGTCCGTAATGGGAGAAGCTACACCAGTAACTGAATAGTTATTTAGCCAGTTATGGTCTCCAGATGGAGTTGGAATTATTATGTTCATTGTTACAGTGGAATTTGCATTAACTATAAACGTTGGCCCAGGTATACTGTCGTTAAATGCAGCATATTTATCAGAGACAACTGTAAGTACAGGGTTTGGAGATTTCTCAACTATTATTGGTGGATTATAAGGATCACCAACCAAAGCACTGGTATGAGCAGTATTTGATGCTGTGATATACCTCTGGATTGCAGCTGGAGAAGCGTAACCAGACTGTGGAATCACTAATATTTCACCTACCTGATAAGAGAACCAAGGACCGTTATATTCTCCGCTCATAAAAGCATACGCTCCACAAGCTATTGGATATCCGCTAACATTTGCAGCATACCACACAGCATACTGCGTTAGGCCAGGGACAATCTGGGTATCAACTACATATTTAGCGTTGTATACCGGTATATACATGTTTTCCGTTGCAGTCTTACCCGTAACCGCATACATTGTCATGTTAAGATATTGACCTGGATGAACTACCATTAGATTATAGTAGAACGGTAATGTTGAACCATTAGGTAATACTAATTCAGAGTTTATACCGCCCCCGTGCTCGCTAACAGTAAATACGTATTGCATTGCATTTATGGTTGTGGCAATAACAACAGAGGGATGAATTTTACTCGGAATATCATGAGTTACTACTGCTGCATCTCCACCTACTGTAAAAACTTGAGGTAACGTGGTAACTACAACTATTGCGAGAAGCACAATAGCAAATCCAGTCCAAATCCACTCGTATTGTTCTTTGCTAACCATTCAATCACCCCAATTTTTTACAACTTTTAAAATAAACTTCATATAATAAAAAAGTAACTATTCCCTTTAAACTGTGTTAGCTGCCTTTAATGAGCTGACACCAGCTAAAATGACACCAAGTGTTAATAAAGAAATCCAAGCCCATTCTAATGGGTTAGATGCTTCTGATGCATCACCGACAAGCAGAAGGGGTATAGCACTTATTATGATCAATATTCCTCCTAATAGTGCAAGACCCCACCACGTTGATAAAGCTTTTCTCATAAATCTCATATTTAATGTATTTTCAAGACTTTTTAAACTTATGCCGGTATTAGACCAATCTAGTTGCATTGCTACAGTGTTGATCAGCTGACCTAAGCCTAAGCCTTCAGCCCTCAACAATTTTCCTTTAACCAATGTCATTACGAGGTTCAGGAACCATACTAAAGTAGCTAACTCAGCTATAAGAGCACCAGCAGTAGCTAAGTTCACAGCATCAGTTAAGTATGGGACTCTGGGTATTATCTCAGCTCTTCTTACTACGCCATCTAGACCTTCAAGTTCTAAGCCTATGATAAACAATATTGAACCTATTAAATAACCCCAGAAATGAATCCATGCAGCTTTAATAGAATACCAAGACCTACCGGTCATCATTGGCAACATAAAATATAGGACTGCCATAGCCTCTGGTACTATACCCAACAAAATCATTGCATGGAAGTGACCTACTACCCAATCCGTATTGTGAATTATCGCGTCAACTGAAATTGTAGCATTAGAGATTCCAGTTACACCAGCAAATATCGAGCCAGCCCAGCCAGTTACTGTAAAGGCAGTTATCACGTTCCACTTCACATCAGCACCCTTTACAGTAGCAAAGAGGTTAAGGAATGTCATAAAGGTAGGTACAGTTACTGCATAAGTTAATATCTCCTGAAGTACTTTAAGAACAATCGGCAAGTTAACCATGTATAAGTGATGAATTGGGATGTTGTTAGAGAATATTAAGTATAGTACTGCGGCCACTCTGGCCATTCTATCGCTATATAAAGGCTTGTTAGCTAGTGTAGGTATTAATAGGTACATTGCAGCTACTGCTGGAAGCCATGCCATGTAAACCACAGCATGGCCAAATATCCAGAATGCAATTTGATTTGCAATTGCATTTAAGCCTACAAGACCAGCAAACGCTAGTATATCCCAAACATTAGCTACAGTTACCCCAGAGTAACCTATCATGAATAGTAATATAATCATCAGGAAGAATACTAGCGGAACTGGTAATTTCTCTTTACTTTGCTTTGATGCAAGGTAATAGTGATAAACGATCCATATTCCTGCAAGATAAACGAATGCGTCGTTTAGTAACCATCCTATGAAAAAGAGCGGACTAATTACATAGAGAGAATAACCGGGTATACCTATAGGAGATAAGTAGTACCAAGAACCAGCGGAGAAGTAGTTGTCAAATCCTTGTTGGTTTACTAATAAAATAGGGCCTTCCATGAACATCATAGATATATTAAGCGCTATGAATGCCAAGTTTAGCAGCCACTTTGCTCTAGGTTGTAGGTTTAACAGTTTGATTGTAAAGTATATGATGATTGCGTAAATTACTTGTTGTGCAAATCCGAACAGATCCCTTTCAGCATGTAATGTTATGCTTGCGTAGTATTCTTGTGGAGATAATGGTAACAGACCGTAAGTAGTCCACATAGTCTCTTGCATTCTAACCGCTAAAGAGTCTATTACACCTAACAATCCCCATATTACACCCATTACTAACATTCCCATTACTATTCTTGTAGTCCAATCCTTGTCTAACTGGAAAAGTGCAACAACTAAATTCCTCAGACCCATATACGTCACTCCACCTATCATTATAATGATTGTACTTTATAAATTAACTATGTAAAACCCCCCTAAGTTTAAATTAACTAAGTTTAATTCAAAATAATTTGTTATTTTTCTAATAATAATAAAGATAAAATAGTTAAGGAAAATAAGCTGTAGCGGTCGGCTCTCCCATACCATAACCCTTATCACCCCAGACTTTCCCTAGCCCTTCTCATGCCGGTGACCGATGAACGCGGATAGCCGGGCACGGTTGCTCCCTTCCGGACCTGGCCGATTCCCCCGGTCAATGCGGTATCTTCCCTCCCTCCGGAGGGAAGACCCGCAACTATCTCGCCCCATCGGGCGGCACTCATCGTTAGGCTAGGATCTGGAGGTGACAGGTATTATGGTATGGGAGTTACTGGTGCCCGCATTAAGCCATGCGGGTTACAGGGGCTGGCTAGACCCCCCACCCTCCCCGACCATCTACTAATTTATCTGTTAAGATTAAGAAATTAACTCAAACAGCTCACACAAAGAATCTATTATTATCGCGTTTTTAGACCTGACCTTCTCCTCGCTAAAAGGTACGCCAGACTTCACGAGAAATATACGAGAAAGCCGTGAATTATAATAAGCCTCTACATCTACCTCAGTATCCCCTACTCCAATACTTTCATGTGGCATGACACCAAGACTATTTAGTGCGGTTACTATCGGCTCTGGATCAGGTTTTCCTTTCACTACATCATCAGACGTGACTAAAACATCATAATTTACGCCTATTTTACTTAGGACTTTCGTAGCTGAGATTCTGTTAGATGAAGTAACAACAGCTATTTTAACAGATTTTTGAATCAAATAAGAAATAACTTGTTTAGCGCATTTCGTAGCTTCCGCTTTTGTCTCTACTAGTTGTAAATACTCCTTATTTTTTACTTCAACTAGTTCCTTCCATCTTTCACCTGCAAGCAATTTAGCTATATCTGACGTCTTTCTCCCTAGCAAATATTCGATTTTTACATTCGTAACAATTCCTAACGTTTTTAGCCCTATCTCCCATGCCTCTTTATGAATTAAGGCAGTATTAGCAAGAGTTCCATCAAGGTCGAAAATAGCAGCGGAAATCGTCATGGCACAATTAAACTCCTTATAGCTTCGCCCTCTTCTAATACCTTCACAGCTTCATTGATCTCTTCTAACTTGAACTTACCAGTTACCAGTTTGCTAGGATCATACTTCCCTAACCTTACTAGCTCCAGTAACCTAGGCATATCTACTCTAGGCCTACCACCGTAATTACCTATAATCATAATACCACCTCTAACTATAGAAGCAATCCTTAAGGGAATTTGTGCTGAAACCGGAGGTAGTCCAACTAAGACAACTCTTCCACCTATCCTCACTCCGTCTACAGCCATTTGAATAGTCTCCTGAGTCCCCGCAGCTTCAATAACTACATCAGGTCCTCCGTTCGTAATCTGTTTTAGGGTCTTTACTGGATCAGATTCTTTAGTATTAATAACATCAGTAGCTCCTAACTCCATGGCTTTTTCAAGCTTCCATTTCTTCGTACCTAATGCAATTATTCTTCCAGCTCCACTTGCCTTCAGCAATTGTATCACTGAAAGACCTACGCCACCAACTCCAACTACAGCTACTGTCTCCCCGGGCTCGATTTTCGCGTTATTTACGGCACCATAAGCAGTTATTCCAGCACACCCGAGAGGTGCCGCCTTTTCAAGAGGTATATCGTTAGGGACAACCGTTAACGCGTTCTCATGAACTATCGCATATTCGGCAAAACCCCCACCTAAGAATGTGTGAACTTCTCTACCGTCCTTCAACTTTAATCTCGTAGTGCCGTCAAACATGACTCCCTTAAGCCTGACTGAGGCTTGTGTTTCACAGAGGTTCTCCTTTCCTGATATACAATTTCTGCATTTTCCGCACGGGTGAATGAAAGCTGAAACTACTCTATCACCCTCCTTTACCCTCGTAACACCTCTTCCCACTTTCTTGACTACTCCGGTTATTTCATGACCTGCCACTACTGGAGGTGGGACTGGGGTAGCTCCTACAAATACATTAACGTCAGAATGACACATACCGGTAGCTGTAATTTGTACTAAGACCTCGTTATCTTTAGGTTCGTCTATCTGAATATCTTGAATTGTTAACGGCTCCTTGTAGTTGAAGAGAACAGCCGCACGCATAAAATAATCTACTTTAAGTAAGTAAAAAGTTTTGATAATTGTCAAAAATCATGAGTCAAAAGAACCCAAAAATAGCGCCGGGGGCGGGACTTGAACCCGCGCGGGGAGTAACCCCAGCGGCTTTCAACTCACCAAATTAGCAGGCCGCCGCCCTACCATGCTAGGCGACCCCGGCAATTATTATGATCTTCCTTAGAGTATAAAAGAGTTTAGTTCCGATCCTCAGCCAGAACAAACACTTAAATTAGTTGTTCTGATGGAGCTCTAATAGACTAAGGTACTTACTTAACACCCTAAAAATTATCATTAACTTAAACTACCTATTGAGTTAAAGAACACTTAAGCAAACTGCAATACTTCATATCCTGATCACTGTCGTTTGAAACACTATTGCTAATATAGCAAATACCAGTTCAATAATCCATAATATTACAACCACTTGATATTCCTTAAATTTTCCCATTTTCATAACTACATGCGTAAGGGAATTAGGTGCACCGTCCCAGTATAAATAACCTTCATGGGAAATTTTTCCAAAGGATACTCCCTTAAATTTGGTTCTAGCTTTGAGTATGAATTCAAACACATATGGTATGTATAAGAAGAATAATGCCGTATACATAAAACCCGCGATGCCTATTGAACCGATTACGGAGCCTATGAAATAAGTTCCGATATTTCCCGGGAATACTTTAGCCGGGTACATATTGAAGATAAGAAACCCTAGAAGTATAAATACCATAATTAATGCCAATACTCCTGAGTGAAAAGAAGGACCGTTTGATCTGAGACCGATATATGCTAATGCTGATGCCATTATAAGACCCATTCCTGCACCTAATCCATTAAGACCCTCTAACATGTTGAAAGCGTTTGAGGTTATTGTTAGTGTAGCCGGTAGAATTAACACGTAAAATAAAACCCCGAAGTTAACTATTCCTAAAAAGGGTATTGATATTTTTGTGTGCCCGATACTGTATATTGCTAATGGAATCGAGGCGAAAACTGGTAAGAAAGCCCTTACAGACTGCCTTAAATTAAATATATCATCTACCAATCCTAAAAATCCTATAATCAGCGAGGATATTAATACTGAAACTACTGTCCTATCTACTTCTGCAACAGAGCTCGAAAAGTCTATATCACTAACTAAGTATGTAAAAGAGCCTGCTACGAAACCCGCTACTATTCCAATTCCTCCCAAAACTGGTACCTCGTTCTTATTAGGTTTATTAATATCTTTTCCTACAAAACCCTTCTTTTTGGATTCCTCAATAACCCACTTAGTTGATATAATGGTAATTAGAAAAGCTACTACTATTGAAAGTATTATCGGAAAAAACGACCTTTCTGTGTATTCCATTACTTTCTCCTTTTTACGGTAAATTCAGCTATATATTTTAAAGCCTTTCCCGCTAATTCGTTTTTCCATTCTATTGAATCTAATTTGTCTAGTGCTTGTTTATAGTATTTATCGGCTAATTCATAAGCATAATTCAGAGAGTATTTCTTTATAATATCCGCAGTTTGCTTTAACTCCTCCTTAGAGGCGTTCCTATTCCCCAAGTTTTGTAGAATTATTCGCTTTTCTTCCTCACTAGCCATTTCTAACGCCTTTATTACAAGAATAGTTTTCTTGCCCTCCCTAATGTCACTGTATAATGGTTTACCCAATTCTTCTTCGTTTGCTGTAAGACCTAGTATATCATCAACAATTTGAAATGATATTCCCAGTAATAACCCGAAGTCTTCCAGTTTCTTTACAACGTTATCGGTTGCCTTTCCTATCAATGCACCTAGAGCTGTAGACGCTGAGAACAGTTTAGCGGTCTTTCTGTTAATCATATCTAGGTATTCTCCTTCACTTATGCTCTTTCTATCTTCGAATTGCATATCAAGGGCTTGTCCCTCAGAGATTATCAGAATAGCGTCGGTGAAAATGCGGAAAGCTTTGGTTATCAGATTTGACTCCATTCCCGAGAGAGCATCATTAAGAATTTGAAAAGCCTTAGCGTGTAATAAGTCTCCAGCAAGGATTGCCATAGGCACTCCGTATTTTACATGAACGGTAGGCATCCCCCTTCTTAGCGTGTCCTGATCCATTATGTCATCGTGGATAAGCGTGAAAGTGTGCAATACTTCTACGGCAGAGCCAGCTAAAATCGCTCGTCTCCTTTCACCACCGACGAGATCAGAAGAAGCGACTAACATTAAAGGTCTTAATCTCTTTCCTCCAGCTTGAAAGAGATAGTAGGACGCTTCGTATAACTCTTTGACATCGCCTTTAATGTAATTAGCTATCGTAGCGTTAACATCCTTCAGAATCTCGTTGAAGTACGCATCAATCATGTTCTTCTCTTTCTAACACTCTCTAAAGTAGATAAGCTTATCCCTCTTGACTCAAGCCAATCTTTTAGCTCACCCGTTATAACTAGAGGAGCTTTAGCTAAATCAGAGACTGTCTTAGAGCCACTTAGAAACATTGCTGCCTTTATTTCAAAAATAGTCTTTTTCAGAAATTCTCTCAAGGAATCCTTTCCGCTCATAACAGCTTTCAGTACTGGTAATGCAAATCCCCCTATATCTGCACCTAAGGCTATTGCTTTAGCTACATCCAGGCCGTTTCTTATTCCCCCACTACCTATTATATAGGCGTCTGGAGCGCTAATTCTGGTCTCTACAATTGATGCAGCTGTAGGATTCCCCCAATCGGAAAAAAGCCTAGCACTTTCAGTCTTCCAGTTGTTTTTTCTCTCACCTCTGAACATTTCGACAGAAATCCAACTTGTACCTCCCTGTCCTGACACATCGAAATACCTAAAACCGTTAGAGTAAAATAACGATACAACTTCCATTGAAAGCCCAGAACCAGTCTCTTTTATTATTACCGGAACTCCTAAATTATGTGAAATATCCTTTAATTTATGTAGAATTTCCATAGAATAGTCGGGCTCTCCCTCAGGTTGAAAAACCTCTTGTGCAGGGTTAAGATGTATCGCTATTGCGTCAGCCTCTATCATATTGACAGCTTCCTCTATTTCCTTTATACCATAACCTTTCATCAGTTGAGGAGCCCCAATATTAGCAATAATAGGGGCACTTGGTGCCAGTTTTCTTGCGATAGAGAAAGTCTCTCTAGTTTCCTTCTTCTCGATAGCTATTCTCTGACTTCCAACTCCCATTCCTAAGCCGAACTCCTCAACAACCTCGGCAATGAGCCCGTTTAGCCTCCCCAACTCTGGGGTTCCTCCGGTCATTCCAGTGACGATTATTGGTGCTGACATCCTCTTTTTCAAAAACATTACTGACGTATCCACATCAGAGAGCGAGAAACCAGGCAATGATTGATGAACTAGCCTCACGTTTTCCAGTAGTGTAGAAGTGTATCCTTCAACTTTCTCATAAAGGCAGATCTCAACGTGTTCTATTTTTCTATTACTGATTGTAATCTTAGGCACCCCTTACCTCTATTGCTGTAACATAATTTAAATCCCATATTAATTTCCAATCCTTTCTGGTTACAAATGGAATTCCATATAGAGACTCCCACAAACCGTTCTCTACATATAGTAAATTAAGATCTCTGGTCTCTACAAAATCTAATGGAATCATCCCTATTAGATGAACTAAAGAGTTATCTATATAACGCACAGAGGAAAGGTCTACGGGATAACTGAAGAGATAAGTAGAGGTGAAGTTAGGTAACGATAGCCTTATGGGCTCCTCTTCATCTCTATACAGAACGGGAACACCTACCTTAAACGCATACCTAAGAGCTCTGATCAGTTCCGAGTCAAAAAGCGCGTCGTCTATCATTAATAACGTGTCTTGTATCTCTTCCTCTGATATCGGTATCTCACATTCTTTTACACTCCTTCTAAAATACAAGTCCGACAAGTATATGTATGAGGAAGAGTAGGGAACATGTTTATCAAATGCTAAGGATATATTACACTTAAACCCTGTAGCCTCTTCGAATAAATCGTAAAATTTCTCTGGTAGTTTCATCTTACCGTCTTTTGTTACGTTCACGTCAAATTCAGAGAACACAACTAGGATAGGATTATTTATACCCTTAAGGGGTATTCCGAAAAGGGGTATAGGAAGACTAATCACCGAACCTCACTGATAAGTAACCTACTACTGCTGATTTATCCCCAGAAGTATCACCGGAAGTTGCGTGTTTCAACACATACGGTTTCTTACCGAATTTTTTGGCCAGTAATAACACAGTCATTATCGGCCCATAACCACAAGCAGTAACGTCTTTCTCTTCGACGACTTTGAAAAGACCTTTATAATCAAGTTTCTCGATTTCAGTTATTGCCATATTGTCCTTTTCGATCGTCTTATCATGGGGCTCATAGTGATTCAGGTCACTACTTGCAATCACTACAATATCCTTCTTTTTCTCATATATCTTCATAATCTTGTATATACCATCTGCTAACATTTCCGCAACATCGGGTGTTTGCATCATTATAACTATCGGAACTATTTTAAATTCTGAACCGAACAAATATTGGAGAAAAGGAACCTGAACTTCCACAGAATGCTCGTACAAATGGGCCTTCTCATCTATATCAACAATACCCGTTAGCCTCACTAATTCCATAGCAATATCCTCATCTATTTCAACTTCACCCAAAGGAGTCCTCCACTTTCCCTTAAGCCAAACTGATACAAAAGAACCTAAGCCCGTGTGATTGGGGCCTAGTATAATGACTGTGTCCGGTTTACCCTCTTGTGCTAAATAGTAATAGGAATGGGCTGCAACCGGTCCACTGTACATGTAACCTGCATGTGGGACTATGAAAAACAAATTATCTCTTCTCTGAGGTTTTTCTTTAGGAATTGAGGGTAATTCTCCAGGGCCCAAAGGATGTAAAAAACATTCCTTAATCTGTTCCTTTAGTTTCTCGGGATCTGCGTCATAAAATGCACCAGCAACTGCTGGTATTCTTATCATTCCGCCAGCCTCGTCTCAAAGTCTTCGACCCTTGCTGGTATATCACCGTCAGCTGGTATCTCCTTCCTCTCTCTTAATACTTGCCTAGCCAAAGCCCAATAAAGTAATGCTAGCGACTTCCTACCCTTGTTATTTGCAGGTATAACCACGTCTATGAAGTCTACCTTCGCATCCGTATCTGAGAAGGCCACAATAGGAATGCCCACCTTTGAAGCTTCTTTAATAGCTTGCAAATCAGTTCTCGGGTCTGTTACAACCAAAACTTCTGGCTCTATATAGTTAGATAAGTATGGATTAGTTAAAGTGCCTGGCGGGAATCTACCTACTATAGCTTTACCTCTAACTATTTGGGCAAACTTCTGAGTAGGAGTATATGCGTAAGGTCTCGACGCTACGGCTAATATACCTTGAGGTGAAAACTTAGCAAGGAATTTAGCTGCTATCCTTAACCTTTCGTCGATCTTCCTGACATCTAGCACGTAAAGACCTTCCGGTCTAACTCTATAGATAAATCTCTCCATGTAAGCCGTGCACGTATGCGTCCCTATGTGAACTCCAGACGATAGATACATATCTAGAGGCACTAATAGCTCGATTAATTGACCTTTCTCTGTTTTCTGAAGTTCTGCCTTCTCCTCCTCAGATAATTGACCACCTTTTTCTTGTTCACTCATTTTCTCCACCTCAAATCGGCCTGGTGTAATGTATAACTTCCCTAATTATATCTACATGGGATAAAAGCATTCTCCTGCAACAATATCTTTTCACTCCTAAACTATCTAACACTTTTCCCGGTTCCTCTCCTGCCGATATTCGAGTTACAAAGGGCTCCCACTTATCAGCAATTACGGAGCCACATGTAAAACATCTAATTGGAATAATCATAAGATTTCACCTATATGCCTTCTGCCTCCACCTTCTCGCACTATACCTCATCCACTTTTCTGACTCAGTCTGCCTTGGATCGCCAGCTAACATAGTTCTATCATAGGCTTTATATATCTGCTCAAGCTCTTTGCTCCCAGTAAACTTAACTAGAGCTCTAGCTAAAGCCATCCTAGCAGCATCCGCTTGCCCCATTACTCCTCCGCTGCTAGTATATATTCTGGCATCGATCGAGGATGCTATATTTTGTCCTGCTAGCATCAAAGGCTCCATTATTTTCATTCTAACTACCTCTATCGGTAGGATTTCCAAGGGGGTATCGTTAATGTAGACTCTACCTTTACCTGAAGTTAGATAGCACCTAGCTCTTGCCATTTTTCTTCTTGCCGACGTAATTATAACGGTCTTTTGTTGCTCAGCCATTTACATAACCTCCTATGGCTTTAGATAATTCTGCTACAGTTATATATTTACCCTTTAATCTGCTCACATCAGCATCCTCGAACCTAATCGTCTGCTTACCTTCATACTCCTTAGGAACGCCTATATATACAATTAGGTTCTTATAGTATTGCCTACCCATTCTGTTCTTAGGTAACATACCCCTTACAGTCCTCTTCACTATATTTACAGGGTTTCTAGGTCTTCTTATACCGTTCTTTGCAGGGTTCTGCATAGTCCTAACAGTGAACAAGAGACTGTAACCTTGTATAACTCTAGATCTAGGACCGCTTATTACTGCCTTTTCTGCATTAACTACTATTACCTTCTTTCCTTCTTTAAGGAGTTTCACAATATGAGTTGCCATTCTTCCTAGAATCTGGTTCTCTGCATTAACTATTACTTCATTTTGGGTCTTCTGAACTTGTTCACTCATTGCTTCATCAACCTCACGGTTTTACCTTTAAAGTCTTTTAACTCCTGAACTGCCTTATATAAACTCATAACTTTACCCCCACTTTTCTCAATTTTTTCTTTGGCTGACTTAGAAAAGGACAATGCTACAACAGTAACTGGATGATCGAGTGAACCTATACCTAATACTTTACCAGGTACTACCACAATATCATTAGGTTTCGTGTGCTTATTTATTTTATATAAGTTAATGTAAGCTCTTTTTCTACTAGGAGCTTTGAGTTCTTCAGCTACAGCTAACCAAAGGTTCTTCTTTTGCTTTTCGAGAGTGTATATAAGCTTTCTTAGCATAACGTTTGTGCTTGCCATTTTCATACAACCCCTAACTTGCCCTTTAATTCATTTAATTTGCGTATTAAGCTTTTACTTGCCTCTATTAAAATTCTCTCTGGCTTCAAACTGCCGGTTGACTCGATCTCAAGTATGTACTTTCCTTCTACTGCTGATACTTCTATTTTCCCCCTACAATACTTAAGACACTCTTCACATAAGGTACAAGCAAGCTCATTTGATACTACAACCCTGCCGTCCTTTGTCAAGAATACTCTTTCCGGACAAACTTCTACTGCTTTTTCACAATTATCCAAGACTTCAACCTTAGGATAATACCTCAGGATAGCAACTGAAACCGGACTATACTTAATGTGTTCTTTACCGTATCCAAGCCTAAGTTTAGCTTCAAGTGATATCCTCTGCTTCGGACCTAACAGAACTATAGGAATCGCGTCGTTTATAGGAACTACTGCGGGATCCTCGGATTTGAGGTCTTTAGAATATACCATCATAGAGCCTTGGTCATTAACTTCAACTTGTAAATATACTCTAGAATAACATCCATCACAATTTTCCTTGCAGTCCACACATTCTTCAGGTGGACGATAATGTTCTAAAGCCTCGTCAGATGTAAATGGGATCATAGCTAACCTGTGTGCTAAAATCTCATCGTAAAGGGGGCTGTTATTCTCTATAAAATATACTTCATCTACAGCCATTGTGGGTACAAACAGCATTGAAGCTCTGCGTATGGAATTTACAAACTCTAGAGGATACTCTGAGACTATTAATGACAAAGAAAGATTATCTTTACGAAGTACTGAAATAGACATAGTAAAACACTCGTAGTCTCCTTTTTATACTCTTCTTCCTCTTCTTCCGCCTGGTCTCCTTATAGTATCGTGGGGTAAAGGCGTTACATCTTCTATCCTTCCTATTATGAATCCAGCCCTAGCTAACGCTCTTATAGCTGGTTGTGCTCCGGGTCCGGGTGTTTTAGAGCCATAACCACCCGGTGCCCTTACTTTTATGTGAATTGCAGAAATTCCCTTTTCGAATGCATCACTTGCCGCCTTGTTAGCAGCTAACATAGCTGCATAAGGTGATGGCTTTTCTCTATCGGCCTTTACTACAGTGCCACCAGATGCTTTAGATATTATCTCCGCCCCAGTAAGGTCGGTTATCGTTATTATTGTGTTATTTTGTGATGCATAAATCCTTGCTTGACCCCACCTAATTTCACGCCTGCTGGACATTTACCTCACCTCCAGAAGTTTGTGTTGGTGGATACTGTTTAAACGGTGAAGTAGGATAGTAATCTATCATATCCTCTTCACCTCTTTGAACTATGTAACCGGGAGACGTAACTCTCTTACCACCTAGTGCTATATGACCGTGGACTATAAGCTGTCTAGCTTGATATATTGTCCTAGCTAAACCTTTTCTGTAAACTATTGTCTGCAATCTTCTTTCCAGATAACTCTCTTCTGTTAAGCTCAATACGTCGTCAACTGTGGCATTTTCTTTATCTAATATTCCCATTCTGTATAACTTTGCAATTAACTGTTTCTCTCTTACAGCCCTTTCAGCTGGGGGTAAACCCAATAAAGACCTCGCCTGATGTCTAAAGTTTCTTATTATCGTCTGTGCTAACCATAACTCCCTCTTGTTTCTTAGACCGTACTTACCTATTAGAACTTGTTCTCTATCTAGATTTACCTTTATCCAAGGATGACCCGGACCTGCCCACTTCCTTCTGCTTTTTCTTGGATCTCCCATCTATTCCACCTCACTTCTTAGCTTGTCCACCACCTGAAGAACCCCCACCACCGGAAGATTGTGCTTTAGGCTGAGCTTGAGCTTGAGGCTGAGCAGCCTTTGACCTTCTCACACCTACAGTAGTTCCAGTTCTACCCGTAGTCCTTGTTCTCTGCCCTCTAACCTTAAGTCCTAGAGAATGCCTTACTCCTCTCCAGCTTCTAATCTTTTTCTCCCTCTCTATATCGTTCCTAACATAAAATATCAAATCAGAAGTAACTAAATGTAAATCTACACCTTCTTCATAATCCCTCCTTCTGTTATACAACCATGTAGGTAACTCAGGGATTTTCTTATTAGTCAAATAATTCTCTATCTTCTTTATATCCTCGTCAGAAAGTTCTCCTAACCTTCTGTCCTTGTCAAGACCTAATTTACTAACAATAGCTCTTGCGGTGTTATAGCCTATCCCTTTAACCATTGCAAGAGCGTAAGGAACCTTCATAGTACCATCTACGTCTTGCCCGAAAAGCCTAACGATATATTTAAACTGCTGTTGTTCCGACATTAGCATCAGCTTATACACCTAATTACTAACTTGCTTTTAAAGTTTTCAATACATTTTCTTTCTTCTCCTTTACGAGTTTTAACGCATCATTCAACCTATGTCTAATTAATTCCTCGCTGTAACTTGTCTTATTTCCTATAATTTTTTTAATCGAAGTATAGGGGGACTCTCTAAATCCCATTTCTAATCGGTTTCCCCTTTCGTCGACAAGCTTGCCCTTATCGGCCCTCACTATACGACCAATTATACCAGCTCTTATACCAGACTCAGTAAGTTTTTTCAGTATCACGTCAGGCTCTTTAGTGAAAATCGCAATAGAATCTATGGATAAACCTAAAGGGTCTATTCCCAAAGAGTTTAGCATCTCGTAAACTTTGGGGTTTATAAGCGAGATAAAAACCTCTTTTTCAAGTTCAATACCCAAGTTTTCAGGCAACTCGTAAGCCGTGGCACGTATTCCACCGTTAGTAATGTCAGTAGCACTGTGAACCTTGTTGACGATAGATTCTTCACTAATTACTCTACATGTAACTAAGTCTACGAGAGATAAGGTCTCCCTCACTACATCATAAAAACCATTATAAATTGCAGTAGTAGTTATAGTACCTCCTCCGTTTCCCTCGGTCATGACTATATAGTCGCCCTCTTCGATCTTATCCCTGCTAAAGAAGACCTTCTTCAATAAACCCACGGCTCCTATACCTCCACTGATCCTTTCCCCTATAACTAAATCTCCTCCGATCCTTAACGTACTACCCGCAAGAATAGGAATACCTAAAAACTCCGTAACCGACATTACTCCAGCCTCAAAATCCAATAACATTCCCAAATCACTGTCGTCAGACAAATGTATATCAACCAGAACTCCTATCGGTTCTGCACCTTTTACCATAACGTCCCTTAATGCTGCTCTTGTAGCGTGAAAACCTGCTAAAAAGGGGAAGTATGCTAATCGGGAATGTATTCCATCGATCGAGACTACTACGTTCTTGTTAACTCTAGCATCTTCGAATTTATTTAAGCCACTTAAACTCAGGATCTTTTCATGAATTATATGGTCACCTTTCCCCCTAGAGCCTAATCCCGCCTCACCAGCCTTGAGACCGGTTACCGGGTAGGAAAGAAGTGGTTCTATTTTTGATGCAATTATAGACTTTTTAACTTCTTCTATTATAGCATCTGTTAACTGCTCTTTGAGTTGATAATCTTTCCCTTTGTAAAACTCAATTTCCTCTATAATCTTCTTTCTCATTTCTTCTATATTAGGATATAATCTCCTAGCGATACCTTCTAAGTCCATATAATATAAAAAAGGAATTGCAATATTAAGCATATGAAAATACTTTCAAAGGAGTTTCAGGTAAAGACCAAGAGTCGTTTTGAAAGTATAGATATAACAGACCTAGTTCAAGAGAGTATAAAAGGTGTGAATGAAGGTATAGCCTATGTTATAGTAAAACACACAACTTGTGCAATAACTATTAATGAAGCCGAGAGGGGATTAATGAGTGATTACATAGAATGGGCTAAAAAGTTGGTTCCTCCAGAGGGGGAATTCAGGCATAATATAATCGATAATAACGGACATGCTCACGTGATATCTTCTATAATAGGAAATTCAAGAGTAGTACCAATTACTGGAGGAACGTTGGATCTCGGAACTTGGCAAAGGATAATCTTATTAGAGTTCGATGGGCCAAGAACTCGAACAGTTCTCGTTAAAGTGATGGGAGAATAATAGCTTTTTTAGTTGATTTTTACAATATTATTCGGGCTCTAGTTATGCCACCATCGCCCTTAACAATAATCGATAAAGTGGAGTTATGTACTACTTCTTTATGTATTGAAAAAGTTGTGGACGAATATCTTACTTCTCTAATGAGAAAGATAAAAGAAAGCGAGAAAACAATTGACAACTTCAGGCTTTTTGATGAGGGAGAAGACTCGGTTAATGAAAGGGAATTCTTTAATTATTATAAGTTTACAGAGGCTCTTATCGAAAAAGTGATAGAAAACGACATAGATCTCAATTTCATAATCAACGATTTAGTTGAAAAATTGGGCAAGACTCATCCGGTCGTTCTATTCCTTAAGCAACTCACTGAAGAATAGGATTTTTTATTTTATTTTAGTCTCTTTATTTTGGGGATGCTTACTTTGAACGTAGACGAAAAGCTAAATCTAATAAGGAGAAATACGGAAGAAATAGTAACACTAGAAGAACTAAAGAAAAAACTGGAAGAAGGAAACAGATTAAAGGGATATATAGGCTTTGAACCTAGTGGGCTGTTCCACATAGGTTGGTTAATATGGGCACAGAAGGTTAAGGACTTAATCGAAGCAGGCGTTGATATATCAATATTAGTTGCCACGTGGCACGCATGGATAAATGACAAGCTAGGAGGAGATTTAGAGAAAATTCGCTTAGCCGGGGAATACGCAATAGAGGTGTTAAACTCTTACGGAGTAGACGTGAGTAAAGTAAAAGTTGTTTATGCTGAAGAATTCGTGAAAGACCCGAATTATTGGGCTCTAGTAATTAAAGTAGCTAAGAGTACGAGCCTTGCGAGGATGAAGAGAGCTCTTACAATAATGGGAAGAAAAGCTGAAGAAGCTGAGCTTGACACTTCAAAATTAATTTATCCGGCTATGCAAGTTGCTGACATTTTCTACCAAGACCTAGATATAGCCCTAGGAGGAACTGACCAGAGAAAGGCTCACATGCTTGCCAGAGATGTAGCTGATAAATTGGGCAAGAAGAAGATAGTAGCAATTCACACTCCTTTATTAGTAGGACTTCAAGGAGGTCAAAGAATGAACGTTCAAGGGATGGATGAAGACGACTATTTAGCTTCTATAAAGATGAGTAAGTCCAAACCAGAAACTGCGATTTTTGTTCATGACCCACCCGAGCTAGTGGAAGCTAAACTGAGAAGTGCGTATTGTCCTAAAGGAGTTATAGAAGATAATCCAGTTCTACAAATTAATAAGTACATCATATTTGCGAACAAGGGAGCCACCTTGAAAGTGGAAAGGGATGTAAAGTATGGTGGAGATATAGAGTTTAAGACTTATGAAGAACTAGAAAGAACTTTCGCTGAAGGCAAATTACATCCATTAGACTTAAAGCTTGCAACAGCGAGAAGACTAAATGAGATCCTAGATCCAATTAGAAAAAGTCTCTACTCGAAGACCAAATACGAATCCCTTATCTCAGATCTTGAAAAAAGTGTAAGTAGATAAATAGAAGGTGTGAAAAAATGAAATATAACATAGTCCTTAAATTTGAAGTAGAGGGTATTGTAGATAAGCCTGACGTTATAGGAGCAGTTTTTGGACAAACCGAGAATTTATTTGGAGAGGACTTCGACTTGAGAGAATTACAAGATAAAGGTAGATTAGGTAGAATATCAGTTGAGATAAATACTACTAAAGGTAGAAGCGAAGGAACAATAATAATTCCTTCTAACTTAGATCGAATTGAAACTGCACTAATAGCTGCTATGGTCGAAAACGTAGATAAAGTGGGACCCTATAATGCAAAATTCCAGTTAGTAGAAATTCAAGATATAAGAGAGGAAAAGATAAAGAGGATAATCGACAGAGCAAAGGAAATTTTATCTAATTGGTCTAAGGTAAGAACACTTGACATAAGAGAAGTTATTTATGAAATATCTTCAGCCGTAAAGACCGGAGAAATAATAGAGTATGGTCCCGAAAAATTGCCCGCAGGCCCAGATGTAGAAAAGGATCCAGAACTCATAATAGTTGAAGGAAGAGCCGATGTAATAAATTTACTCAAATACGGGTATAGAAATACCATTGCAATTGAAGGAGCTACTGGTAAGATCCCTCAAAGCGTAATAGACCTAGCAAAACAAAAGAAAACAGTAATAGCTTTCTTAGACGGTGATCACGGAGGAGACTTAATACTTAAGCAATTAATGATGAGCAACATAAAACTTGATTACGTCGCTAGAGCTCCAGCAGGAAAAGAAGTCGAAGAACTAACTGGAAAGGAGATAGCTAAAGCACTTTCTAACATGATGACAGTATCTCAATACTTAAAGAAGCAACAAGAGGCTCAGCAAGCCATAAGAGACGCGATAGCTCCAGAGACTAAACAAGTGTCTGTAACTAACGTAAGTATTAAAGAAGAACAGATTCAAAAGTCAGGACAACAACAAATAACCATAAACATTCCGCCTAATGTAGTTGAAGAAATAAAGAAACTGCCTGGTACGTTAGAAGGTATACTTTATGACGAGAACTGGAACATAATAGAAAAAATCCAGGTTAGAGATATAGTCCAAAAACTGGAGAATACAAACGACAACAGGATCAAATATATCGTGTTTGATGGAGTAATAACACAAAGATTGGTAGACTTAGCTTCCTCCAAAAATATAAGTATGTTGATAGGAGCGAGGATAGGAGGTATTTCAAAGAGACCTAAAAACCTTGAATTATTGAGTATCTCTGATGTTATATCCTAGGACACCGTCTATTTCTTAAAGAAGCTTAATATGTCCGTACCGCCACTTTTAAGAGAATCTTCTTTTATACCAAATACTTTTAACACGTGCATAGCTGATGGAATTATTTGATTATCTACGTAGTACGAAATATCAATTCTAGAGTTATCCTTCACAAGGAAATAAGGTTCAGCCCTTTCCGAAAGTTTATTAGTACCTTTAACAATAACGTAACCTATCTTACTTCCCTTAGTCACCAAGTATCCTGCTTTAATTGCCTTCTTTGCTGCAACTACGTGAGGAGCTGTAATTGCGTACTCATTAACATCTTTATCCAAGCCTTTCCAAATTATGAGATCTTCTATCTTGAACTCTCCACGTCTTAGGGAAAGAACAGTCTTCCGTACGTATCTAACAGCATCATCAACCTTCCCTGTCCTGAGTATGATTTCTATTACATTCCTTTGCACTTCTCTAGCCAACTCACACCAATCTCCTCTGATAGCTTCAAACCCTACAATGTCAATCCTTCCGTCTTCTGTTATTCCTGCATATCTTTTTTTACTCTCTGTAAAGAGGACTCTTCTGTATACTTTATCCACCTTAATTTCTATACCGAACCTCTGAGAGATCATTTCTTGGAGCTTGTTTATATCCCCGTTTCCTTTTATGAATATAGAGTCCGTATCACCGTAAATTACTTTGAACCCGTGCTCCGTAGCGATCTTAGCAGCATCACTTATTATACTCCTCCCCCATGCCGTTACAGCCTCAGCACCTTCTCTGCTGTACCATCTTGCGTTAATCCATCCCATATAACCGTAAAAAGCATTTGCCATTACTTTCAACGCCTTTTGTCTTTCGTCTAGCAATCGTTTTTCATATTCGTCCTTCGTTTCTTTCAACTTAGATTTAATCTCCCTCCTCTCCTTTACCAAATTCTCCAGTACGAATTTGTATAGACCAGGTGGTTCCTTTCTAAATTTATGACCTATGGGCGAGACCCAACAATCATTACATTCACCCTTAACTAACGTGTCGGGACCTACATTATATTTGATCATTACAGAGGGATACATTGATGAAAAGTCGAGGACTATTACGTTTTCATGAATTCCTTGAATAGGTGATATAACTAGCCCTCCTTCATAACTTTCGCCAGTTCTCTCTTCCTTATTCGGTATGAGCTCGTTGTACTTATTTGACTCTCTCATTAATAGCCACTCCACTCTGTAACCTACACTCGCCATAGATAGCTGGTCTAGTGGAAGTCCAGTAATCCTCGTTAACTCTATTGCAAAAGGTAGGAAGGATTCGCCAAGAAGATATACAGACCTTGCATTATCCGCTACATATTGAATCACCTTGTTTTTCTTATCCTTATCTTCCCACATCTTAGGTATCTCATACCACTCTAAGTTAACTCTATCTTCTTTTTTGACAATCCCCAAGTAATCACATATGTTCTCCAACGTCTTGATTTTTACCTCTGATACAGAGTTCACGAAGCCAGCCAAGTCCACGTTTAATCTTCCAGTCATCGAATAGTGCCCGTAAACACCTTGTGAGGGTTCCCCATTAACCCTTCTACCAACATCTAGCTTTAAGCCCTTAGAATGAGCCCTCTCCAAAAGATACTGTAAATCAAACGAGTTAGTGTTAAAGCCATAAACAATGTCGGGATCATAATCCTGAAAGAAAGCAACAAACTCCTTAATTATTTGTTTATCGTCAGAATCGGAAGCCACGAACTGCTTCGCACTATCGTCTGTTTTAACTGCAATTACTACTATAGGGTCTTTTCTGGGATTAGGAGAGCCTTGTTTAGAATACACTTGAATGCTAAAAGAAAGCTTTCTAAGCTTCGGTATGGAACCTACGTATTGTTCTTTTATGTTCTTGATTTCATAGACCTTATTAACCCTGAAGTTAGTATTTCCTACCTCCTCTACCTCAGCTTTAATCCAATGGAATGGCTTTATGTCCTTATCTATTGAGTACCTCATGTAAAATCTTATATCAGCCTCTAACACTTGCTTTACTCCTTTAACTTTAAGAACTTCATCCCTATATATTCTAACGTAAGCGGGTATCAGTGTTTCTATTCTTAATACAGTAACGGGTTGTCCAAATAATTTCTTTCCTTTGATTGGAATTATATCAGTTATTGGTGATCCAGACTTACTAAGCTTTTTTATTTCCTCTACAATATAGTCTACTTCTTTTTCATCAACAACCACATAGAAATACGATCTGAAATTTTTCTCTAGAAGAACAGTCCTTTGTCCTTCAGTGTCAATTGCCCAGATAAAGATGACTGGTATATTGTCAATTACGTCATATGAAAAATCAAGTATGAAAAAGTCTTTAATCATAAATTATATACCACTTCTCATGTATTATAAAGGCAATCAATCACTCAAATCCAATTCTATCTAGCAAATCTTTAACCATAATAAATGCATGTTGGTTTCTACCATAGTAATTTAATTGTAATTTTACCACTTTATATCCGAGTTTGTTATAGAAAGAAATTCCATCTTTATTTCCGTAATTAACTTCAAGATACGAGTGAGAGCAACCTTTTAATCTAAACTTCGACTCTAGTTGCATTAAAAGCATAGAGCCCACCCCTCTTTTCCTTTCCGTCTTTTTTACTGCAATAGATACCACATGACCTCTATAACCGTATTGAATCACGCCTAAAGAATATCCCAATACCTTACCTTTCTCGTCCTTTGCAACTAAAAATAAGTCGTCTGCTAAAAAATAATAAGCCCTGAGTAAAGAGTAAGGATAAGGATTCTCAAAGCTCTCAAGTTCTATTGCGTAGATCTCGTTAAGATCGTCTTCGTTCGCATTAGTTATAATTACCAAACTTCCACACTAATTTATTTAGCAATGAGGATTTTAGAAATTGACGAAAAGAAAAACCTAATAAAATTACACGTGGAAGACGAGGACGACTTATGGATATTACACTTGATTCTTGAAAAAGGAGATATAGTAATAGCAAGAACTACAAGAGACGTAAGCATAGGAAAGGATAGTAGGAGGATACCCATGACAGTAGAACTTGAAGTAGAACATACTGAATTTCAACAATATACGTCAAGACTCAGAATACATGGAATAATCTTGAATGCGCCAGAGAGGTTCGGAATAAAGGGGGCTCATCACACCATTAACCTAGATCTAGGAGACGAAATAATAATAATAAAGGAAAAGTGGTCTGAGTTCTCATTAGAAAAAATAAAGAGACAAGCTGAGAAAAAAGGGAAATTACTTATTGTATTAGTGGACTTCGACGAGTATTTAATAGCAACACCTATGGCTCAAGGGGTTAGAATATTACAAGAGAGAAGTTTACCATCACCTAATAAAGAGAATGAAGGAATAATAGAAGAGAACGCTAAAGAAGTCGCTGAAGAGATAAGGAGCTACCTAAACTCTCTCTCAACTAACGTAGTGGTATTGGCTGGCCCTGGTCCTTTTAAGGAAATAGTTGCAAAACATTTACAAAACGTAAAGGTCTATATAGATAGCGTATCTTCAGCCACCAGAAACGGCTTGAACGAGATCCTGAGAAGAGATGTTATTAACCAAGTCTATAGAGATTACGAACTAGCAGAAGAGGTAAAAGTTATGGAAAAGATCATGGAAAATCTGTCGAAAGACACTGGTCTTATAGCTTACGGGAAAGACGATGTTAAAAAAGCTGTAGAGTACGGTGCAGTAGACACGTTGCTTGTAATCGAAGATTACCTATCAGCTGATACGAGAGAAGAAATAGAGCCTGTATTGGAAGATGTCGAAAGGAAAAGAGGAAGAGTGATGATCGTACCAAAGGATTCAACTATTTATTATCAAGTGAAAAACCTTACTGGAATAGTTGCATTACTCAGATTTAGGATAAACTAACTTTTCTGATATTCTTAATCTCCTCTGGTCTGGATGTTCTTCTACCAATAATACCTCCGAAAAAAGGTTGGAGAACTCAGGAGAAATAGCCCATATACCATCACTTATCTTCTCTCCGTAATCCGACAAATCCATATTACTCCTGACAATAGCCCTTACTACTGTTCCCTCTGGAGTCCCCTGCTCGTAAGGTTTGGAGGAATACCTGATTATCCGCAAAAATCTGGTTCTAGTCTCCACAACGTCTTTATAGACGGAACTACAGTAATGTAGTGCTAAATTACACGTCTCGTATCTTCTGAGTAGTGATAATGCTACTTCAGCACTCTCCTTTACCCCCGTGAGACCGTGGTTAACCTTGTACCCTTGAACGTTAAGGGGTTGAAAATTCCTCTCCGTAAGCTCCAATTCATTAATATTGATAAATTTAACTCCCTTCTCAGTACCCCACTTAATAATTTTTTCTAGATAATCCTTTTCATGAGGTAGCGAGGGAACTTCTATTCCCACATCGAAATCGAACTTTAAAGCCTTCTCTATAGCTTTAAAGTACTCATCTTTAACTGGGTGAAATCTTATCTCATCTAAACCTACTGCTTGCAACTCTCTTAAAACGTCGTAAGTTACATACCTACCACTAGTGTAAAGATGAACGTGAAAGACTGAAGAAAACTCATCTTTTAGCATTCTGATCAATCTTACCACTCGGTTGAGTGCTAATATTGGATCCCCTCCAGTGATCCCAGCCCCTAAGGCGTTCATTCTGTAAGCTTCATATATGAAATCACGTAGTGTCTCTACTTTTGCCTCATTAGCATACATTACGTCTTTACCGAACCTTTCGTTACTGACTGGACAATAATAGCAGTTATCACCACACTTTCCAGTTATATAAACTACAAGCTTACCCCCTAGTCTACATAATTCACAGCCTTTGGGTAATGCCGTATAAACACCTATGTCAGGATTTCCCTTTAGCAATTCTCTCTTCAATATATTTCCTTACATCCTCCCTTTTAACTTCACCTAATAGCTCCTTTAACTCCCTCATTTCGTCCTCTTCATTATAAGCCTTATTAGCCTGTAATTTAGGAATTCCTTCGTTACCACCTTCAGGAAAATACCAGTCCTTAAACCAAGTAAAACCCGCTTTGATGAGGGAGAAACCCAGTGGGGTATCTGCAGGATTATATCCCTGAATTAGCATCTCCCTGGTTTCCGGGTCTTTCAAATAGGTCACGAAAAACTTCCCACCAGGTGGCAAGAAATGATACACAAAGGAGAAAAATTCGTCTTCTAGTCCTTCATTTCTCAACCACGGGTCGTAATCTATCTCTAACCAAGGGGTGTAATAACCCCTACCAGAAAAGTAGTAAGCTTTACCTAAAAATTTCCCATTAATAAGCACTAAAAATGTTTTTAATTCCTTAATGTGTGTAGGTCTGACGTCTTTACTTTCTATCTCTAGCCGATTTCCTACCTTACCTCTTAACATCAATAGCTCTACGGAAATATTTGTTATTCTTATATAAATTTCTGATAGCGTTCTCAAAACTCTCATCTCTGTCCAGTTCGTATTTAAGAAATACACCTGAGTGACCCCTATCTTCTCTTTTAGTCAATAGTCTCTCACGTTCTAAAATCGTGTCATAAGATACGTTCTTCAAAACTTTTGCTGCATAATCCTCATTGCCCTTGAGAGGTATTTCAATGTGACCATTCTCCGTAGGGATAATTATCATTAGCTTCTTGTTTACTCCTGAAATTCTTATACCTTTTTCGATATCTTGGGCGGAAACCAGCCCACCAAAATAATAAAACTCTACTTCCTTTCTGGACATTTTAGATAACGGAAAAGAGATAACCTCTTTCTCATCAGGGTCTAAAGAAATATAAGCTTTTGGAGTCGAAAAAGGTGTAGCTTGAACAATGAACTTGTGGTCGGCATTTAACAAGTCAAGTTTCAAGATGTCTGGCGAAAACACAACCACGTCTATATCACTATCCTCATGAACGTCTCCTCTTGCAACGGAACCATATGTAAAACCTTCTTGTCCCAACATACGTAATCTAGAGAGAATACGTAAAGCCCTATCTCTCTTTTCAGCTAACAACTTCCAATGCCTCTCAGTATACTCTACTTCCATCTGATTTAATAGTGACTGGAATTAGTTATAAAATGTGAACACTCCTGAGTTGTTTTTCCTAGGGCTAGTAATATTTTGGTTGGTTTTATACCTCATTAAAAATAAGCTTGAAAGACGCGGATTCCAAATATACCCTTTCCTTTTGCTTTGGAAAAAAGGAACGAGAAGTGAGTGGTTTCCAAATATTGCCAATAAAAGGTACTACAAAATTTTCGAGAAAATAGCCCTTATTTTAGGACTTGTGTCAATGGTGGGTGGAATATCACTAGTGGTGTACGTGTTTCTGAATTTAATTAACGCTTATTTCATATCACCTAGTCAAGTAGCTCAATCTCAAGTACCGAGATTAACTCCAATTATTCCAGGTGTAACTATAGGGATCAATCAAGTACCTTGGTTATTACTCGCTATTGGAATATCTGTAACTCTCCACGAACTAGCGCATGCAATATCTGCCACATCAAATAAAATTAAAGTAAAAGGAGGAGGCATCTTACTACTTCTTTTCTTTCCCGGCGCTTTCGTTGAACCAGATGAAGATGAATTCATGGGTTCTCCAATATCTGCAAAACTGAAAGTAATCTCGGCAGGGATAGCAGTGAACCTAATATTAGCTGGAATAGTCTTTCCTTTTGTGTTTTACCTACCGCCTTTAATCTCCCAAGGTCTTCAAATAGTTGCTGAAGTACCTCATTACCCAGCTTATAATACATCGATACCAGTTAATTCAGTAATACTAGCTGTTGATGGACATAAAGTAAATACTCCTGATCAATTCAGCTACTATTTGAGCCAATCAACACATGTTAACATAACTTTGCTACTTCCAAACGGTAGTGTGATAATTAAAACTCTAAATACGACCCCAGACCACAAAATAGGAGTTTACATAACTTACGATTACCCACCTATACTTTATGCTATATTAGACTTTGCGTACTGGATGTTCACGATAAACTTTAGTTTAGCACTACTCAACGGTGCACCGCTAATAATTACTGACGGAGGAAAAATATTTACTGAGCTGATCAAAAAAGTCGGATTAAGCGAAAATGTGTCCTACGTTATTCAAGGACTTCTCGTAGTAGTGTTGATAGGAGCGATAGTGCTATCCCTCAGTCCTCCTCAATAAGTTTAGCACTCAACATCGGGAAGGGTATAACTTCTTTGATACTCATATTGTTTGTGAGCAACATCACGAGCCTATCTATACCTATACCAAGCCCACCAGTCGGTGGCATTCCGTAACTTAGCGCCCTGATAAAGTCCTTATCGTAGGGGTGAGCCTCTTCGTCCCCTTTCTTAAACATATCCTGCTCTTGCCTGAACAACTGGTCTTGTAGGATAGGGTCATTAAGTTCGGTGTATGCGTTAGCTAACTCCATCCCAGCTATGAAAAGCTCGAACCTCTCAACAAGTCCAGGTTTTGATCTATGGGGCTTACAAAGGGGCGTAGTCTCTATCGGATAATCTATTACGAACGTAGGCTGGATCAAATTGGGAACTACTAACTTATCGAATAATTTCTCTATCATAAGTCCCCTAACGTAGGTGTCGCCTCTAGGTCTTAGTTCGTACTTCCTCATAAGCTCCTTTAATTGTTCATCAGTCATCTCCTCAACGCTCTTGCCCAAAGCTTCCGATACCGCTTCTAACATGGACACTTTCCTGAACTGAGAGAACTCTATTGTATATTCCTTTCCTGCAATTGTATACGTTAGCTTGAGGTCGTTACTTTTAACCTTCCTGACAACCTCTTGGATCATTTGTTCGGTTAACTTCATAATATCATTATAATCTGCATAAGCCCAGTAGAGTTCTAACAACGTGAACTCGGGGTTATGAGTAACATCTATATCCTCATTTCTGAAGACTTTACCTATTTCAAAGACCTTATCGAAACCTCCAACAATATACCTCTTGAGGTAAAGCTCTAATGATATTCTTAGATACCAGTCCTCATTAAGATAGTTAACGTGGCTCTTAAAAGGCCTTGCCAGTGCTCCGCCATATACGGGCTGCAAAATTGGGGTCTCAACTTCAACAAAACCCTTTGAGTACAAAAATTCTCTAATAGTTCTTATAGTAGTATAACGGATTTCCATAGCCTTTCTCGCTGAGTCGTTATAGAGAAAATCTACATACCTATGGGCATAACGGAACTCTGGGGACATCTTAGTCCAATCTGGTGGCTCTATTAGTGCTTTAGCCAACATAGTGTAATCTTTTACTCTAAGTGTTAGCTCTCCCTTCATCGTATAGAATAAATCTCCTCTCACACCTATTATATCTCCACGATCTACGATCCTAAAGAAGTCCTCGTATTTTTCGCCTAGCTCATTCACTCTGAGCTGTAATTGTAACCTCTCGCCCTCATCGAATATGTCTACAAACGATATCTTTCCATGACGCCGTATATTAGCTACTCTACCAGCAGTAGAAATATCGAATATGAAGGGGTCAGTAGGTTTCTCACTCCTTTCAAATTTCCTTATCTCAGGGATTGTATGAGTTATTTCGTATTTTTGTGGATAGGGGTTTATACCTCGTTTCTTCAACTCCTCTATGATGGCTATCCTTCGTTCATCCCATTTCAAGTGTGATCACTATAATCTAACTACATCAGAAATAAGCCTAGTGCTCAATTTAGCGTATCAGATAAAGGAGGGGAAACGAAAAACAAGAAAATATAAAAAAGTAAAAATCATTAGTACATATTCTTACTTTTTCTTACTTTATTTACTTTCCTTTCTCGGCTTTTGCTAACATGTCTAATAGCTCTTTGGGAGCGTCTTTCTCGCTTACAGCTCCCCTACCAGTCTTTCCGTTGTCGTCATAAGTGAAGGATATCATTTTTCCTACTCTCCAAACCTTCTTTATCTTTGAAGTATCTACTTCTTTCTCTTCTCCCTTATACTTGAACTTTACCTTTGCCATATCTTATCATGGTATCTTACGATACTATCATAAATAAACCTTACGGTATTAAGTTGAGTCATACTTATGATATTCTCTTAATAATTTTCCCCTAAATATGGGAGTGAATTTTAATTTGAAGTTATTTGTAATAATTGGTTTGTCTAATTTAATTCTTGAACTAGAGATGAAATAAAGACCTAATCGAAATTTTTGGACTATTATAGTATTAATAAACGTTTAATGTAAAGAGCATTTCAGCTTTAATGTTTAGAGGTTGAAGACTTAGACCTCTTATATAGTCCAAATCACATCAACCAAGTAAACGTTGAGTGTGGAGATAGTGTCGTCGTTAAGTTATTTATATTTGTATAACGAGTATTACTTATGGGTAGGAAGCCTGTATTTAGGAAAGACGTTTCTTGTCCCTCTTGTGGTAGTCATCACGTTGTTAAGTGTGGTAGGCCTTTGGGTAGGCAGAAGTATTTGTGTAGGGATTGTGGTAAGTACTTCTTGGGTGATGCTAGTTATCATCATCATTCTAGGAAGTTGAGGGAGGAGGCTTTGAGAATGTATGCTAATGGTATGAGTATGAGGGCTATTTCTAGGGTGCTTAACGTACCTCTTGGTACTGTTTTCACTTGGATTAAGCGTTATGGTAGGAAAAAGTATGAGAAGTTGGTTGAGTTGTGGGGTAGGGCTAAGGAGTTGGTCAAGGGTAAGGTTGTTACTAAGGTTGTTGATGAGATGTGGACTTACTTGTACAAGAATACTAGGGCTTTTTACAAGTGGGTTTTCACTTGTTACGTGTACACGAAGCTGGGAGTTTACCTCATTTACTCTGTGGGGGATAGGGATGAGAGTACTTTCCTTGAGGTCAAAAAGTATTTGCCCGAAGAGGGTAGATGGGTGAGCGATGATTATAACTTGTACTACTGGTTGAAAGACCACACGGTTGTCTCGCCAGTTAACCCGAACGAGTCCTTTCATTCCTCATTAAGGGATAGGCTAAATAGATTCAAGAGGGCAACGAAGGCAGTAAATAGGAGCATTCGTAGCATGATGTACTCCATAGCCCTAGTCTTGTGGGAGAGAAGGTTAATCCCAGAATTTGTAACTTAATGACGACACTATCAGTGTGGACAACAATTTTGTTAATTTAATATAATTTTATTCAACAATCTTTTCTCGTTCTGTAAGAAATTGTTTTCGCGTAATACTATTTAAGGGTGAGCACGGGGTTTTTTATCTTGGTGAGCACATGGGAATCAAGTGGAAAGTTCCCGTGCTCACCCAAATTGTATTATTGTTATTTGAGTATATTAATGTTAAGCCAAGGTTTTACACTAGAGAGCAAGTAGCGCAGGCGTTGGCAGAATACTTGTGTGGTTTGTCCTCTTGGAGGGCTAGTTTACCACATTCTACACTCTTGTACTATTTTAGGAGGTTGGGTTATGTTAGGTATGTTGTTTCTTTGAGTGGGGTTTATGCTGTTGATGAGACTAAGGTTTTGAGTGTTAAGGGGGAGTATTATTACTTGTGGATTGTTAGGGATGTAAGACTAGGGCTGTGCCTTTCTTCATGGTGAGGAGTGCTAGGAGTGGTGTTCATGTGTTAGTAATTCTCACTGCAATGAGGGGCATGGAGGAGTTAGCTAGTAAGTATTTCAAGAGGGTGGACGAGGTAGTATACTTGCACGATGGTGCTTCAATATACAACGCTTTCACTTGGCTTAACGTAAATCACAAGAGGGTAACGTTCGCAAAAAGGGACTATGCGGAACAAGGTTTTAGGAGTGTCAAACATAGGCTTTCACCAATGGACAAACACTTCCCTTGGAACTCTAACGCAAAGACGATCGAGAGATGGTTCGCAACCTATTTCCTTATCTATAACATCCTTTACTGCCCGGTGTATTTGTTAGATAAGGGGGTGATAATAAATGTAAATATTTCAAATGAGTGAAAATGTTGTCCACACTCTAAACGTTTAGAATAATTCCTTTAGCGTATACTGTGACACTGAACAAACTGAGAAAGCCGTAATCGCCTAAGGAGTTGTTGTACCAGAGATTAAATAATCACGTCATTAACTCACTTCATCATCTAAGCCACACGCTAAAAGTTGAGGTAAAAATCTTATTTTTAACATCTATTACGAGACCAGTAATTATTAGTCTGAGGAGGCTAGAGCGAAACGTTTTTAACTAATTACGCGTTAATAAAAAATAACAACATGGGGGCGTAGTCTAGCTTGGACTAGGATGCCAGGCTTGGGCCCTGGTGGTCGCGGGTTCAAATCCCGCCGCCCCCACATTAGGGATACCCCTAACACCTCCCCTACTAATATAAAATTCGATCATCTTGTCTAAAGGACCAACGTAAGTTCCTTTACGTTACCCTTTGAGTCCTTCTTTATCTTGTAAACATAATACTTCTTCCCTCTTTTACGAATCTTATATTACCCTGCTGAGAAAACACTATAACCCATATTTAAACTATAGATTAAACAAGTGGTATAGTTACGAGTTTGGCCGGGATGAAGAACGCTTAAAGTACACAGACCAGAAGAATAATTAGAGAATCATAATAATTACAATGAAGAAATTAACATCTAAGAAGATTTAGAATTTTTTATTTAAATTTAATTTGTTAGAGTAAAACAACTAGTGAATAGGAAAAAGGGAAAGAAACAAAATACTTTACTGTTGCTTTTTCTCTTCAATCGACTTACTCTTCGCTAACTTCTCGGTTTCAGACTCTCTCCACGGTTCTGCCTTTTCAGTGAACTTTACGTTAGATTTCATTCCAGCTAACTTCTTTGCTACCTCTTCTGAATAGTTTAAGTCATAGAGTCTACTGAACATTATTCTCTGGGCAGCTGGACTACCAGCACCATGAACTGACTCTATCATAAACGCAACGCCCATGCTCACGTTCTCTAAAAGCCTAACCATTCTTAATCTATCTTCAGCTGTATAACCTTCTACTCCTTGTAAGTATTTTGCAATATACTCCCTTAGTTTAGGGTTCTTTAGATCCCACTCGCTTGGCGCAGTTCCTATGATTCCTCCTGCTATGTCTATTGCTAATTGTGATATCTGTGCTGGAAACCTAGCTACTAAGTGCTTTGTAACATTTGCGTGCATAGGGTTTACCCACCAGCAGTTAGGACAAGGCTGAACCGCATTTAGACTTGCGGCAATTCCTGCAGCATACATTGTCTCAGTGAGGAAAATCTCTTCTGTTAACTTTTCTTGAGCGTGAGAAGCTTTCTCAATTCCAATTTGCTTTGCTAAGTTGTATGTGGCTCCGATTATTACATCACCCAGACCGGCTTTACACCCTCCGTAACCTTGCCTATGATATGCAGAGAATATTTCCACGAGCTGTGAAGTGTATTGCCAGTCCCTTAGTAAGAACACCCTTTCCATTGGAACAAATACGTTGTCAAATATTACCAGTCCCTCATGATTGTAGAAATAAGGTAATGCATCTATGTCTCCTCCTTCCATTCTCCTTGCGTCGTTTAATTGTCTTCCAACTATGATCTTAATCCCTTCTGTGTCAGTAGGTATAGAGAATGCTACAGCATAATCTTGGTCTTCAGGACCCATTGCCCTAGTTGGGAGTACTACTATTTCTTCGCTGGCAGCTACACCTGTAATGTTTGCTTTTGCACCGGAAATGTATATACCATCCTTTGTTACTTCTGTAACTCTCACGTAAGCGTCTTTGTTCTTTTGCTGACTCGGCTTTAACGTCCTTACTCCTTTTGTATCTGTCATCGCTCCGGCTAATGCTAAGTCCTTCTTTTGAACAGTCTTCAAGTACTCAACAAATCTTTCTTTAGGCTCAGTCTTACCCTTTTGTGCCATTAACTCCGTTACGATATACAATGTGTTAAGTGCGTCAAAACCTACACATCTCTGGAAACAAGCTCCAGTTTTGTGGCTTAATTTTCTTAAGAGTTTTACCTTAGCGGCTAAGTCATCTGGTGATCTGTGAATATGATTAAACCTGTTTACTTCTTCGTTAATGAAAGGGCTCCATGCCCTTGCAAGCTCCTTGGTATCCTCTTCCCACGGAGCATCAAAGGTAGCCTTAAATGCCATTATTGAAGGTTTAAGAAATGGGTGAGTGGTTACGTCTTTTACTTCTTTACCCATCACGTAAATTTCAGCCTTATTCCTAACTTTTATTGCCTCCAAATATTGCTCTCCAGTTCTTAGTCCCATGGGTATACATTGGTGTTTAAAGTTTTTAAACTTTCGTATAACCAAAATTATCAATTTTATAAATAGGATATAGTAAATAAAAAAGGAGCGAAAATATAGTGTATTTTACTCTTTTTTTTTTTTTTTTTTTTTTTTTTTTTTTTTTTTTTTTTTTTTTTTTTTTTTTTTTTTTTTTTTTTTTTTTTTTTTTTTTTTTTTTTTTTTTTTTTTTTTTTTTTTTTTTTTTTTTTTCCTATCTACTACACGTTTATTTCTTTTTTCTCTGGTCAAGGAAGACTTGTAACTTATATCCAGTCCAGACGCTCTGACCGGGTTTTAACCACTCTATCTCTACGTCATCAGGGTTTATACCTAATCTACTGGCTAGAATCTCCTTAGCTTGTCTGTCGTATTGAGGGTCTACTAATTCCTTCCTTGTCTCTATCTTAATCTTCAGCTTATCCATTTCGTTGTCGTAAATCACGAGGTTGAACATACCGGTCGTATCAGGTATCTCATTTACAGCGTCTTCAACATATATCGGGAATAGTAGTTTACCTTTCACTCTGAACATCCATTCAACTCTTCCAGGTATAGGTTCTGCGAATCTCATGTGAGTAATGCCATACACTGGATCAGGATCTGTTATGAACTCGTTCTTTACATAATCACCCAGACTGTACCTGATCAAAGGCATGGTGAAATGATTTAACAATGTTGCTATTAGCTCTCCTCTCTCCCCTTCGGAAACCGGTTCATCGGTCTTAGGATCTACTATATCGAATATCTCCATGTCCTCCCATACTACCAGTTGTCCTTCCGAACCAGGTATCTCTATGGCCATATGACCGTCAGTAGTGCCCCAAACGTTTATGGCTAACTTAGCGTTAGGGTGGACTTGGAATAGTTTCTTCTTTGTATTTTCTGCCGCAGCTCCTCCGTGGAGGAGTAAGACTTTGAATGGTGTTTCCCATCCTTCAAGCTTAGCTTCCTCTCCGATAAGTCTGTGCAGCCATGGGGTTGTTGCGAATACGTCGACTTTCCACAATTTGAATATCAGCATGTGTCTGTTTTTCCATGAGAAGAAAGTCTCTCCTCCTCCAGCAATCGCTGTAGCACCACATCTCCACATTGCAGTTTCAACTACTGGGGGACCCCAACTATAGAAGCCGCTCATATTGAGGTAATTAGCATAAACTATTGTTGGTTTTACTCCAGCAAAAGTCCAAAGGTACCTAGCTTGCCCCTCTTGGAAGTAGTCTAGTTCTAAAGCACCCCAACCTTGGAAGGTCGGAAGACCCGTAGAACCAGATGTAGCGCCTACGAATCTTATTCTCTTAGCAAGCTCGGGATGCATTATAGTTCCGAACGGGGGATTAGCTTGAAGGTCTTTTCTCAGTTCATCTTTTCTCAGAATCGGTATCTTCACAATATCTTTCCAATTCTTGATCATGTCTGGCTCGAAGCCTTTACTCTTCCAATAGTTTCTGTAAAACGGAATGTTATCCCAAGCCCATTTGACTATTCTCTTAAGCCTGAATGTCTTCAGCTTTTCTAACTCTTCTCTGGGCATTGTCATTACTTTTTTGTTCCACAATTTCTCAGAGGGGTCTGGAGGATATGCGTTTCTTATAAAATTCTCTCTCCTAAGTTCTTGATGAACGGCCTCATATTCGGCTAATACACTTGACATATACTTAGATTGTATAAACTATTTAAAAAGTATTAATATTTGTGAAAACCTTCTCCTTTGCCCTTCCCGATCTTACCTTCAGACACAAGTTTCCTAAGAAGCTCCGTGGGCTTATACGCTTGATAACCCTTAGAATATATGTCCTCGAGATTCTTCAATATCTTATCTAAACCCACTTCGTCTGCCATCACCATTAACCCCTTTGGGAAGTTGAAACCGTATATCATTACCGTATCTACGTCCTTAGCAGACACTATACCATTTTCTACCATCCAACTAGCTTCGTTAACGGCGAGTGAGATTAACCTCGCGGGATCTACCTTGCTTGATTCGGGCAGTTGGACTTTAGCGTATTTACCTGGGGCTGGATATGTATAGAATCCTTTTCCTGTTTTAACCCCCAAGTTTTTCTCGTTTACTTTAGTTTTGAACATTGAGCAGTTTACATCAGGAGTTCCTCTGACAACCAATACATTCCATATATCTACTACCACGTCGAGTCCTACATAATCAGCAAGTTCAAATAAGCCCATTGGTAACTTAAGTTTATTCCTAGCAGTACTATCAACTTCTTCTATTTTAGCTTCTCCGCTCTCTACTTCCCTACATGCTTCCTGAAGTAGTCTAATAAATATCCTATTAGAGACAAAGCCTGGTATTTCATATTTTAAACTCACCGGGATCTTATTCATTTTTTTAGCTAAGTCTATCGTTAAGTCTACTGTTTCTCGATTTGTGTATTTACTTGGAATTACTTCCACGAGTTTCATTATAACTGGAGGATTAAAGAAGTGCATCCCTATTACTTTCTCCTTTCTATTTGTCGCCTCTGCTATATCTGAAATGGGGATAGATGACGTGTTAGTTGCCAATACTGCATGTGACGGCATAACAGTGTCCAACGTCCTGAACACAGTTCTCTTAAGCTCTAGCTTTTCGGGAACAGCCTCAATGGCAAAATCTGCATCTTTAGCAATGTCATAAGAGGTGTTAAAGGATATTCTATCCAGAGCAGCTTTAGCATCACTTATCTGTTTTCTTTCTGCTAGCTTGTTCAGGGACTCTGAAATGCGTTCTTTAGCCTTGTTTAAAAAATCCCAAGATATGTCTATTAGAGCAACTTCAAACCCAGAAAGTGCAGCTACTTCAGCTATTCCATGTCCCATTGTACCTGCTCCAACTACAGCTATTTTACTAATCATCATGTAAGAGAGAAAAAAGTAGATTATAAATAACCATGTTTTTACACCTTTTTTATAATCGTAAGTGTTTTTATACCAGATTACTAAAGTATAAATATGAGTTTGGAGCTACAAGTAAATTATCGTAAAGCAGAGGAAAAAGATTGGGAAAAAATTCTAGAACTTTATAACTCTTTATCGTCCGAAGATCTCTATTTACGTTTCTTTTCTTATCATAGGCTTACACTCGAAGAAGCAAAAAAGATAGTGAGCGGAGGAGATCACTACACTATAGTAGCCGAATCTGAAGGAAAAATAATAGGAGAAGGAACTTTATATAATGATGGAGAATTCGCTCTAGTAGTGCATCCAAATTGTAGAAGAATAGGGATAGGAACTAAGATTGTGAAAAAATTGATAGAGAAGGCTAAAGAAGAAAAATTGTGTGGAGTAAAATTTTACACTCTGCCAGATAATTATCCCATGATAAGAATAGGGAAAAAGCTCGGATTTACAATTAGTGAAGATGTTGATGAGGTTTTTGGTTATTTAAAGCTAAATTGTAGTTAAAAATAATTAAAAATTACGAGAGAGTAAATTAACAAAGTTTAAAGTAACTTTTATTAAATTATAATACGAATGTTTATTGTAGTGAACAACTATTACTGGAAAAAAGTTAATAAGTAAAAAGATTCAAGCTCCTTGCGAGACCTCTATAAAAGAGGTGATACCAGCAATTAGGAGTATTTTGGCTCAGGAGTTAATTAAAAGAGGTTATTCTCAAAAAGATATAGGTGAACTACTCGGTATATCTGTTGCGGAGGTAAACTATCTTATTAAAGGTAAGAGAGGAGACTTAGAAATAGAGAAAGAGCTGGAAAATGATGAAGACTTCGCCGACTTAATAAACTCTTTTGTAAATAAACTAGTGAACGAGAAAGATAGCGAGGATACTGTGATCTCACTATGTCCTCTATGTAGTTACGCTAGAAGAAAAGTCTTAAAGCAGGATTCGGCTTGTCCTTATGATATATGATGAGCTTCCAGGCTCTGGAACCGTGAAGATAGATTGCAAGCGCTGATTTACGTAGTCTTGCTTTTCCTACTATCCTTCCAAAACTTCTTTCCTTGATTTCAGTTAAGTTTATTTTCTTTGTCTCCAAATCGATTTTAGTACATGATCGATAATGGGCCCGTAGCTCAGCAAGGTAGAGTGCCGGGCTCCAGATATGGAGAACATTGGGTCTAACGACCCCTTTATGGGGGATGAGCGGTATCTGGAAGAGAGACCCGGTGGTCCGGGGTTCAAGTCCCCGCGGGCCCATTATTTTTAATAGCTGGCTTGTCTTCTGTTCATACATATAAAGATTTTAAACAGTATAAGCGGTATTATATGTGATGAGTCAAGAGAGAAGAATTAAGGTTCTCGTGGCTAAGTTAGGTTTAGACGGACATGATAGAGGGGCTAAAGTAATTGCAAGGGCTTTGAAAGATGCGGGTATGGAAGTAGTTTACACGGGATTAAGACAAACACCTGAGCAAATAGTTAAAGCAGCCTTGCAAGAAGACGTGGATGTCATAGGAGTGAGCATACTAAGCGGGGCACACTTAGAACTGGTTCCTTTGGTAGTTCAACAAATGAAAGAAAAAGGATTAAACGATGTAGTGCTGGTAGTGGGAGGAGTTATTCCCCCACAAGACATACCTAAGTTAAAAGAGATTGGAGTTGACGAAGTATTTTTACCCGGATCAAGTTTGAAGGAGATTACTGAGAAAATAACTAAAGCGGTAGTTACTAAGAGGGGCTTAAAGATTGCTTCTTGAAAGAGCACTTGAAGGAGACGAGCTATCAATTTCACGTCTTTTAACAAAGATTGAATATATGTCCAGTGAAGGGTTAGAGAGCTTACAAGAATTAATGAAGAGATCAGGGAAAGCTCATGTAGTGGGAATAACAGGCTCTCCCGGAGCTGGTAAGAGCACCTTAATCGGAGAGTTAATCAAAGAATATGTAACTAGAGGCCATAGAGTAGGTGTAATACTGATAGATCCTTCAAGTCCGTTTAGCATGGGCTCTTTTATGGGCAATAGGATAAGATTGACAAGTGTTGAGGAAAAGAATGTATTCGTTAGGAGTATTGCCTCGAGGGGCCATCTAGGAGGTATATCTTCTGAGGCACTAATGCTTATTGAAGCATTAGACGGTCTTGGCTTCGACAGAATTATAGTGGAAACTGTAGGAGCAGGTCAGACAGATACAGACGTAGTAAACGGAGTTCACACGATCGCTGTAGTAAACGTTCCGGGGACTGGGGATGAAATACAAGCTTTGAAAGCAGGAATTATGGAAATAGGGGATGTATATGTAGTAAATAAAGCTGATAAAGTGGAAGCAGAAATGCTGTTTAACGTCTTACGCTTCGCTATAGACACAGCAGAAGTAGATTATAGAGACGGATGGAAGCCTAAGCTCGTAAAAACGATAGCTACTAAAGGAGTAGGGATTAAAGAAACGGTAGATATTTTTGAGGAACATCTGGAATATTTAAAGCAAAAAGGTATCTTCGACAAGAGAATAAGAGAAAGAAGAATAAAGATGATGGAGTTACTATTGAGAAAGAAAGTAAACGACGTTATAACAAAAATCATTAGGGAAAACAACGAGATAATATCGAAGAAGCTTAATGAGGAACGCGATATAATAGGTATTCTAAATGAAATGTATAAACTAGTTAAGGAAACTATGTGAGTCTTCTACTTTGGTATTACGCCTTGCCTTTTTAATTCCCTTACTACTAACTCTCCTATCCTTGAAAGACCGTAGTACTTATGATGTGTTCTAGTCTCCTTTTTTGGCTTAGACCTTCTCTCCCTAAATTTTATTATTTTAGCTTGAGCCTCTTCTAGTAGACCCATTCTTTCCAATTCCTCTAACTTAGGTGTTATCTCTTCTAACGGCTTATGCAAAAGCTTTGAATAAGTTAGAGCGTGATCTGCGTTTACCTCATCAGCTATCTTAAGAATATCCAAGGCGAACTGGTCGTTTTTAACTAAATCAATATATGCCTTTATCAATTCCTTCTCATCTAACTGTCTTAATAAGTGATCTCCTTCTCTGGTCAAAGTGTAGTAAGTATGGTGTTTATGAACTTCTTTACTGAGCTTAAACTTTGCTTCAGTATTTTTCAGTGTAGCACCATGAACCCTTTCAATCAATCCTAACCTTTCTAGCCGGTCTAGCAATTCTACTACTTCTTGAATGGGAATTTTTGTATTCAGCATTATTGACTTTCCATAGTCAACATTAGCCTTCCTTAAATGTTTCATTATCTCCAGAAGTCTCTTATCCTTTAGAACTTCCATTAGTTTTTTTCTCAACTCCTCATCCATAATTCACTCTCCCTTCAGGAAGTTGACTATAGCGTTGTTAAAGCTTACATTATCATCTAGGTAACATGCGTGTTGCTTACCTACTATCACAAGCTTCGCCGTGTTTACGGTCTTCATTATAAGCTCAGCATTACTTCTAGGAGATATTGAGTCTTTCTCACCCCAAATCAGAAAAATTCTCTTGCCTACTAAGTTCTTCAACTTTTCCTTATAGGCGGAGACACCTACAGCTCCGACTAACACCAGTCCATCTACCATGTCCGGGTTATCTACAGCGAATCCTAATACTGCTTCTCCACCCATGGAAGCACCTAATAAATATGCTTTGCTTATCCCTAAGGTGTCCATGAAGTCCTTTATAAAAGATGAAAGAGATTCAAAGTCCCCATTGGTAGACTTACCAAAGCCTGGAAAATCTACCGAGATCGCTCTATATCCCGCATTGGCTATACTTTCTACTGTCTTAGTTTCGACCCATGTATGAGCGTTAAATCTCGCACCGTGAAATAGAAGAAAAGGCTTTCCACTTCCTTCTTCAATAAAATGTATTTTAGCACCTTTTACATCGACATATTTGTCTTGCATAATTTAAAATATTTGACATCATCTAAAAACTTATTTCCTTAATTTTATACTTTGTTTTCTTATTTACTCATTTTTATCAATAAATTTGAGAATGAAATCTAAGAGGTTATCATTTAATTGGTACCTACCTACTTCGATATTCCATGACCTCACTACCTTGACATATTTCATAAATGAAGAAACGGAAACTAACCACGGAGGATAAGTAAAGAGACCTATAACTTTTTTAAATTCCTCGATTAAGAATGCTTTACCCGGTGTAACTACAAACATTAAATCTACGTCTAAAGATGTGTAGTTAGGGGAAAGCGCGTCGTTGTATGACTCGATTGATACGTTCTTGTAATTCTGAAAAACTCTCCGTGTACACTTCTCGGTTATCGCAGGCGAAGAATCTACAAGCTCCCGAAGTTTTTCCTTAGAGATTTCAGTAGCCTTAAAAATCTTCTTTAAGTGTAAAACTTTTCCCGTTAATGAGTCTGGGACTATCTTCTCGAAACCTTGTAGTGAGAAATGAAATACCGATTCGCAGTCGAAGACACGTAACATTACAATAACTCCTTCATTTATCAGTTCCTTGTAAAGCCTCACATCAAAGTTTATCTTTTGTAAATCTGGCGGTGCTAGTAATACTGCAAATGGATTAATCTCGTTTATTATGTTTATTATTCCGCTCTTTTCACTCTTATATCGTATTATTTCGTCATAGTATTTTAACGCATCATTTCCAACTAGAGCGTTTAACTCCTCACTTCTTAAGAGTGTCGAAAAGCTGTACCAAGCGTTATGACCTGCCACGGGTTTGTGAGGAAAAAATTCTATTCCATTTTGCCTTAAGGTTGATAATAAAGATAGAGAAAAAGTTGTTTTACCTGAGTCAAACTGTAACAAGCCGTTTACTAGTACTCTCATCCCAATGATCTTCTTATTTTAGCCATTTCTAAAAGGTAATTCTTAGCTTCATCTATGTGTCCTTCTTTCAACGCCAATAACGCCAGACTTGTCATTAAGTTATGCTTTCTACTTACGTAGTCATTTCCCCCAATGTGTATCCCTAGCTGATGTTCAACGAAATCGATATCTCCTTTTATCTTAGTCAGTGTATCCTTATCCACGTTCCAAATCTGTTTAAGTAGTTCAAGGGACTCTAAGCTAATGAATTTAGCAGCACATTGAATGTCATACTTAAAGTATTTGTAGTTCTGGGAAAATACCTCGAATTCCTTCTCGTTAAGTTTGCCTAAAGAGGAAATACCGATTATTTCAGGAGGTATACCTAGGCTGTAAAGCGCTCCAGTAAATGCTATCGCTCTGGGTAACGTTACTTTACCTGTACTTCTTGAATATCCAAACAGTCCTATATGCAATTTTCTCGCTCTTCTTCTAGGTAATAAAAGAGCTATCTTGTTTATAGCATCTGCCAAACTCTCTATTATTGGTTGATAACTTTCTGTATACAATCTAGCTATTTTTTTAAGAATATCTTCCTCGTCATCACTTAGTATGGGTTTCTCCTGCACACCTCTCTCGTTAACTTTCCTTATGGCACTTACTACCTGATCATCTTCATAATCATATTTGAAAGCTGACTGAACTGTATAAGTATAAACACCCCTGTACTCGTCCATTGTCCTATCTACATTATCAGGACTAAAATGTCCTCTAAACGGTAATGCTCCTACCCCTAACATAGGGAAGAAAGATATGTTAAGTTGTTTCTCCATCTTCCCTAGTCTGCTAAGTGCATATTTCACCGAAAGTATAGCGGAGATCATCCCGTAGTTCATTGCAGGGTCTGACCTAGCCAGAAACACTCTCATATAAGGAGGTCTAAGAGCTTTAACATAACCACCTACTATCTCGTCTATTCTTAGCATAGAATCTCTGTCTTCGATGAGCGGTATTATTTCGATTTTTTTAGGGTTTATCTCACCTATAAGGTCTTTCACGTAAATATCATCGACGAGTTTCACGTCCTCTGTATTGACTATCACGTTCTCATAATATTTTACGATAGAGATCAAATCTTTATAATCAGTAGTGAAAGGAAGAATCACCTCGAATACCGGAGGGGTAGGTTTTGTATCATAGAATTTCTCTGCTAGGTCATAGGTGATCGGAATACTTTGAAGAGTTTCCGCGAATACTTTCTTTTCGGCTCCCTCAATCTTCGGGTTCGGAATTCTGTAAGTCAGGAATATGTCCCTACCTAATACTTTTTCCTTGAAAAACTCAGGGTGTTGAGAAAGTAGTTTTCTGACTACGTGGGTATCTACGTCTTTTCCCTCTGCGTCCCACATGACCTCATCCACACCATAATGAGAATACGCTAAATAAGCTTCAATTACTTCGCCTTCACCGCTTATTACTTCGCCCTTATTCCACTCAGGCACTCTGGCATTATCAGGGTGTTGAGTTGACATAGTCTTAGGTATTTTCCTCATATTAGTAACGCGTGTGAAAATATGATATAAAAGCTTAAATTATTAAAAATTGTGGGTTAGATGATTACTTATGCCGTTAAGTAAAGGTATGGATGCCCCTGATTTTGAAGCTGAAGCAAGCACTGGTAAAGTTAAACTTTCCGATTATAAGGGCAAATTAATAGTAGTGCTTTACTTTTATCCTAAGTCATTCACACCAGGCTGTACTAGGGAAATACAGAGGTTTGTAGAGCTGTATGACCAGTTCAAGGAACTATCCGCTGAAGTCATAGGAGTAAGCGTAGATTCTTTAAGCACTCAAAAGAGGTTCGCTGAGAAATACAATGCAAAATTCCCGATTGTTTCAGATAAAGAGAAAAAGATAAGCGAGGCTTATCAAGTATTAAATGAAAAGGGAACAAGTGCACAAAGAGTCACGTTTATAATAGATGAAAATGGGAAAATCATAGAGGTTCTTGAGAAATTAAAGAAAGCTGAAGAACATGCAGACAAGGCTTTAGAAATAGTAAAGAAAATGAGAGGGAAGTGAAAGGACGTTTAAACCGTTTAAACCCTAGTCTTTAATTATCCTTTTGTATACTTTGTTTTTGAATGCCTCTACCGGATTATTCAGCACCTCCGGTATGTGATCAACTATATCCGTAGCTACTAAATGTTCACCGAGTTTTTGATATGCTGTCGAACCTGCTAAGCTGTTCACAAAGACTCCCATATATGCGGAAGTATAAGGATTAACCTTTTGAGCCATAAATGTAGCCACGATCCCCGTAAGTGTATCACCGGTACCTCCTATCGCCAAAGCCGGATTACCAGTTTTATTCAACCTAAACTCCGAACCATTACTTATTACATCCACATAGCCTTTCAACAATACCGTGCATCTACACCTTTTAGCGGCGTCTATAACTTGTTTAACCCTCTCCCTTATAGATTCCTTTACAGTCTCTCCAAAGAAAATCTTGAATTCGCCAGCATGAGGAGTTATTACAGCGTTTGGGTAAAGTTCCCTCCCAGCATTGGCTTTGAGAGCATCGGCATCAATTACAGCAGGTTTATCTAACGACTTAAGGTAATCTACGATGACTCTAGAGGCTTCAACTGTTTCAGGCTCCATACCCATACCAGGACCTATTACTACAACATCCGCTCTATCTATCCACGGTCTAAGCTCCTCTAAATTCTCCTTTGATATGTTTTTACCCTTAAGTTTTATAGATATTAAATCGGGTGAGAAGCCAGCTATTATTCTTGCTGTTTCTTCTGGAGAGGCAACATAAACCAAATCGGCTCCGGTTCTCAAAGCAGCTAATGCTGATAGCGTAGGAGCACCGCTGAACGTATAACTCCCACCTATAATTAGAACCCTTCCGTTATCGCCTTTTTTGGCTCTGTAATCCCTTTTCCTTATGTTTATGACGAGGTCTCCAGGTCCCACGTATATTTCTGCTTCCTTCGGAATTCCAATTTTCTTTACGACCGTTTTCTCCGAAAAACGTTGAAGACCTGGCTTTAGATCATGGAATGTCACTATCAAGTCAGGGTTTACATATTCTCCAAGTGCACCACCAGTATCAGGATCTACTCCAGATGGTACGTCTATGGAAACCTTGAACCCTTTGCTTTCATTGAAAACTTTTATCGCTGTAGCGAAAGGCTCTCTGGGTTTACCAGAGAATCCCGTACCGAGCATCGCGTCGATTAATACGTCAGTCTGCACTGGAGAAAGTTGGGATATATCTTTTACCTCGGTTACTTTTACGGAATAGTCCATCTCTTCTATTACATTAAGGTTTAAGACAGCGTCCTTGTGTTTATTTTCGCCGAATAAGAAAACCTCTACTTCTGCACCATCTCCTGCAAGGTGTCGAGCTGTTACTAATCCATCTCCACCTTTTCCACCGTGTCCCACAAATACCTTGACCTTAAGGCCTTCAGGATCAAACCTCTTTATTATTTCATCTCTAACGCTCCTGCCGGCGTTCTCCATGAGTAATAATGTAGGTACTCCTAAGGCTTCGCTGTTTATTTCCAGAGCCCTCATCTTTTTTGCGGATATCATAACAAATTAAATTATCCGTCAATATATGATAATTCTTTCTCAGACTCGGGTTACATCGTCACTTTTCAGCATTGGAGTTATTCATCACCTTTTTTCAAATATTTTTATAACACCAGAGCTTTTTAATTGTTGAGGGTAAATGAAAGGAACACAAACAGAAATGGGGCTAAAAGGACTGTTTATGGCTAATTCTGAAGACCACCTACTCCTCTCATTCACATCAGAAAAATTGTACCAACTTAACAGAAAGGAAGAGGCTCAAATGGTAAAAGAGAAGTCTCTTGTAGAGCTAGGTCATGCTAAAGGAATTCTTGAAAAACTCGTAAAGTATATGGGAGTTAATAGTATGAAAGAGTGGTTAAACGAAATTAAGAATAAGAAAGGTGACGATGTTAAAGAGGAATTTATGCTTACGTCTACTATATATCTATTAAGCAAGCTCTTGTCAGAAAAAATCAGTGATATAAAAGAGAAAGAAGAGCTTACGAAACAAGCAGAGATTTACTATCAAAAAGCTAAGGAAATTTACGAGAAACTTCTTGAATCTAACATAAATGTAGCCTAAACTTCATTAATTTTTTTAGATATATACGAAAAATGTTTAACAAATCTTTATATATCCGGTTAAGGTAATGATAACTTGGGTACCTAAATGGTCTACCTCGCCCTCGAAAAAATATTAAACGAGTTTGCTGAGAAAGAAGGAAAAGAACACGTAGATACTTACAACAAAGTAGCCCTAACAGCAAAAGCTGAAGGCTACGCAGACGTAGAAGCAATGCTCTGCGCATACGCCGAGGAAGAAGCAAAAATAGCACAAACAGCAAAGAACGTAAGCGAGCTCTTAAAGGTTAAAGCACTACTCAGTGAGTTTGCTGAGAAAGAAGGAAAAGAACACGTAGATACTTACAACAAAGTAGCCCTAACAGCAAAAGCTGAAGGCTACGCAGACGTAGAAGCAATGCTCTGCGCATACGCCGAGGAAGAAGCAAAAATAGCACAAACAGCAAAGAACGTAGCTGCATAAATGTTTCATTTTTATTTTTATTTTTCTTTGGGATAAATTTTATTTGTTCTAGATTAGTTGGGAGTCGGTAATACTATATATTTTCGCAAAATTAATAAATGTTTATCGAGCATATTAGTCTGATATGACGATAGGATATATAGTGGGCTCAGCAACTACCGAACAAGCAACAGCCCTTCTTGAAAAGAAGATAAGAAACGGGTATTACGTTGTAATAGAATATGATGACGAAAAAGTGTTAGGTTTAGTTACTCAGACTTTTACCGGCAGCCCACTCCTTGATAATAATTTAAGCGATATAGAATTCATACAAAAAATTAAGAAATTTAATAACTCGATCCCCTACTTCGTAAAGGCCAAGATAAAATTACTTTGTAAGCTAAACGGTACGTTATCGAGACCTGATATACCTCCAGTAGCTGGGTCACCTATAAGGCTTGCAACAGATGAAGAGCTAAGAAGCGTGTTTTCTAATGGTGAAATAAGGTTGGGTAGGGTGATAGGAACTAACGTAGAAGTTAAAATCAAACTTAACTCTCTGGCTAGACACTTAGCAATTTTAGCTGCAACAGGATCTGGAAAGTCCAATACCGTAGCCGTGCTTTCATCCCGGATAGCCGAGAACGGCGGCTCAGTTCTGATTTTCGATTATCACGGAGAATATTACGATAGTGAGATTCCTAGATTAAACCAAATAGAACCGAAGATTAATCCATTGTCTCTAACGGTTAGTGAGTTTGCAACCTTGCTAGAACTGAGAGAGAACGCTATAATTCAATATAGAATTTTAAGGAGGGCATTCAAGCAGTTTGTTGAGGAAGTCAAAAATGGCATAACTGAGAATACCATTAGTTTCGCTGAACTAAACACAAATTTCGTTCAGCTATTGACCGAGAAAGTTAATGAAGTGTCTAAGGATGAAAAAAGAAAAGATAGTAGGGATGAAGTACTGAATAAGATAGAGGACTTTGCGGATAGGTACAGCGAGCTAATAGACTTCACTTTCGGAGACGTAATAAATAGACTAAAAGTGGGTAGAGTAAATGTAGTTAACCTAAGCTCTCTAGACGAGGACGGTATAGACGCTGTAGTCGCCCATTACTTAAGAAGAATTTTACATGCCAGAAAGGAGAATAAGATTAAGAGAACCGGCGGTCTCAAGTTCCCTATCATATCTGTAATAGAGGAGGCTCACGTTCTATTATCGAAAGATGAAAACACGTTAACTAAGCATTGGGCGGGTAGAATAGCCAGAGAAGGCAGGAAATTCGGTGTAGGCTTGATAATAGTCAGTCAGAGACCTAAAGGTCTTGACGAAAATATACTGAGCCAGATGACAAATAAAATAATTCTTAAGATAGTAGAACCTACAGACAAAAAATACGTTCTGGAAACCAGCGATAATCTAAGTGAAGACTTGGTAGAAGAGTTATCGTCCTTGGATACAGGAGAGGCTATAATAGTAGGTAATATCGTTAAGTTACCTGCCTTAGTTAAAATAGATAAGTTCGAAGGAAAATTAGCTGGAAATGACCCCGATCTAATCTCAGAATGGAAGAGTGTTAAAGAGGATGAAATTAAGCACATAGATACAGCCTTCTGGGGATAACCATGAGGATCTTACACGTTTCGGATACACACTTAGGGAAAAGACAATATGATAAGGACTTCAGGGAAGAAGATATATACGACACCTTCAGGCAAATAATCGATATAGGTATTAAAGAAAGAGTCGACGCTATTATACATACAGGTGATTTCTTCGACAAGAACGAACCACCTAACAAGGCTATATTGGTAGCTTTAAGGGAGCTCAAGAGATTAAAAGAGAAAGAAATACCTTTTATTGCTATTGCCGGTGACCATGATTCTCCAAAAAGAGGAAGTAGTATTTTCCCGCAAAGAATATTAGAAGAAGAAGGTTTATTAATACTTCTTGATCATCAAAAGAACTATTATAAGCTAAATGACGTTGAAATTTTTGGCATCTCCCACGTTCCCTTGACGGGAGCCAAGGCGTTAAAGGAGAAACTAGAAAAAATGAAACCTTCCTCTAGGAAGAGCATCTTAATGCTTCATCAAGGTGTCAATCCGCTATTACCTTACCAATACAGTTATCAACTGGAAATATCGGATCTTCCCAAGGGATTTGGAATAATAACTTTAGGACATTTCCATGACAGAATAAAACATGTTCTTGATGGAGGAACGCTCGTAGAAGTAGCTGGTTCACCAGATATTATAAGTGTAGCAGAACTCGAGGGATACCAAAAGAATAAGAAAGGTGTAACCATTATCGATTACTCCACTAATGAACCTTCTATACATTATATCAATACTGATATTAGACCACAATTAGAAGTTACGATTAATACAAATAATCTAGAAAAAGAAGTTGAGTCTTTAATTATCAGGCTTACGTCCTTAATAAACGGGAACACGAAAAAACCAATTTTACACATTACACTTGAGGGGACTCCACGAAAGAAAAACGAAATCGTAAATAAGCTGAGAGATTTGTCTAAAGTCTCAGAGTATTACAGAATAGCGAAGGACAATACGTCTTACATAGACGAGACAAAAAACAACCCTAAAGTTTCTCCTACTTCGTCCCTAGATGAAATGATTATGGACTATTTAGTCAAGGTTGCCAGATACACAGAGTCTAACGCAAAGTTAGTACTTTCAATACTTAAGGAAAAAAACGAAGATGAAGTATATAAGCTCCTTAGGAAATTTGCGGGGTTAGATTGAAATGATGGAGATAAAAAGAATTTATCTTGAAAACTTTCTAAGTCATGAAAAATCGGATATAAAGTTTAAGCCTGGAATTAACGTAATTATAGGCCATAACGGAGCTGGAAAGAGTTCTATAATAGACGCCATTTACTTTTCTTTATTTAGAGACCCAGTGAGGAAAATAAACCAAGACGACTTGATTAGAAAAGGAAGCAAAGAAGCGAAAGTAGAATTAGATGTTGAAATCAACGGAAAGACCTATCAAATTACGCGTTTAATCAAGGGAAGTATAACGGATACTATTTCGGAAATCTTTCCAAACGGGTATAAGACCTTAGCTAGAGGAGCCAAAGAAGTTGATGCTACAGTATATAAGTTGATAAATGCTGATGAAGAAATCTTCTCATCTACTTTATTTATTGCACAAGGTAAAATAGAGGAAATTTTTGATAATATTTCTAAAATAATGGATAAAATTCTAAGAATTGAAAGGATGAATGAACTTAGAGAGACTAATGGTCCTATTCATCAACTAATAAAGGAAGTAGATAATGAACTAAAGTACCTAGAGGGGGAAAAAGAAAGGTATAAGATTATAGAGCAGAGGATTAATGATAACAAGAAGAGAATAGAAGAAGATCAAAAACAATTGCAAGAGATCACTGAAAGAGTAAAGAGAATTCAAGAAGATATACAAAAGAAAAAAACAGAAATAACACAGCTCGAAGACAAAAAGGCAAAAGTAGAGGCTTTATTCCAAAACAAACTCTCTATACAAAAGGAGATTCAAGAAATAGAAGAGAAATTAAGACAATTACCCGGTCTTCTTGGAGAAAAAGAAAACTTAGAAACAAAAGTTAAAGATGAGGAGCTGTTAAATAACAAACTGAATGCCATAAAGGAAGCTAAAGTGTTAATCAGTTCTATCAAACAAACCTCACAATTCCTTGATAATCTAATTAAACAACTTAATTCAAAGAAATCTGATTTAGAGGAAAAGAAGAGGCTCGAAGATAAAGAGAGGATATATCAAGAACTTAACAGAAAGAAAATGGAATTAGAAAATGTGGAAAACGAGTATACTAGGCTGACTAGTATACTAGAAAATATCAAAAGAAATATTGAGGAAAAGAAGAGAAGACTGTCAGAAATGAAAATTATTAATGATGAAGAACTAAAGACAAAGTTAGAATCGTTAAATGAAGAATTAGAGAGGAAAAGAAAAGAAAAAGAGGAAATTACTTCTAAAAAAAGTGAGGTAGAAGGAGAAATCAAGCAACTAGTCTCTATTAAGAACAACTTACATTCCCTTGAAAGTGTAAGTAAATGCCCGGTTTGCGGAAGAGACTTAAGTGCACATGAGAGGTCAAAAATATATCAAGAACTTTCCGAAAAAATTGAGCAACTAAGTAAACAAAAACTGGAACTAAACAAGCAATACCTTAGCTTGTCTGATTATATCAACAGCTTACAAAGCACTATAATGCAACTTCAATCTCAAATACTGAGTTTACAGAAGCTAAAGGGGGAGTATGAGAACCTCAAGCAAGAGTTAGAAAAATTGGAGAAACAAAAAGCGGATTATGAAGAGAAGGTTAAGAACTACCAGCCTGTCCACGAGGAATATAATAGGGTCAAGGATCAGCTAAAGAAACTTGAAGATTATCATAACAGATATTTGAAGGTAAGCCGTGTGTCAGAAAACGAGATCGAGGATCTAGAGAGAGAAATAGCTGAGAAGGAGAAACAAAAAGCTGAAGACACAGAAAAACTATCACAAATACTTAAAGAGTTTGAATTACCTAATGACAATAAAAAATTATTAGAGATCGAGAAACAAATTGAGAATAAGATTACTGAGATTCAGAGCCTGAAAAGAAAGTTAGAGGACGTAAAAGCTAAACTAGCAGTCCTACAAAACGAGAAACTAAGAAAGACTACACTGGAAAATGAACTGAAGAATGTGGAAGAGGAAATCAGTACAATTAAGTTTGATGTAGCCTATTACCAAAAATTAAAAGAGGAAGTGGAAAAAATGAACGACGAATACAACAGATTATCTGTAGAGATGGGAAAGCTAGAGGGAGAAATAAAAGCATTACAGTCTACCATAGATAACGACCTTAAGGAGCTGGAAGAGATTAAAAAGAAAGTGGAAAAAGAGAAAAAGTTAATCGATGCAAAGAAGAACCTAGAGGGACTTAGGGAGATATTAAGCGAGAAGAAACTTCAGGCTTACATTAAGAATAATGCAAAAACATCCATAGAGAATAATCTCATAACTATACTTTCTAAATTTGATCTAACATATAGAGCTTTAGAACTTAATTTTGAGCAGGGAGGTAAGGGAAAGAACAAAGCTAGTGCAATAGTAGTGTATAATGATAAAGGGGACGAAGTCCCTGTAAATGCTTTAAGCGGTGGGGAAAGAACATCTATTGCAATAGCCTTAAGGCTTGCGATAGCTAAATCTCTAATGAGAGATTCCGGAGTATTGATTATGGACGAACCAACGGTTAATCTTGATGAGTACAGAAGGAGAGAGTTAATAGACATAATACGGTCATCTCTTGAAATAGTTCACCAAATTATTCTTGTAACTCACGAAGAGGAGTTAATGGAGGCTGGAGATTATGTACTCAAGTTGGAAAAGAAAGGCGGCATAAGCAAGGTGGAGGTGGTATCTAATGATCAGCAGGTTGTATAACGAAATACTAGAAAACAAACAAAGAATACTAGTAAGCACTGCTGAATTAAAAAACCAGTTATTTGCCATGGTTAAAGAAAAATTAGATACCAAATGGATTACATATCTACCTCCAACTAATATACCTTCAAAAAACATTTTAGCTATTGACGGTGGAATGTGGTCTAAAGAGACTAGATCAGGAGTAGTGTTTATCGTTGATGCTGAAGCTGTATTGTATGATGGAAGAAATATAAAGAGAGTAGACGATAAGGTGCTAATTGATGCTTTCAGGCCCGGTAATCATGCTAAGGAAAGAATCTCGCTTGTTATGCAATTAATGGAGTTGCAATTGGCAATAAAGAATGGGGACAAAGCCGACCTAATCCTATTGGACGGAAGTTTAGCAAAAAAGATAGGAAGACATAAAGTAACTGAGAAAATTTCGGATATAGATGATATATTTACTGTCGATGATATTATCTCCCTCAAGGAGAGAGAAAGCGAGGAAAAAATGCACAAGTTATTAGTTGCGGAAAACCACTATGCTATCTCGCTACTTATAGAGAAGTATAGAGAGAAACTTCTATTCATATCTAAAAACAGTAAGTCATCGGACATCTTTGGTCAACCTTATTCCGATGTAGTAGTTTTAGAGCTCTTTACTCAAGGTATCGGTTATACTCAACCCACGGAGAAAACAATTGAGGATAAGTATGTAGTAAGTAAAAAAGCAAGTAGGATAATGTCAAACCTAAAATTTTACACTTCATTGGTGAGGCTAGATAAAGATGGCAGGATCTTAAAATTTGACTTTTTTGAAAGAGGAAAACTGTTAGAATTCATAAACACTTTAGCGGCAATTTCAGTAAGAGGGTATCCGTACCCGTTGTTAGAAGTTCATAAAGACGTAAGGATCAGTAGGGATGATGCGAAAAGGGTTATGAGATTACTTGGGTTTAAACCTAAACAAGAGGAGTGGTGGCCAAGTCAGTTCTTATAAATTTTTTTAAGTCCAAGTGATAGAATTTCTGTATGCCTAAAAAAGTTCTTGTAGATATAAGTGTCGAACCGATAGGAACATCTAGTACAAGCCTTTCGCCTTATATAAAGAAGGTTTTTGATGTCCTAGATAGATTAGGTATAAAATACTACCCTTCACCTGCAATGTCCACATTAGAACTAGACGATATAACCAAACTTGGATACGTACTGAAAGAAATCAATGATGAACTGGAAAGGATGGGAGTTAAGAGGATAGTCACCCTTATTAAAATAGATGATAGGAGAGATAAAGAAAACAGTATCGAACATAAGCTTGAAGTAATTAAAAGGTAGTAGTGTAGAGTTTAAGTTCTAGAAGATATTTTCTAGTTTTCTCATCAGTTAACGCTCTAACAATATCAGTTGTAGTTAGTATACCTTTTAGTTCTCCGGAAACACCCACTACGGGAAGACCTTTGACCTTTCTATTAGCCATTAATCTAGCAGCGTAATTTAGGTCCTCATATTCATCTACTATAACAATAGTTGGTGTCATTACCTCCTTAACTTTTACGTTAACTTCCTTCATCTTCAACACTGGAGCTAAATATAAGAGGTCTGTGGTGGTTATTGTACCGACAATTTTCCCGTCACTGACCACTATTAATCTGCTGATGTCGTTTGATAATATCAAGTTCAATGCCTCATGCATGCTAGAATTTTCATTGATAATTATTGGATTTTTGGTCATATATTCCGAAATTTTTTGTATTCCTCTAATCAAACTACCGTAATACTGAGATAGGTCGCTTTTTATTATCATACCTAAAATTCTCCCGCTGTCCGAGGTGACTATTAGCATAGGTTGTTTCTTCTCTATCATTATTTGAGCGGCTTCAAGCGGTTCAATGTCACTTGTAACCGTCACTATATCCTTTCTCATAACTTCGGAGACGTAAACGCTATCAAGCTCTCTACTTCCCATTTTACTTATAAACTTGAGAACATCTTTTTGTGTCACTACACCTAAAGGATTGCCGTTCTCATCCCCTACTATCAACTTAGGCACATATTCCATTGTCATAATCTTTATTGTATGTAACAATGAATCGTGTGGCCTCACGATTATAGGCTCTCTTACTATTCCCATGGTATATCATAATGAAATTTAAACTCATAAATTCATAGTATATTATTTGATGGAGAAGTTTAGAGAGCTAATTGCTGATATGGTATTTTCAAAGGAGATAAGTAATTATGAAGACAAGATAGAAGAGGGGAGAAAGAAGAGGGACAGCTGCATTTACTTTATGAATGGAGTTTGTTCCAGATATGTAATCAAAAAAGATTCAATATTGCTCGAGTGGATCGGAAAAGATAGAAGAGCTACACCCCACCCTCTTCTATGCTATATTTGCCCTTATTACTCTTTAAAAGCTGAGGAAAGGAAAGATATCCTTGACATAATAGAGCTTTACGTATATTATGAGAACGAGAAAGAGTTAGTTGAACGTGAGCTGCTCTTCCTAGACAGAAGGTATGAAGAGAATCCCTTCCATTTATCGTTGAAGAGAAGAAGAGAGGACCTTATTATCTTCCTTGAAAATATTAATGAAAAAATTAACATCATCAAACGGATAATTAAAGTGGAGGGTGTCGAAGATAAAAGAACTGTTGAAGATATCAAAGAGGAATCCACGATTTAAACATTGGCCCTCTGGTCATCGTTGAGTTAATACTCATACTCCCAGAGGTGATCCTGCCTATTAAAAACAATTTTACTCGCGGAATTTAAAGTTTTTACAGTGAAACATCCATAAAATACACATGAACCGTACATAAACAACAATATAAAATGCCTTTTCCAATTATAAGGTATGAGTTATATCCCATGAAAATTATAGAATATATCACATTTGTAAATAATTTTTAAATTGTTTTGTGTTAGTTGTTATTACTTGTGGAAATAGACTTAGCTGACCTATTAAGACAAAAAGGATTGAAGGTTACACCTCAGAGACTGTCAATACTAAAACTATTGTATAGTGGAGGTCATTTTAACGGTGAGCAGATATATAATGAGCTTAAGAAATCAGAGCCAAGTATAAGCTTATCCACAGTATACAACGCGCTTAATGCCCTGGAAAAAGCGGGGCTACTAAATTCGTTCGAAGTTAACGGAATAACGTGGTATGAAATTAAGAGGGATTTACACGTAAATGTTTACTGTGAAGACTCTAATCAAATTATAGACGTTAATGTAGATCTTGAGGGGTTATATAAAGAACTGAGTGAGAAAGGAATAAATGTTAAATCCCTTAACGTCGTTGTTACTGCGGAATGTTCTAAGCTTTTGAAAGAACCTCAAATAAGTACTTCTTAAACTTAGAGGAGTCTGCTTTTGTAACTATTTCTACCTTTATATCACTCTTTGTCATATCATACCAGTCCACCAGCATAGCCCCCCTTGATTTTCCACAAACCTCTACATCCACTCTTTTCTCTACTGATTCGAGAATAATACTGTTGTCGTAAGCAATGGCTACAGTTAGTGAATCTGGATGTACGCTACCCTTGGATCCTGTACTTTTGGAGTATTCTCTTAGAACTTCATTAACTTTGATAAAAAAGTTCGAACGATTTGTACCCATAGATGAAATTCTTGACCACTCATCATCTGTTATTGTAGCGGCTTCCTCAGCTATTTCCCACGGTACTATTGTAATATCAAAACCGCTTTTCAAGACTATCTCAGCAGCCTCTGGGTCTACCCAAAAATTGAACTCTGCGATTTCCGTCGTATTGCCTCTTGTAAAGGCACCTCCCATAATCCAGACCTTCTTAATTCTCTTTATTATAGAAGGATCTTTCAAGTACGCTAATGCTAAATTCGTTAAAGGTGATACGGCTAAGATTTCTAGTTCTCCATTATATTTTTTTGATAGCTCTATTATTGCATCGCTTGCAAAAATATTTTCTGGTTTTTTCGAGGGTTTTGGTATATCCAACCTCCCCATACCTTTCTCTCCATGAACTTCTTCAACAGTCCTCCAGATACCTCTAATCGGCCTAGAAGCCCCTAAAAAGACCGGTACATGAGAATAGCCGAAATATTCTAGAGTAAATAAAGCATTATTTATCTCATTTTCATACTTCACATTTCCAGCAACTACTGTAACTCCTTCCACGTCGAAAAATTCTAGTGACAATAAGAGAGCTATAGTGTCATCACTTGCTGTATCTGTATCAAAAATAACCTTTCTTTTCATGTAGGATTAATACTTTTGCAATTTACTTTAAACTTTATTTTTCTCTTGATAACAGAAAGGTTAGCCCTTAATTACTTGAATAATTCTTAATAAAAATAAAATAATTCTACTTGAGTTAGTACGAGCTAACTGTTCTCATTCTTTCCAGAGAGATATAAATGTCATTAGAATTAGCCTAAACCTTAATATCCCTATTAGTTTAATCAAAATATTTTTAAGGTGAGTATCACGTATTATGATTAATGCAAGTTAGGCTTTATAATGTAGGCGGTATTAGCAGAGAACTTTATCTCTCTATAAAGAAGGGCATATCTATATACGAAGCGCCTAATGCATATGGTAAAACATCGTTAGCGAGAGCTTTGATTTCGTTGTTAACATCGGAGATAACAGCGGAGGATCTGCTGAATGTTTTTAGTGATGAAGGATATGTCGAAGCTGAAATAGACGGCAAATTATATTACAGAAGATTTAAGAGAATTAAGAATAGGATAGAGGAGGAGAAAAAACTGTATATGGATGATAAAAATGCATTACTACTGTCGTATTTCTCACCCGAGAACCCGTTAGTAGCAAGAATATTAGTCGGAGACGAGAACATAGAGTGGTTTATATCTGCGGCATCAAAAATTGATGAGATTAAGAAGAAAAAAGAAAACTTACAATATAAACTGGGAGAAATAAAAGCAACATATGAAGAATATCAAAAGAAATATAATGAAGCTGAAAATTATATGAAACAATTAGAGGCAATAAATCAACAGTTAGAGAAACTAGAAAAAGATAGAGAGAGTATAAGAATAAACACTGAAAATAGTATCAGGATAACTAAGAAGAATAGATTAGAAGACTTAGAAAAAAGACTTGAAGTAAGGCAAAAAGAATTGAGAGAAAAGGAAGCTAAAGCAAAAAGAATTGAGAGAGAGATAGAAGAACTTAAAAAGAATCTGAACTCTATTTCTAAAGAGAATTTATTAAAAGAGATAGAAGAACTTAACGCAAAGTTACAAAATCTTAACTCAAAAAAGTATAACCTAGACGTAGACTACAGAATGCTTGGGAGAGTACTAGATGAAATAAAAGAGGCTGATGAGAGACATTTAGCCGTATGTTACGTTTGTGGACATGAAGTAAATCCTTCAATTTGGAAGGAGAGATTAGATACCATAAAGAAAGAACTAACAGAAGTAACTAGACAAAGGGACGAGATAACAAAGGAAATAAACAACTTACAAAGCAGGATTAATACAATTACTAATAAAGTAAAAGAAATAGAGAAATATGAACAACAATTAACTAATAAGCAAAATGAACTAGAAACGTATAAACTAGAGATAGGTGAGATACAAAAATCTATTGAAACATTGCAGAGACAAATTAGAGAACTGAAGGAAAAAATAGAGGAGCTTGACACCAAAGACTTAAGCTTAAGTGGAGAAAGTGAACTTGATAAACGTATAAAAGAGCTTCAGCAACAAAGGAGCAATATAGAGTTAGAGCTACAAAGAATAGGCATACCTAAAAGAATTATGGAAGAACTACAAAGCTTCAGAAAGAATATAAAGGATATAGAAGATCAAATTTCTACTCTAGATAAGGAATACATTAGAAGACTAACTGTAGTGAAGGACACTTTTAGCAACCTGGCTAACTCTTTAATGAGGGATCTTGAATTTAATTATACAGCTGAAATAGATGAGAAATATAGAATAGTAATAAAGAAGGACAATGTGAAGATGGATTTGAAGAAACTGTCTACTTCAGAGAAGACTGCAATAGCATTGGTATTAGTATTGATAGGATTGAAAGAGTATTTTAAGAGTCCGTTCTTCATAATTGATGAGTCATTTATGACATTTGACCAGAGAAGATTTGAGAAGATTCAGAAGTACCTTTCCGGCATAGTGGACTATACGATAATAACTAAGAGTAACGATACCGTACAATTCAGGAACGAGAAATTACTTGAGCCGAATCAGATAACGGGTTAATTAGTACCTTTCTCTTAACTCTGATTTAGAAAATATTTATTTTAACTTAAATTTATATTTTTGATTAATAAGTATTTTTACAGATTTTTTACATTAATCTCAGGTGACCAAGGAACGTCCAACTCCTTCATTAAGAGCTTATTTAAATCAGTTTTTATCGCTTCCTCCACCTCAGGCGGTATATTCTCGATTTGCGTGAACCAACCTACCATCGCCATCATACCCAACTCTTCGGCTTTTTGCTTTAACCATAATGCTACTGCTAGACCTGCTTTTGTAGGCTTGAATAAAACTATAGAAGCACCTATTGATGAACTAGCAATTTTTATGGCATGTTTAGATACTGTTTTCCATCTAGTTTTAGTAATAATTTTTACAAGCTCCTTTGCCCTATCTCTTTCACCGATCGCATAGAATATTATCATTAGATAAAAAATGAATACTATACTAATAAAATTTATCCAGAGCCGGTGCCACAACCACAATATCCGAATTCATCAATTTCTATTCCACAGACTGGACATATATAACCAGAACCCTTGACTTCCGAAGCCTCTTTTTTAAATTGAAAAACATGAGGGTCTAATAAAGCTTTCACTAAATCTCTTATACTCACTAATCCAGTTATCTTTCCGTCTTTACTTAAAATCGGCAGATGTCTAAAACCATTATCCAGCATAACTTCTAGTGCGTCTACTATATCTGTGTCTTCTGTAACTCCTATTACATTTCTAGTCATGTAATCAGACACTTTTGCATCAGTCCTGCCATCAGCAACTACTTTAATTAGATCCCTTTCTGTGAATATTCCTACTATCTTATTATTATTATCTATTACTACAAGTGCACCTATGTTATGTTCTCTAAGCTCTTTTGCTGCTAGTGATATAGGATCAGTATCTCTTATGACGTGGATCACCTTATTTCCTATAATTCCTACTTTTGTCTCCATAAGATCTTATTGACTATACGCCTCTGATAAACTTTATTATTATTTTGACAAGGGGCAATTTATCGAAAATTATTCAAAAACAATTTTTTATAATCAGCGTGTAAAAGCTCTTTAACATGGTTGTTATAGTGTTTATTCGACATGCCCAATCAGTCTCAAACGTTCAAAGAATTCTTTCTGACGATATAAACAAATACCCGTTGACTGACGAAGGTAGACAACAAGCTAAAGAGACCGCTAAAGAGTTAAGGAAAATCCCAGCAGTAACGAGACTTTATAGTAGTCCTATACTAAGAGCTTACCAAACTGCATCGATAATAGGAGAGGAGTTAGGACTAGTGTCAATCATAGATGATAGATTAAGAGAGAGGGAATTAGGCGAATTGAATAACTTTAGAATCGACGAAATTAATAACTGGAGAGTAAAAGTTTATAAAAGAGAAATCTCGGCTAAAGGATTAGAGCCATGGGAGATCTTGATGAAGAGGATAGTTAGCTTTGTAGAAGATATTATTAAGAAAGAGGAAGGAACAATTATCGCCGTGAGTCATTACGACCCTATTAGGGCTTTTCTCTCATATCTTATAGATTTAGACGACATTGGTTCTTGGGGAATCTCACTACCAAATGCAAGTATAAGTATAGTCAAATGCAATGACGAGAATGCAAAAAACTGCAAGATAATCTGTATCGGAACTCCTATTTTAACAACTGAAATCTTATCTAGACTCTAATTTTATATTACTGTTGATCCATTTTATATACTCTATAATTTTATTCTTAATAGAAAAATTAACGTTATCGAATATTATTTTATCTACTTTCTCAACGGAATTCATGATAACTTGCCTCACAACCTCTTGGTTTATCTCATTTAAGTAATATTTGGATACAACATGCCCTATACATTTAGACGTACTTATCTTCGAAAAATAAGGTGTATAGTGAGTCCCTCCTACTCCCGCAATAATCTCTTCACATACGGTTTGATCGAACTTATCCACACCTCTCAAGGTAGCCTCAACCATCATTTTTACAAGGTTCTCGTTTTGCCAGTAGTTTATATCGCTACCTATCTCCACAAAGATCACCGGATGAGTCTGATACGTGGGACCATGATGAGTAGCTTCAATAGCCTTTTGGATATCCACGGGTAAAGTTAATATCTCTCTAAAAATTGAGGATAATAATTTAGGAAAGGCTATCCCTAGTTTAAAAGGTTCTCCTCCAAAAGCATTAGACCCCGGATTTCCAGGGTAATGAACAGTTAATGAAGGAGTCTTAGACGAGCTCTCATGACGTGAAAATATAACAATAACGTCTCCCTTGTCGTACCTGAAATCTATCACATCATCTTCTATTTCATCAAACCTATACCCTAGTTTTTTAATCGTAATTCCTACAGGGTCTTTTGTAGACATTAAGAAGTTTACTCTCATGACGACCCACTCTTTAGAAGACCTAAAGCCTCATCCACAATAAAGGGAGCCATTGCAAACCCAAATCTAAATCCAGTAATAACTAGCGCGTTTTCAGCAATTTTTTCAATAACGTACTTTTTGCTGCTCGAAGCTGTCCTGAAACCTACGCTAACTAAAATCTGATGACTCAATGGATAGATGGAGTTAACTGTATTCACCGCATCTTTTACTTTCTCATTGTTTATCTTATTATCTGTGGTTTTCTCTGCATCCGAACTGATAATAACTTCTGAACCTCTTCTCTTTAAGAATATCTTACCTTTGTAAAACAAGATATTATTTAAAGTGAAGGAAGAAGAACTCGAGATCAAATGACCCTTATAGACCTCGAGATCTTTGATACCAAAAAGTTTTATAGTGAGATAACCGGTAGAGAAAATAACGTTCCCGTTCACCGAAATGTTCTCTCCTGACGAAAGGTGTAATTTCGTTATCTTGTTATCCTTAATCTCGTATCCGATCACTTCCTCATTTATCATAACACTTTTCGTTACCTTTTCTAAAAGTTTCTCTCCATCTAAATAAAGAGCCCTTTCGTAGATGTACATTTTTGTACTCTCAGGTACAGTAATATCGGGTTCCATCTCTTTCAATTTGTTCATCGAAATTTCTCTTCCTATCTGTTTATCTGATATAACACTCATTTCCTTGTATATAACACCGTACTTATGTGATAGCTGGACATAATAATCTATTGAAGATAAACACTTTTCCATTAAGTCCCCGCATAATGGTGGTATAATAGACCATACGCTTCGGTTTGAGTTAAGCTGTTTAACTTTACGTTCTTTTTCTATAATCTTTACATCTTTGTTCATATCTTGAAGCTTATCAGCAACGACGGCACCTACAATTCCTCCACCTACTATGATAATTTCAACCATAACATTGTTTTTAGAAATTAAACAAAATAAACTTTTTAAAGTACGAGGAAAACAGTATCTGGATAGTTATGAACGAGGAAAATGATCCTGAGTTACAGAAGCTTTTGGAGGAAAAAGCTAAGAAGCTAGCTAAAGTAGCATCTAAAAAAGAAGAGCAGAGGAGAGAGGCAGTAGCACATCTTGATTCCAGTAACTTTGACTCTTTCATAAACTCACATAAGGTTGCTGTTGTAGACTTTTGGGCTGAGTGGTGCGCTCCTTGCCTTATATTAGCACCTATAATTGAAGAGCTAGCACATGATTACCCACAAGTAGGTTTCGGAAAAATTAACAGCGATGAGAATCCAGATATCTCAGCCAGATATGGAGTAATGAGCTTACCTACAGTTATATTCTTCAAGAACGGAGAACCAGTAGATGAATTGCTGGGAGCAGTTCCTAGAGAAGAGATAGAGACAAGAATTAAGGCATTGCTAGGTGAATAATATGAAACCGTTGCTTTTAGGAATTGATGGGTTGAGTTATTCAAGTTTTATGAAATGTAATCCTAGAACTTTATTGATGCTCTTCAGTAGTACTTTCAGGGGAGTAGTGGCTAATAAGAACAAGAACAACCACCCTACTCCTGCATGGCTTAGCATTTTAGAAATGACAGATGATATCAACGAAAGCGGTTTTCTATCTTCTCTCCCTAATTTGAAGTTAATCAAGATTACTAAGGCAGTTGCAATTAATATACCTATAACTAATCCTACCTATGGAGAGGTTAAATTACCTTATGACAAGACTGTACCCATAAAGGACGAACTAAACAAAGTTAAAGAAGCTATATTTAAAAACATAGATGAAAACCCAGTAATAGCAGATGTGACAGCTCTAGACAGGTTCTTAGTAAATAACGGGAGCATAGATAAGTGCGAGATCTATAGAGAGATTGACGGCTTCGTTAAAGAAATAATAAATAGAGTTCAGGATTTCATAATATTCTCACCTTATGGAGAACCTAAGGACGGAAAACATGAAGACTACGGTGTCTACTTATCAACGGTTCCTAGACCTAATGAGCATGATACTGTAAAACTGCCTGAACTTGGTATCCTCTTTTCAAAGCTAGTTAAGGGAGATGTATTTTATTGATTTCAAAAAATTAATTGTAATATGGTAACGCCATGTGGTATGGTACACTGAATGCAGACGATATTAACATTGCAGAATATAACTTCTTGAGATATTTGTACATTGAGCCCCACCTAAAGTCTATTTTCTTAACATATTTATTTACATCGAATATCAACATCCCTGAATAATCTCCGGCATGCATCATACATATGACTCCTTGTGCATAATAAGGTAGAGTTCTACCACTAAGCTCCTTTACAATTGTAGCGGCTGCATTTTCAGATGATATCATAGCCGCTCTTCCGGTCTTTGCCGGGATCATACCTTTTGCAGAATCGCCGACTGCGAATATATTCCTAAATTTAGTAGATCTAAAAGTGGGATGTTCCACTGAGATAAACCCAGATTCGTCTGTTAACCCAGCTTTTTTTGCTATTTCGGGTGCGGAGAGTGTAGGAAGAACGGAAATTAAGTTAGTATCAATCTCGTTTCCGTTACTTAACAAAACTTTGTTTCTAGAGATCTCCTTAACATAAACTCCTTTTATTAACTTAATCCCTCTTTTTTCAGCATATGCATTCACTTGTTTTGGGATCCAATCTACCGGTAATATCCCGAACATACCTTTAGGGCTTTGCGTACCTAGATATACTGTTACCCTCTTTCCCAGTTTTCTACCCAGATATTCCAGTATAAAGGCAACTTGATAGGAGGGACCTTCGATAGGGCTGTTCATTGCATTACCTACGAATACGTTTATTTCATCTTTTTCTTCTACAACCTTTTTTATACCTAAAAATCCCTCAAGTGTGTGATGCATAAATGCGTTTTCATGACCCTTAATTTTATTGAAGTTTTCTTCATAAGCTCCGCCTAGAGCGACAACTAAGTAGTCATAATCAAATGTGCCTTTATCTGTCTTTACTTCATTAGATTCCGGTCGTATTTCTAAGACCTTACTTTCAATGAACTCAATGCCTCTTGGCGGTAATTTTTGAGATGCAAGAAAATACGTGTTTTCAATTTTTACATCGTCTGTAAGCAGAGCTGGAAATATTGTATTGTCGTAAACTCGATCCGATTATGAAATAACTATAACGTCAGCTTTATCTGGAATATTTTCCCTCAATCGGTGAGCAATAGTCAAGCCCGCAAATCCAGCTCCTAGTATTAGAACTCTCTTTTTATTTGCCATTAATCTACATTGTTGTAAAAAGGATATAAGGCTATCACAACAGGTTGAACGTAAAGATCTTTACGAGTTATATGCATTTTAGTTAAGTACCCAATTGCCCCTTCACTCTGTTTACTCTCTTTCGTAGAGAATATAATATCCGTAACCTCACCTAACTCCTTTCCTTCGACTAAAAGCGAAGTCATTGAGAGAGGTAAAGGAAAAGATGCTGAAAACGCGAAGTTCTCTATCCCTTTTTTACTTGCTGCATAAACCACTGCATAGGCCAACATTCTATTTTCGTAATAAAATACACCGCCCTCTATTCCTATTCCAATATCAGCATGTGTGTGTCTTAACGCTTTGTAAGCCCTAGTTTTAGCACCTACAAAAGTTTGATTGCAAACTGGTTGAGGAGGTACTTCCGGATCTACTTTTACGGCTTTAACTTCAGCTTTCATACCTATAATTCTGAGAGCTTCCTTGACAGCCTCTACCTTTGCCTTGTTTGTAGAACCTACCGCAACAAACATTTTTATTCACCTTAGCAAAAAATTTGGTCATGGTAACAATAAAAGTTGGGCCATTAGCAGACTCAGGAGACCTATACCCATTTATACCATTAATTGAGGGTAAAGTAAAGCCAGAGGGGATTAACTTAGAATTCGAAGTGATTACTACCGTACAAGATACTAACGAGATGGTTTTGAAAAAAGATGTAGATGTAGCTGTACCATCTGCTGCAATGTATCCTTATATTCAGCAAGATTATTACGTGATAGGGGAAGCCGTAGCTTCAGCCATAGACGGGATAACCGGGATGCCCATTTTATCTACGTCGCCTTTAACCCTAGAAGACTTAAAGAATTCCAGAGTTATAGTGCATGGCCATAATACAACAGCATATACCTTGTACAAGCTGCTTATAGGTAAGTATAGAAAGCTTGTTATAATTAAAAAAGTCCTTGATGAGATAAAAGGATTAGGTAAAGAAGGAGATGTGTTAGTTGCTGTACATGAACTGAAAATGATGTATGCCTTAGAGAAGTTAGGGATCAAAGTACACAGAATTGCTAGCATGTGGGAGCTATGGAAGCAAGTTGCCGGAAACGCTCCCATGCCTATGGGAATGGTAGTAGTGAATAAAGATCTAGGTAAGGATATAGCTATAAAGTTCAAAGAAGCCTATCTAAAGAGTAAAGTTTATGCAGAAAAACATTTGGACGAAATTATAAAGAAAGATGCCGAAATCATGAGAGAAGCTCATAATGAAAATATAGAAGAAGAAATTATTAGAAAGACAATATGGGCTGATATTCAAGAATATAACGTACCTTTAGCGGACGTAAAGAGGGGCTTAGAGACTTTCTATAAACTCACTGCCGAAAGAGGAATACTACCTAAAGTGATAAACCTTGATATAATTTAGCCTCCCTTTAATGACGAAAAGCTAATTACTTTTTCACATAGTGTTATTCTACACATATAATCAATGCTTTTTATAACTAAATTCAGATAACTTTCTGGTACGTATAATTCTACTAAATGTAGGCTTAATCCTTCCAGATCTTCAAGCTCATATGCTACCCTTATAAAAGGAAAATATTCAAGTTCATTGAGAACTTCTTCATCAGGTGTTATCAAATCTACAAAAAAGTCTCTCTTCCCGTAGTCTACTATGTACCCTTTTACATCTATCACCCTCGTATTATCCCCTTCTTTTAACCCTCTGTTCTCATCGAATTCGGTAGGTTCTACTCTGATATAATCTGCCCTTTTGTTGAAGTTAGGGTTCCATGTATCCAATTCAAGATCGTACTCATCAGGTTTTCCTGAGTAATTCCTAATCTCCTTAATTTTCAGTTCATTCTCTTCGATTAGTGCTTTCCTACCCTTAATGCTAATCCTCAAAATTTTGCTCTTGTTATGTAACCCTTTACACAGCGAAAAGCCTTCAAATTTAATTATCGGCGTTAAATATAGATTCTTTTTCATACTAGTTATAAGCTTAATAATATCATCCTTTTTGGCCCCAAGGGTATAGGCTAACAAATCATAATTATCGCCAAAGACCCTCATTTGTCGAATTAAGTGAGCATGAGCAAACATCACTGTCTATAATAATAGGAATTAGTTTTATATGCGTTTATCTAATAAGATAATCACCAATAATGAGATTTTTAGTTTTTAACCCTAGAAGATGGGAACTAGTGTCATTAAATCCTTTCGACTTTGGATTGGAAGACTTTGTTAACCCTGTAAGAGCTAAGTTAGAATACGAAAATTTCTTAGAAAAACTAAAAGAGTTAGGAGAGGTAAAAGACGTTTGTGATATCGTAGAAAGGGAAAAACTAGTCGAGTTAGTTTATACGTCAATACCTACAATTGGAGAAGGAAAAATCGAGGAAAAGAAATTAGAGAAATCAATACTGTCTTTGGACAGGGAAGATTTATGCAACCTTTTCATTCTTAATCCCACTGTAATTATATCAGAGAACGAGAACAGAAAAGTACCTAAGCTTAGGGTATTCTCTGAAAAAATAAGAGGAGAATTAATGTGGTTACATAGATACGCGTTAATAGATAAAATTCCAGTGATAGGATTTCCATCTATTTCTACTAGTAAGTTTGAGATAAAATTTTTGTATTATTCTTTAAAAAAGGAAATAAACCGAGAACCACTAATGGCTGATTATCCGCCATCTTTACTAAATTTTGATGATATAATCATAGATAAACTAAATAATTTACTTATAGCTCAAATAGGAGGTTCAACTAACGTAGAGGGTCTTTCCAAACTATTCAAACTAAGATACACAACTTTAGGTGAAGTATACCTTGATAATAATAGTGACAAATTACCTATATTTAATTTCATTAGATTTCTAGAAAAAGATAGTGTCATAATAAACAAAAAGATTTTTGAAAAGAGCAGAGTTGATGTTTATGAGTTTACCGGAAACAATTACCATTTCAAGTATACGACCGACCTAAAAAGCTTCCTTAAATTATACTACAAAAATATAATAATTGCAGAAAATGAAGATATGTCATTTCTAGTTAATGATAGAAAAGTTCTTATTAAAGAAAAATCGAAATCTGATGAACTTCACAAGATATTTAGGGACTTAGGACTGGACATAATAACAGTGACGATGAACAATCTTTCTTCCACTTATAATGGACCTTACAACTTAGTAATAGTTTATTAAAAACTTAAAAATGAGATATTTATACAATAATGAGACTTTATTAAATTAAAACACTGTTAATTAGACTTCCTTCTCTTCATTTAACTAAAATTTATTAGTTAAAAGTTAAATGTAATATTGGGATCGCTTATGGCTGAGAGTAAAAAAGAAGAGGTAGAAATTAATTCTTTCAGTGATTTGATAAAAGCTCTATTTAAATACGATAACTGGTATTTAGGTGGTTTTGTAATTTTGCTTATATTGTTTGTACTAATGGATATAGCATTATTCACGCCGCATTCTTAATAAAATTATATAAAGATAAGCTATTTAACACACTTTTTAAAATTAAATTATTGTGATAATTAGTTGCCAAGGGCGAACCTAGCTGCAGATGCTGAGTTAATAGAGGAGTTAGAACAAGAGGTTAAAAAGAAAGGCTATACAATGTATGCTATCACTAACTTGGCTCTGAGAGCGATCCTAGAGATCTTAAAAGAGGGAGGAGATTCTGAGACTTTAAACTCTTTAGTCGAGTACTACAAGACCGTAAAAGACTTAGAAATAGTCCCAGTTACGGTATGGTACTTGGAAAATATAGTTAAGCTAGCCTACGAATATGATAAAAATAAGGCATCAGAGGTATGTGAGATAACTGGAATCCAGTTAGCATCCTACCTAAAGACTAAAGCTAGCAACCTATCCGATCTAGTTGAGCTTTATGAAAAAATTAAAGAACTTATTCCCGTAAAGGACATTGCAATAAAACAAAATGGTGAAACAATTGATATTAGAATAACGGGCACAGGTTTCGGGCTGGAATCTACTACTTGTGCCTCAATAATCCTTAAGAAGATTCTTGAAGAGTATGGATTTGAGGTAATATCCTTGAACCCTACACCAGGCGGAATAATCTTAGTTAAAGCTAAAATACTCGATGCTTCAAATTCTAAGGAATCCAAGAAATAAGAGACAAGCAGATGATAGTCTACATATTACCTGATGCGCTTCTAAAACTCTATCACTAATTGAGTAAAAAACATCTGCATTTACCTTTACTTCTTCGGAGAAGTCTCCATGAGGAAACGCTCCAACACCTATCAACCAATTTTCACCTAGCTCGCAAATCTTCTTTAAAGATACTTTTTCTCCGTTTTCAGAGAGGACTGCTAGCTTATACTTCTTTTTTAGAGAACCTAAACTCTCACTTGTAATCTCCATAAAAGGCTTATCCGAATCTACCGGAACTTTACCATATCTTAGCAACTGTTCCACTAAGCTCACGAACCTTTCGTAGTTCTTAGGTATTCTAGTATCATTTCTCACACTGATTATTTTCCCGTCTATTGTGTGTACGAAGACTTCACCTTTTATCTCGTCCTCTAAATACAAGAAATTCAGCAGCGATAAGTGAACAATGTCCGGTCTACCCCTTTTCTCTTTGTCCTTAAGCTTAGCCATTGCACTGTAATGAAGTGATTTGTCTAAGATCATGTAACGCGGATCCTTTCCTCTTTTCTTAGCGTTTACTATGACTGCTGGATGAGATAAGATGTCTCTTGGTATCAGTTCAAGGGAAGAGTCCAATAAGATGAGATTAATTTTACTCACAAATGAAGATCAATGTTGATGAAAATAAAAGTAGTAAAAGAACATAGGAAGAGAGCTTTAGAACTTATTGACATGGCTGAGCAAATTGTAAAAGAAGGAGATATAGAACTAGCGAGAAGATATGTACGATTGGCATTAACATATTCAAGTAAATTCAGATTTAAGCTTCCATTAATCTACAAGAGAAAAATTTGTAGAAAGTGTTTCGTGCCTTTAATTCCGGGACTAACAGAGCGTAGGAGGATAAAAAATAAAGTTATAGTTAGAACATGTATATACTGTGGTTGGGTCAGAAGATACCCCATTAAAAAGACTGATAAAGGAAGCTAAAGCTAGCCACGCCGATGTTAGAATAGGAAAGAAAGGAGTTACTGAAGAAGTGGTTAAAGAAATAAAACGAAGGCTAGATGAACACAAAGTAGTAAAAGTGAAAATAGGAATAGAAGTAGAAGACAGAAGAGAATTTGCTAGATTAATAGCTGAGAAGGCTAACGCAAAGCTGATAGAAATAAGAGGTTATACATTTATACTAGCTAAGAAAAATGATTGACGCAATTAAGGCTAAAGGACATTATAACGTTAAAGCTACCCACAAAACTACTTTAGAAGTTACTAAAGATAGCTTTCTAACCCCTAGGGGAGATTGCATAATAGGAATAAACGCAGACAAGGGAGCTTCTCAACTCGACGAAAGGGTCAAGGACGAGATTAGGAGGGATACTAGTTATATATATGCCGTTATTGTCGTAAATGGAATATACGACATTGTTTCGGGTAGAGGGTCAAGTCAGTTGCAACTAACCAATCCTAATAAAATAATAATCAGGAAATCTACCTTCATCTCAGACAGTACAATTATGTTAAACGCTGACAAATCTGCGAAAGACATAGACAGAAGAATAATTAAGAAATTACAACAGGGTTCAGACCTAACTCTTTTCATTATCACATCTAACTCTCCCCTTAAAAATGAAGAGATCCTTAGAATAATCGTTAACTCTTACCCAATCAGCTTCACCTAGTTTTTGAGTAGCTTCGTCCTTAGACTTACATAAAATGTAAAAAATTGCCTCCTTACATACTCTACACACTTCGCTCTTAAAGGATTCAATCATAGTAGGATTATCAGCAACTCCTATATCTACGCTCTTATCCCTAAAGGGTAAGTAATGAGCGTCGTATTGCACTATATCTATGTTCCCCTTTAATTTGTTGAGGTTTAAAGACTCCTTCAAAAGATACAGACCATCGATATTTAAGTCTCCAGCAATTACGTAGTTGCATTTCCTAGCTAAATGTATAGCTATTGCACCATAACTTGTAAACAGATCCGCTAATACCTTTTTACACTCTACTTCTTTTTCGAGTTTGTCTCTTTCGGAAGATAAAGACACGTTAACATAAACTTTTGAAATATCAACTATGAATCTAAGACCACTCTCCTTGTAAACAGTAGTAGTCTTGTACTCACCACCAGCGAATACTAGTTCATTAACTCTCAATTCTCCCGTGACTTTCTTACGAATAAAAACTGATTTTATACGAGGGTTTATCTTCATCAACGCTTTGGCTAATTCCTCTTTGTTAACTTCTTCTTTTGGAGAGACTAGTGCGATGTCTCCGATTATGTAGTAACTTCTGACTCCTTTTATAATCTCGTTCAGTTTAGGGGTAGTCCTTTTGCTTGTCAAGACTAAAATTGATTAAAGAAGAAGAAAGCTAAAAAAGTAGAGTTACAAACAAAGGGAGAAATAGGAAATTACTTCTTAAACTTATCCATCTCAGAGCTATGTCCCGCAAATAATGACGCATTTGGATCCACGTACTTTTTAGCTACGCTTACAGCTATAGCAGCTTGTCCGAAACCAACTGCAATTAGAGCCAGCTTTGGTGCACCTTCTTGGCTCGCGATATCACCCGCAGCATATACTCCAGGCAAATTGGTTTCCATCTTTGCGTTAGTTATTATATCCCTTCCTTTCATATTAAGTCCCCACTTTAGCATGTTACCTAAGTCTCCTTTGTGTCCTATGCTAATAATGACAGCGTCTACATCTAACACTTTCTCCTCCTTTGTTCTGTTGTCAAAAATTACAGCGTGAGTAACCTTATTACCGTCGCCTTGAACTTCCTTTAACTCGTGCCAAGTATAGACTGTGGCGACTTGATATAGCTGCTTTACGCTCCTTTCGTGAGCCCTAAACTGATCTCTCCTGTGAATTAACGTCACGGACTTAGCCATAGGTGCTAGGGTTAAGGCCCAATCAACCGCCGAGTCTCCACCTCCTACAATCAGTACTCTCTTACCCTCAAAGTCCTTCTTCCTCCTAACAGTGTAATAAACTCCTTTATTCTCGTATTCTACCTCACCCTTAGCACCTAGCCTAGTGGGGGTTATTTTTCCAATTCCAGCTGCAATTAACACTGTTTTTGTCTTAAATTCCGTCCCTTTGTCAGTCTTTACTATCCACATATTATCGTTAGCCCTCTGAAGAGTGTCAGCCCACTCTTTTACTCTTACTTCTGGAGAGAACATCTTAGCTTGTTCGATTAGATTTTGAGCTAAATCGTATGCTAATATACCAGGAAAACCTCCAACATCATAAACCATCTTTTCAGGATATAGAGTGACAAGCTGTCCCCCTAACTCATCTTGTGCATCTATAAGAGCAACCTTCATATCCCTTAATCCTGCATAAAAAGTAGCATATAGACCTACTGGGCCTCCGCCAATAACTACCATGTCAAATTCTGCCAAAATTAAATCCCCGTTTTTTCATTTTGTTTATACTATTTAAACCTTTACACAGATTTATAATGAGAGATTAATATGTATCTGTTACTGGGACTTCTCTTATTAGCTTTATCTTTAGGATTTATCCTATTAATGCGCGGATGGTTCTACTATTATAGAAAAATTATGATAGCGGCAATTGAATATGTAGGCGAGAATCATGAGAAGACAACCATCACACTCAAGCCTGGAGAACGTGTAACAATAAGACTTCATGGTAAGACCACAATAATGACGACCGGAGTAAACAGCTGGATAAGTGTAAAATATAAGGGAATAAAACAAAAGATTTACAAGGTTAGGTTAATAAATTACGATGGTGAAGTCGAGCTAATTAACGAAAGTAAAGTCTTCACGGTAAATGTTATTATCTTAAAGGAGTATCATAACTAACGTTGATGTTACTCAAAATACTTACAAAAAACTCGCCAGATGCTATTGAATTTAGTGAAAAAGTTAAGAAATTAGCAGAAGAAATGGGATTTAAAATAACCGAAGGTAATAACCACGATCTTGTGGTTGTAATAGGCGGTGATGGTACACTACTTAAAGCTGTCAAATTAAACTCCCCAGTTATAGGAATCAAGTTCGGTAGAAGATCAGCCTTATTAGATATAAATCCAGAAAACGTAAAAGATGTTTTGACTAGGCTAAAAAACGGTGATTATATAGTAGATGAGTATGAGATGTTAAACTTGAGGACCAAACAGACTAGAGCCGTGGCATTCAACGAAGTAGCTATATTATTTGATAACCCTGAGACTATTCTAGGCAGTGTCAGTGTGGGAGAAAAGAAAATCATATTTGAAGGAGACGGTGTATTGGTTTCTACTCCTCAAGGAAGCTGGGCTTGGAGTTATTCAGCTACAAGAACTCTACTTCATAAAGGTGTGAACGGTATTGAAATTACTTTTATGAACTGTATAGTTCCAGATATGCATAATATCATTATCCCTATGAAGGAGAAAGTCACTATTAAGTTAGAAGATAAAGGACGCCCTCAAATAGCTAAAATAATAGTAGATGGTGAAGTAGTAGGGTATTTAAGGAGTGGGGAAGATGAGGAGGCTATAATTACCGAACATGAAAGAAAAGCTAAAATTCTACGTTTCTATAAAAGAATTGACTTAGGTTACTTGTAATGAAAAGGATAATATTCGATACAGCGGGTTTTCTGGCTGGACTTGAGAACTTATTTCCCTTAGTTTATACAACACCTGACGTAATAGAAGAAGTAAGAGATTCAAATTCAGTAAATTTATTGAATTTATCTATTAATTCAGGAAAAATAATTATACAATCTCCTTCTAAAGAATCAGTGGATTACGTCATCAAGACTTTACATCAAATAAAGGAAAGTGAATTATCACAAACGGATATCAGCGTGATTGCGCTAGCACACGAATTAAGACCCTCAGTAGTATTTACCGACGATCTAAGCGTACAAAACGTACTATTGTATCTCAATATAGAATTTAACTCCGTAAAGTTAGGATTTAAGATGAAGAACAAGAAAAAAGTAGTATATAAGTGTGAGGCTTGTGGCAGAATTTTTAAGAAAAAATATACAGAATGTCCCTATTGCGGGTATAAAATAGTTAAGATTAGAGAAAAATAAAACAAACAAATTTCTTCTAATCTTTTAATACATTTTGAAGAAAATTTTATATATTTATCAAACAAACAATACTAAGAGTTGAAGCTAAGTGACCTTATAAAATACATAAGACTCGTGGGATTAAATCCCCATATAATTTCATCTCTTTCCAGGATACCTGTAAATGATGTTTACTATTCGATTCTTAGCTTATTTTACGAACATCAGATGACTGTATTTCCCATTATAAACTCTGAAAAGTTGGGCTTATGGAAAGCTGTCATATGGTGTGAGAAATCGACTATACCTTACGAAAAGGCAAAACAGATAACTGGACCTTTAGCAAACCTTTTCAGAGGAGATATTGAAGATGATTCATTTATGCTTGTTTTTTATACAAGTTATGAAGTATTTGACGAAATGAAACAAACCTATGAAAAAGTTTTTGATAAACTTAACATGAAATGTTCTATAAGTCTTTCTGTTCAAAGCTTTAGATTTATCAATGATGAAAACTGTTACGATTTTGAAAATAAGGAATGGGTATGTAATAGAAAACAAGTATATATATCAATCCCGTCAAAAGAACTTCTAAAATTAGATAAATATGACGTAAACTTATTGACAGATATCCAAGTGAATCCCGCAATACCTTACTGGAGAAATTACCACTACAAACACATAAAAGAAGTTTTACACGGCTTCATGTATACTTTAGGCAATACAAATTATATACTCGACGTAAAGTCTAAAAGAATTGTAAACGATCCTAGCTTACTGACAATTGCGCAGCTCGATAACGGTTATTATATAGCAGAATACCATGCAGATAAGAAAAGTCTAGAAAGAGTAATCTCTAGCGTGAACAAAATTAAAGACGTGGAAGTAATCATTTCAATAAAAGATCTAGCATTTGCTCATGGTTTCAGTATACCTTATGAAGTGTTCAAAGATAATAAATGGAAAATACCTAAAATTAAGATCGAGTAAAAGTTGGACTACTTTACCCTTTATCAAAAATCTCTCGAAAAGCCAGATTGGTATTGGCAAGAATACGCTGAAAAGTTAAAATGGTTTGACAAGTGGAGTACAGTAGTATCTAAGGAGAAATACGTAGCTAGGTGGTTTGTGGGAGGTAAAACCAATATCGCGTTAAATGCGATTTCACATGCTGGGACTGCGTTAGTTTGGTACGGCGAAAACGGAGAAAAAATAGAGCTTACATATAACGAACTGGAAAGAGCTGTTAAGGGGCTCTCCAGTGAATTTAGAGCTAAAGGAATTAAAAAAGGCTCTAGGATAGCTATATATACACCTAACACTCCTCAAGGAATAATATCCGTTTTATCTTCGGCGTGGGTAGGAGGAATTTACACGATAATTTTCGCGGGATTAGGAGAAGAGGCTATTAAGAAAAGATTTGATGATTTTCAGCCTGATTATATAATAACAGCGAACTACACAGTCCGCAGAGGAAACAAAATCCCCTTATTTATTAAGGGAGATTTGATCTTCAGAGAGAAGAATGAAGTTCAAGAGATAAAAGAACTTGTTGAAAAAGGCGATAAAGACAACGAAGCTGAGAAAATCGAAAGTAATGAACCGTTAAAAGTAATGTATACTTCAGGGACTACTGGTAGGCCCAAAGGCATTATATTACCCCATGGAGCCTGGATGGTAGGCGATTATACTGTATTTAACCTAATGTTCGACCTAAAGCAGGGCGATATAGTATTAACTACTTCCGATATGGGGTGGATCACTTTTTCAAGAATTATGTACGGAACTCTGCTCCACGGTTCTACATTCGTGTTTATGGAGGGAGCCCCAGATTATCCGAAAAATAGGCTAGTAAAAATCATCGATGAATTGAGACCTAAAGTCCTATTTACATCACCTACACTTCTAAGAACGTTGAGAAAATACGACTTAAAATTGCCAAGAGTTGAATTCTTAGCTACTGCAGGGGAAATCTTTGACGATCAAACATGGGAGTATGCTAAAACTTTTGCTGAGAGGATCACTGATGTTTATGGACAGACCGAACTTGGTTATGTAGTAGGAATTCCGTACTCCCTAGAAAATGTAGAACCTAAACCCGGTTATGCAGGAGTACCATTCCCTGGGGCACTGCTAGAGACTGTTGATGACGAAGGAAAACCGGTTTATGATAAACCTGGTTACTTAATCTGTAAAACACCTTTCCCCACTCAGTTCATAGGTGTACTAAACAACTCCGAGAAATTTGCTTCTTATTTCTCGAGATTCGGGTACCATGATACTGGAGATATTGCAATAATCAATAATCCGTACGTGAAGATCGTCGGTAGAAGCGATGATATGATAAAAATTGCTGGGCATAGAATCACAACTGGAGAAGTAGAAAATGTTCTAATGGAGGTAAACGGGGTTAAAGAGGTTGCTGTCGTCGGGGTACCCGATGAAGTGAAAGGAGAGAAAATGATCGTATTTGTGGTGGGAAATAATATAGACCCAGAAAAAATAAGGGAGAAAACAAGAAAGTCTCTAGGTCCTATTTACGTAATAGATAAGGTTATAGAGGTAAACAGGCTACCTAAATCTAAAAGCGGTAAAGTAGTAAGAAGAATATTGAGAGATCTCGTACTCGGAAAGGAGGTAGATCCTACCATACTCGAAGATCCTGACGTAGTGAACGAGATCAAGGAGGTAGTGAAGAGTGGGCTTTATTGAAGACTTTAGAAATGAAGTTCCTTTAACTCAACATTACATATATCTTAATCACGCTGCCATATCTCCTACCCCTCTTTCTGTCTACCTCGAAGTTAACAAATATCTGATAAGTGTTATGACTAAGGGGACGATAGCAGTTAACGAACAGGAAGCCGACGACTTTTATCACATAAGAGAGAAAATAGGTAAACTAGTAAATGCAAAAAGTGAGGAAATCTCTTTAATACCTAACACTTCCTATGGGATTAATGTAATAGCTCACGGTTTAGCCTTTAAGCAAGGTGAAAACGTAGTTACAGATAATGTTGAATTTCCAGCAACAGTTTATCCTTTTCTTAAGTTAGTTAAGAATAAGAAAATCGAGCTAAGAATAGCTAAAGTATCCCTGGAAAAAATAGAGGATGATATACTCTCAAGAGTAGATAAAAATACCAAACTAATTAGCTTAAGTCACGTTAGTTTTAGCACGGGTGTAAAAGTCGATGTAAGTAGAATAGTTAAAGAGGCTAAACAAGTAGGAGCATATGTATTATTGGATATAATTCAAAGTGCTGGAGCTACTGAAGTAGATTTAAAAAAGTTCGATGTAGACTTCGCCGTTGCTGGTGGGTATAAATGGCTAATGAGTCCCCAAGGTTCAGGCTTCATGTATGTTAAAGAAGGACTATTAGAAGATCCACCGTTTTATGGCTGGAAAAGTGCATCTAATTTCTTAGAGTTTAACCCAGAAAAGTTTGAGCTAGAAAAAGGTCCTAGACGATTCGAGATAGGAACTATAGATGTTGCGTCAAATTTAGGTCTTGCCAAATCATGTGAGATTATTTACCAACACAGAGATGAAATATTTGGAAGAATACAGTACCTATCTAGCTACGTAATAAAGATAGCTAATGAAAGAGGTCTGGAGGTTATAACTCCAGAAAATAAAAAAGCAGGAATAGTAGTAATCAAGATAAAGAATCCTAGGAAAGCTTCAGAATATTTACTCAGAAAAAAAATTATCGTGTCACCTAGAGGGGAAGGGATAAGAATATCTTCTCATTTCTACAATACATTAGAAGAGATAGAATCTGCGATAGAGTATATTATTTATTATCTCCGAGAATCTTAATGGTTCTTTCGAAAGCCTCTTTAGCTTTCTCAGCAACATCCTTAGGTACCTTTACCTCATAAACTTCTTCTTCTAGGGATCTCTTAATCTTTTCCAAAGTTATCATTGCCATGTAAGGGCATCTTGCGCATCCGCAAGCTTCAGTGGTTACTAAAGGATAAAATACCTTATCTGGAACTTGAATTTTTAATGCATTTATCATTCCCAGTTCCGTAGCTACAATGAATTCTTTGTTAGGGCTTTCCTTAGCGAATTTTACCATTTGATTAGTAGATCCAACAAAGTCAGCTGCTTCAAGAATCTCTAACGGGCTTTCTGGGTGAGCCATAAGAAGTGCATTAGGATATTTCTTCCTTGCTATCGATACTAACTGCTTGGTATAATTTGCATGAACTATACATCTTCCGTTAGGAGGGACTTTAATTAATTTCTTACCGGTTTTGTGCTCTACATAGTTAGCTAGATTTGCATCTGGACCGAAAATTATGTTCTTAGCGTCGAGTTTACTTACGACTTTAACTGCGGTAGAGGAAGTTACTATATAGTCAGCGAATGCTTTAGTGTATATACTCGTGTTTATATACAACACTACCGGAGCGTCTGGATATATTTCTTTATATTTCTTTAATGTATCTACATCTAGAGAATCTGACAACGAACAACCAGCATTCGGATCGGGCGATAGTACTTTTTTATCCGGATTCAATGCAGCAGCTTGTTCAGCCATAAAATAAACTCCAGCAAATACTATCATTCTTGCATTAGCTTTCATAGCCTTCACTGCTAAGTCGTAAGAGTCACCCGTAAAATCCGAGACTAACTGAACACCATAATCCATGTAATTATGTCCGAGTATGATAGCGTTCTTTTCCCTTTTTAGTTTCTTTATTTCGATCATGATGTTGGACTGAGCAGACATTCTCCCTCGAACATGTGTTCTGTGAATTAGTCAGTTTTAAACTTTATTACTGAAAAATATAATTCTTCTAAATCTTCCAAAATTCTAACAAGCATAGTGTATATAGTAAAATCATCTATCATGTCTATTTTTTCAATAGCTTCTAAGACATCCGAATATTCTTGAATTAATTCAGATTTTATAATCTTCCTCTTTGCCAATTCCCAGATAACCTCACTTAATCTGTTTTCCCCTATTCCAAACCTTTTATTAACTTCTTGTCTAATTAGGTTATACATATTCTTTATAGAATTTAGTACCTCCGATTTTAGTGAGTGATCTAAAATAAACTCATCGTAAGTAACTTTAGTGCCCTTCTCAATACCTCTGTAGTACATCCAAAAATTCTCCATCAAATTAAAATTCGGAAAAGTCACCAAAAAATCAATTATGCAATACATAAAGGAAATAGTGGGAAAGTTAAAAGACATTAAGAAGAAAAAAACGCTATTTGTCCTAGTAATTGCCACAACAGACATGAGCTTAATACCGGGGATAACAGTAGCTGGGGCGACACCCGAACTCACCCACTTTACTCCAGCAGCTGATGCAGAGTTTTTAATTTTGGGTAAGTGTAAATCCATAAATACTATACCAGTCACTCCAGACGGTATTCCAACACCAGCAATTATAACGAGAGCAGCACTTGAATTATTGAAAATACCTAAATTAGTTGTGAATGCTGGAAGTAGAGTGATACCAAAACTCCCAGTGATTGATTTAGGGGGAGAGCCAGGCGGGGACATAAGAAAAGGATCTTTAAGGACAGAGGTTGCTCAGAGAATACTTGAAAACAGTATGATCATAAGTGAAGAGTTATCAAAGTCTTATGACCTTCTTGTTATCGGGGAGTCAATCCCTGCAGGAACAACCACGGCTATGGCAGTGTTAGCGGGACTAGGATACGACGCATTAGATAAGGTAAGTTCCGCATCTCCCCAAAATCCTAAAGAATTAAAAAGGAAAATAGTTATGGAGGCACTAAGAGACTTGCCTACGGATACTCTAGGAAAGATTAGTAAATTGTCTGACCCTATGTTGATAGCTGTAGCCGGTTTGAGTATAGGATTTAAGAAGGAAGTTATACTCGCTGGTGGTACGCAAATGACTGCAGCCTCAGCAATAATCAAAGAATTAAGTAAAGAGACGTTAAGTAATGTAACAATTGCCACAACAAGATGGATCGTAGAGGATCCTTCTTCAGACATTAAATACCTGGCTGAACAAGTGGGAGTATCGGTTGTAGCGTCTATGCTGGACTTTTCCTCCTCAAAGTATGAAGGACTAAAGGTCTACGAACGCGGTTACGTTAAAGAAGGGGTGGGAGCTGGAGGTGCGTCAACCTTAGCACTTGCAAACGATTATACACCTAATGACATATTAAAGAAAGTAGAAGAAATATATTCACAGTTAGTCAATATTAGTTAAGTAATGTTTACCGATTTCGACTTTTTAACAACAAGGGAGAAGATAGTAATACTTCTTAAATACACAGATTCACCGTTAACGGCAAAAGAGATTAAAGAGAGATTAGGAATAGAAAGCGAAAAGTTAGTATACGAACACTTATTACATATAGCTAAATCCCTTAAGAGAAAGGATATGAAGTTAATAGTGTACTTACCAAAGTGTAGGAGGTGCGGGTATACGTTCAACTTGGAAAAGCCAAAGAAACCAAGTAAATGCCCGAGATGTAAAAGTGAAGACATTGAACCTCCCAAATTCCTAGTTAGAGGACGGGATAGAAAATGAGCAAGGTCGTTTTCGTAGACATGGGAGAAACGTTAGTAAGTTTTATTCCAAAATTTCATCAACCGCTCTATGAATTTCTAGTTAAGAAAGGATATAAAGTGACGGAGAAACAAGTTTTTCGTGCAGTATCTAAGCAATTAGGCAGAGAACATTTTCCAGATCCAGTACTTGGCGGTTTAAGTGAACTTAATTTTAGAGAAGTATTATACGAGCTGAAAATCTCACCTAAAAAATGCTTGTTGGAGCAACTAAAAAACCTCACCTTGCTCTCGGGACACTGGGAACTATTTGATGACGTGAAACCGTTTCTTAATGAGCTAAAAAAGGACGGATATAAAATAATAATGATTACAAATGCTACTCGTAGCGTATATAGGATAGTGGATGATTTAGGACTAATAAATTATCTTGACGACATAATCGCATCATGTGATCTAGGAATTATGAAGCCCCACCCGAGAATTTTCAGAATAGCTAAAGAGAAATACGGAACCCCCATCTTCCATATAGGAGACATATACGAAATAGACTACGTAGGAGCTTTGAGGGCTGGAATTAACCCATTACTCTTAGATAGATACAACTTTTATGATGATATAAAGGCTAACAAGGTGAAAAACCTATTACAAGCACTAAAATTAATAAAAAACAACTAGAAATTTTTCTAGAACGAGTTCCTCCACATCCTAATCCTAATTATGAGTTAGAACAATATCTTACACCATCTAACCTCGCATCTACATTACTCTGGACTGCATATTTAAGGGGTGATATAAAAAAGAACAAGCTCGTAGCCGATTTAGGTTGTGGTACCGGTAGACTTTGTGCTGGAGCATCTATCCTTGGTGCCTACTGCTTGTGCATCGAAATTGACGACAACTCAATTTACGTAGCGAAAGAATTTTTCCGAGAAAACATGTTGGACTTTGAACCGATAATAGCTGATGTGGCGCATCTAAAATTGTCTCGCAAGATAGATACCGTAATTCAGAACCCGCCATTCGGAGTAGTTAACAAAGGTGCAGATATCTTATTCTTGAAAAAAGCACTAGAAATAGGTAAAGTAGTATACACCATTCATAAGTCTAACCCTAAAAGTAGTCAGATAATTAGAAAAATAGCTGAGACTGAGAACTATACTGTAGAAGTTATCACCTCAAGATATGATCTAAAGCCTTATTATCCGTGGCACAAAGAAAGATCTCACAAATTTTCTGTCGATCTCTATCTTTTAAAGGAAAATCTCACCGGATAAAATTTTGCTCAGAAAATCAATTATCCCCTGCCCGTTTGGTTTATCAAGAACTACATCCGCTATCTCCTTAATTTCTGGTAACGCATTACTTACGGCGACTTTTACATCGGCAACTCTAAACAACGGGATATCATTTTGACTATCTCCTAAAGCTATGACCTTGCCTTTAAAGTTGAGGAGGTTTTTAATAAATAAAACTCCTCTACCCTTGTCGACATCCTTAGGTAGTATCATTGCATCGTTTCTATTCCATTCTACTTTTACGCCCTCCAGATGTAAGTCAAGAGAGGAACTATCAATATTATTAACATATACAATTACCTCTCCTACACTATACTTAATCTCCTTCTCTTCTAATCTTTTAATTATTTCTTTTCTGATTTCAGCCCAATTTTTTGGTGCATTAATATAAGTTTTTCCACCATAAAGTATTATTGCACCGTTCTCCAGAACCCAACCCGTGGGCTTTAGAGTAGGAGCGAGCTTGCTTATGAACCTTCTTTCTCTTCCGGTAACTACAAAAAAGGGATACTTAGATGAGAAATGGTTTATGAACTCCGCTAGATTCTCCCTTATCACAAAACCGTCTTTTTCATCTGCTAACGTCCTATCGTAATCCGATACGAAAAGATATGCCATCACGAAAATTTGTAACCTAACTCTTCTAATACTTTTTTCATTTTCAAGGCATCTCTCTCTAGTTCTGGGCTTTCACAAATTAACGTAATGGATAAATTCTCCCTCTTAAGAAGTTCCTCAGCTAAGGGCCTGAATGGCGGAGCTTCAGTATCAATAGGTAAATGCTCATCTACGTACTTACCGTTCCTAAATACGAGAGACTCAAAATGCGAATTTATATGAGTTAGATTAAGTTCTTTTTGAAGTCTGTCTATAATTTCACTATAATCTATCTTCCCACCTTGTCTGGCAAAAGTGTGAGCCCAATCTATATAAGGTATAACTCCCTTAACTTCCTTGGATATAGATATTACCTCGTCGATTGTTCCGAAGGCGGACTCTTTTGCCATAGTTTCTACCCCGAACTTTACGTTCTTGATGCCTTGAGACCTTGCTGTATCTACTACTTCTCCCAATTCGGATTTGACTTGCTGATAGCATTCTTCTGGACTCATCTTACCGTAGAACGCTATATGAATAGCAATTGCATCCGCTTTCATCCTCTCAGCTCTATCAGCGGTATCTAGTATTCTTGCCTTAGAAGCTTTCACTTTCTCCTTATCATCAGAACACAAATTTATAAAGTAAGGTGCATGAACTGACAGCCTCACTCCTAACTCCTCCGCTACTTTTCCTGCTTCCTCCGCTGCCTCTGGTTTCATTTTAACTCCTTGGACGAACTCCACTTCCATAGCATTAAGTCCTAACTCCTTTACGGTTCTTATTCCATCTATGGTACTCCTCTTCTTAGAAGATAATGGAACTCCAGCCGGTCCTAAATAAATTTTGACCATAATTTGCTATTTGTTCGAAATAACTTAAAAGAATGAGAATACCTTAACTGGCCGCATCTGCAGTAAGTGCTGTTGCCCTTTCTTTGATAACTTTTTCGTTCTCTCTCACTAATAATATCAGAGTTTGCCTCAATACTCCTTCGTCGAACTGCTCTGATGTAAGTCCCTTGACCTGATTTATTACTACGCCTATGATTGGATCTAATTGCATTGTGGAAATTATATTACTAAGCTCTCTAATAAGTGCTGATAAATAGTTCACTATATCATCATATGTAGCACCTTGAGCTCTTTTATTTTCTAATAACTTCTTAATATGAACTTTTATTCCGTCTCCAGCATCACTTAATGCTTCAACTATCACATTCTCTATAATCTTCTTATATTCGTCTATGCCACTACTGGTAAAAGTGACTGTGTCTGCAATAATACTAGATTTACTGGAGAGACTCTTTAATAACGATGTAATGATAGCGTTTCTTAATTCCTGTTTTTCTGAGTAGGATAATTCTAACTTAGCTTTTGTACCTGATGTTACTACTGTAGTTAGCCCTACTTTTTCGGCTATAAATTCAACTAAAGTTTTTGCTGGTATTCCGTTTTCTTTGAATTTAAGTGAAGCTAGCGGACATAACGTTACTAACATAGGATACTTTGCACCTAAAGCCCTAGCCATTTTGTCAGCTCTTTTACCTAAGTTTTTCTCCAGTATTGCACCTGAGCACCCTTCTACTTTCCTAACTCTAAACCCTAGATCTGTCAATCTCTTAATTACTTCTCCCACATACGGGGTCGCGAAACAAGCAGCGTGAAGATAAATTTCTTTTCCGTTCCCATCTATCTGAAGAGACTTTAGTAGCCTTAACTCAATGGGAGATACCTCAAATCCCATTCTCATATTGTTCATGTTAGAATAATCCTTGTAAGCTTCAGAGAATACTCTATAATCCTCTGGTGCTATAGTTATAACCTCTAAAGCAGATGCTAACACTGACTTGTTCTTTTCCATTTTCTCGTTTAGCTTTTCACCACCGCTTATGTAATCCATAAATCCGCTGTCGTAAGTAGTCCCTATTACCTTAGCTTTAGCTCCTACTAACTTTAGAAGCCTCAACACAGTTATTGCAACGTTTGGATTATCCACTAAATTCTTTCCAACCCAAAGTATTATATCACTTGAGTTATCGTTTACGGATCTTAATTCGGGGTCTTGAAGTAACGGAACGTCTACTGGTGGCTCTTCTGGCATCTTCTTAGCAACTATACCGTTAAGCCTCACCAAGAGCGAAGATATGGGTATTTTAGCAGGACAAACACCATCACATAAACCACATTTATGGCATCCTGAAAGCTCGATTATAGCATCATCTGGTATGTCAACTCCTCCTTTAAGGTAATAGTACGTTACTGCGCCTTTTACGAAGTCAAACATACCCTTGGGTGCATAAGGCGTTTGTGGAATAAGTTTGAACTGCGGGCATACTGTTACACACATTGCACAGTCTATACATTGCATAGCATAATCAGCAAATATGTCCAAATACCTCTTGACAACTTTAAATCCTTGTACCTCTCCTCCAGGTACTATTGCTTTGGCTAATCCTATTCCAAACCTGAACCTCAACGCTTCTTGTTGTTTTCCTACAATTTCAAGAACTACTTTACCTCTCTTTTTAGGATCTAATACTTTGCCTGGATTAAACAGTTCTTCAGGATCCATTTCCTCCTTATACTTCTTTATAACTTCGTATCTATCAACACCGAGTTGCTGGAAAGTCTTGCCCATAGCACTTAGCCTATTCTTAGCATACTTATGAGCGAAAATTCCTATAGATAGCAATGAACCGCCAACCTTTATGATTGAATCCATCATTAGAGTGTTCTTAGCTAAATCGTAAATGATCTTTTTGTCCTCGTTCTTCAAGGATACTTCAGTGAAAGCATTTACTAACAAAACTTCTCTTTTTTCTAAGTCTATATCTAAATCAAACCCAGAATTTGGTTCTAACTTTCCTAACTCCCCCAAAAATCCTTTTAATTCATTAACTAATTCCACTAACTTAGTGTAATGTATAAGACCATGTTGGTGAATTAGTAGACCTTTTGACCTTAAAGCGGCAACAACACCGTGATTAAATGACCACCAACCAGTCCACTCACCTTCATAAATTTCAGCGTTAAATGTCTGCGCTATTCTGTAAATTTTTGGCTCAACTAGAGTAGATCTTGTAGACGGGTACATTATGATCATATTCCATTTTCCTCTACTGAGCTTAGCGTTAAACCTGTCAGCCATATTGGTAGATATAGAGGGACCTCTAACTTGAACGTGCCATGCCGGTATTACCTCTCTGTAGAATTCTCCTATCGCTTTTACAGTGTCGTCAAAGGAATTAAAGGCTAATACTATAGCTTCAGTAGGTGCATACTTCCTAAGCTTGACACCTGCTCTTACTATGATACCAGTAATGCCTTCAGCACCGGACGCTAAGGCTAAATTTGGGCCTTCAAGCCTGACTACTTCTCCTCTAGGGTTTACCATATCAACAAAGGAGACGTTATCTGAAATGAATCCGTATTCATAAGATCCTATTCCTAAGGCATCTCCAGCTATTCCTCCTCCAACAGTGGAATCATAAGATGAAGGGAAAGTCCTTAACTGCAAACCCTTAGATTGGGCTGCTAAATCGATTAACTTCCAAGTAGCACCAGGTTCGCTTATTGCCTGCGAATTAACTTCATCTACATCTACTTTATCCATTTTAGCAAAGTCTACTACAATACCTCCATCTACAGGTAAAGCATTACCGTATCTATTTGTAGCCCTACCGTAAGGAATGATGGGGACTTTATACTTTAATGCAATTTTCACTAGGTCTACAACGTCCTCTACTGAAGTTGGGTATATAACGTAATCTGGAATTAAGTTAAGTTTTATATTCCCTGACCACACTAGCTGAGGAACAAAACCCATATCAGCCGAGTGTGAGAATCTCTCTGTAATGCTATCAGAAAAGTTGCTTCCAAACCGGGACTCTAATTCCTCTCTTAATCCCACTACTGCCACCTCGATTATTATAAATAACCTTTATTTATACCTATTTATAATCTTTTGTAACAATAAATAATATTTTTTATCATTGCAAAACTCTTGTTCATAATAAATTCTATTAAATTCAATGAATAGTAGCGTAAAAAATTTTGGGAAAAATTAAAAACTAAATGTTCATTATTTGTGCTTAATGAATGACATTGTAGTGAGTTTAGTTATAGTTTTTGGAATAAGTTTTGTGTCAAATATCTTGCCCTTTGCTGGTGCACCTTATACAGTTATAACTTCATATTTCATAATACATTATCACACCTCACTTTTAATAATAATACTGTATATTATTGTGTCGGGATTGGGAGCGGGTTTAGCCAAAGTATTAACCTACATACTAGGAATAGGTCTAGAAAAACCTTTAAATAAAAATAAGAACTTACCTCTGCTTAAGCGATTTATAAGTTCTAAATACTTTATCCTTTCCCTTTTTATCATGGCCATGCTACCAGGGCTTCCTCTAGACGATTATCTATATATCGGCGGAGGAGTAGTGAGAACTTCATTAGTTAGAATGTTAAAAGTAACAATACCAGCTAAAATCCTGAAAAGTGGGGTAGAAATACCTCTTGAAATACTAGGGATAATCCAAGTAAGTGCAATAAGTGGACTGAGCCCATTAGAGCTTACTGTAATTTCATCCATAACTTTTATCGTACTAGGAGTAATCTTAGCTAAAATAGATTGGGAAAAAATGTACTCGACGATTAAACAAAAATACCCTAAATTCAGCTTATAAACTCAAAATGAGAATTTACTCTTCAAAAAAATTTGATGTAGAGATAGATAATTTTAATTTACCAAACGGTAAGTCAGTTGAGAAGGCTTACGTTAAGCATAGAGGTTCAGTAGTTATAGCCCCATTTCTGGACAGTGAGACGATAATACTTATCAAGCAATTCAGACCTATTATTGGAAAGTGGCTAATCGAACTCCCAGCAGGAACGATTGAAAGGGGGGAAGACATTGAAACGACAGCTAAAAGAGAAATAGAGGAAGAGATAGGTTACAAAGCTGGGAAACTCCATAAGTTGATCTCGTTTTACGTATCACCCGGAGTTATGACAGAAATAATGCATCTTTTCATTGCTACAAAATTAGAAAAAACCCAACAAAAACTTGAGGATTATGAAGTGATCGTACCCTTCGAAGTTAAACTGTCCGAAGCCGTAAAAATGGTTGAAGAAGGAAAAATTGAAGACGGTAAAACTATGTTATCTCTCCTCTTCATTTCGAGAAAATATCAGGAGATCCTAACTCTCCTACAATAATGGGCTCCTCAAAAGCAACCCACTTCCTAGCTTTGACTTCTCTCAGCTTTTCAACTATGTTAATCCATTTATCTAACTCAGGGATCTCATATATTACTACGAATTCATAATCGCCTATGCCGAAAGAATACGTAGTATATGACCTTATCCCTTTATTATCAGGATGAGTTCTTGCAACCCTTATATGTTCATCCATGACCTCCTTCCTTTCCTCGAAAGGAAGCAGGTACCAGTCTACCGTCTTCTTCATAGGATAGGCTACGAAATACCTTAAAGGTTCCTGCCTCAAATACTTTAAGATTTCGACTGATGTATTACCCGTATACGGAGAAGGCTTGAAATACGAAAAGAAAGTTAACGTGGGGATTAAAAGACCTGAGGAGGAAGAAGCAAGAGAATACCTGAACTCGTTTAGGAGAGAAGTTTCGACATCAGCAACCCAGTATATCAAGTCTCCATTATCTCTCAGAGAGTTATACCTCTTTAAGGAGCCCAACTTATCGCGGTAAGATTTCTCTGTTTCTTCTATTGTCGAAAGTATCTGCAACTTCTGAGATTTACTTAACTCCCACCATTTGCTAGAAAACTTAAGTGAAATAACATACATATATACTCCTTGCTGACTATTTGGTGACATAATACTACGTTCACTTCCTCATATTAACACTTTTCGTCTTTTTAGTAAATCTCATACTCTATTCATCTTTAACCAATACACTTTTCAATCCTTTTTTAACCTCGAATAAAACGATAATTAGCATGAAAAACAAGATATTCATTACTGGAAGACCTGGAGTAGGTAAAACTACTATTTTAATGAAAATCGTGAAAGAACTCCGCTCTAAAAACATTAACGTTACCGGTTTCTATTGTCCTGAAATTAGGAAAGGGACTAATAGAGTAGGGTTTAAAATAGTAAGCGTATCTTCAGGAAAAGAAGCTATGCTTGCATCTACAGAACAGAACGGAAGTGTGAAAATAGGTAAATACAGCGTTGTTCTAAATGAAGAATTCGTAAAATCACTAGAGCTAGAGATATTTAATAACCCGCAATTAATAGCGATTGATGAAATAGGACCTATGGAGCTCTCTGTGCCTAGCTTAAAGGCTCTTATAACGAGAATACTCGACTCTGAAATCCCTCTCTTTGCTGTGGTTCACAGATCGATAAGGCTAGGAGAGGAAATATATGAGATAACGGAGAAAAACAGAGAAAATCTTTTCCACTATTTAAGTAAGAAAGTATTAGAACTGATAAATCATTGATTAATTGAACATAATGAAAAACGATTAAAGCCTTAAGGTTATTGAATTGATGTGGATAATACTCTCCGTCATAGAATAACATACTTAATACTGACCTCCGTGGTCTTATACGTACTCATAGTGATAAATTTCAGAGCTAGCGTACTCTCTGACCCTATTTCAGCCTCAATAATTTCTCTCTCCTTCTTCTTCTTAATAGCTATACTAATTCTAGTAATGAATCCACAACTACTTAATCCTAACAGAAAGATAACGAGTGTAGACGATTACGTAGCATTTATATCTAGTATTACCTTTCTACTGATAAGTATAACCTTAGTTAACTCGTTTGGAACAGACGATATGGAGTATATATATGAAGCATTAAACTCACTATTTCAAGGTAAAGATCCTTACGCAGTAACTTACTACCCTCAAGGGGTGTGTCCTACTTATACCTTAGCGGGGGGTATAGCTAACACTTACATTTATCCGCCTCTCTCTTTTATAATCTACATACCCCTTTATGTATTCCTAAAAGTCTTTGATCTGCCTCCATACTTCCTTAACCTAGAAAACATAGTTTTTGATGTAATATTGGCAATCTTAATTTATATTGAAGGAAGAAAAAAAGAGGATCCTTTCGCTCTATTACCTATAATATTCATCTATATTATGACGGCAGTATCCATACCTCCATTTTACGGTGTTTTTGTCGTAATTCCAACTACCTTTCTAGCCATAGCCTACGTAAGAAAAGATAAACTAGGAGGTACGTCTTTAGGTCTCGCAACTATGCTCACGCAACTTTCATGGCTTGCTCTACCTTTTCTCCTAATATATAAGCTGAAGACTTATGAGAGTAAAAAGAGATTCTTAAGGGAATATCTGTTACCTTTCTCTCTCTCGGTCTCCATACTAACTATACCATTCCTCATTTGGAATTCCACATCATTTATTACGAACGTTATTACCACAGATTCTGCTACAATTCCGGTGGGGCAAATAGGCCTTAGCGTAATATCTTATTCAGGATTCTATCCCTTAGAACCTTGGTTCTTCACCATAAGCCTCGGGACTGTAAGCCTATTTCTCATTTACCTTTACAGCAGGTACTTTGAAGTAATAAGAGAAAGCATATGGGTCTTTCCGATAATAATAAGCTGGTTCTTATGGAGAACATTAACAGAATACTTCATTATGTGGATCCCCTTACTTTTTCTATCCTTGTACAATATCGACTATAATAAGATTCCCACAGTAAAAGTCAATTTCAAGAGACAAATCCTAGTTCCTTTATTCTTACTCGTAACCTTACTAAGTTCTCTAGCTGTTTATGCTCACATAAATTACGTACAATCAAACCCATTAACAATAGAAAGCGTTTATCCTTTAGGAAAACTTCCTTATGACGCATTACTAATTAAAGTATACAATGATAAACCTTATCCCGTGAATATAACTTTAGTTAGAGTCTCAATACCTAATAACTTAAATATGGTCTGGGATTTCTCATCGGGAATAATACCACCCAACTCGACGGGTTTAGTTTTCGCATACGCACCGCAATTTAACGAGAGTATAAACAGTACTGTTTTTACGGTTCAAGTTTACTACAATTATTATTTTGCAACGTATACTCTAAATACTTCAGCTTCTAATATATTTTAAATGATGCCAGATTACGTAAGGAAAAAGTTACTTTTAATTGATTTTGACAAGATAACCGAGTACCTAGTTGAACGAATGAGAGAATATATTAAGGAAAGCGGAAAAGAAGGAGGAATAGTAGGATTAAGCGGAGGGATAGACTCTTCAGTAACGGCTGTACTTCTTTCTAAAGCTACTAAAAACGCTTACTTCTTACTTATGCCTTCTAGCTCTACCCCACATCAAGACTTACAACACGCTTACTCTATCTTAAAACTTGTAAACGCTACTGAGAAAAACTATTCTGTAATTAATATTGACGAAATAACTTCATTATTCAGTAAAGCTGTTGGGACTGATGATAAGCTAGTAGTGGGAAATATAAAGGCTAGAGTTAGAATGATTCTTCTATACGCTTTTGCTCAAAAACACAATTACCTAGTCGTTGGCACCGGAGATAAAAGTGAACTTATGTTAGGATACTTTACTAAATACGGTGACGGAGGAGTTGATATATTGCCAATAGGTGATTTGTATAAAACCCAAGTAAGGGCTCTAGGACTACACTTAGGAATTCCTGAAGAAATAGTAAAGAAACCTCCGTCTCCTGCTCTCTGGGAAGGACAAACTGCAGAAGGAGAAATAGGATTAGATTACGAAACGATAGACTCGATCCTATATCTTAAATTTGAGGAAATGCTTGATGAAGAAACTATAAGTAAGATTACTAATACCAACATCTCAGCGATTAATAAAATAATCAAAATGGTTAAGATTTCTCAACACAAAAGACTTCCTCCTGAGATATTCAGATTGAGCGGAAGGGCTATAAATTCAGATTGGAGATATCCTAGACAATGGGGTTAAGAGTAGAGTTAGCACAAATCAGACCTAAATTGGGCGACGTTACACATAACTTTCAAAAACACATAGAAATAATTAAAACCTCGTCAGCAGACTGTGTAGTATTTCCAGAACTATCGCTTACGGGTTACGTGCTTAGAGACCTTGTATTTGAGGTATATAAGGAAAGCGAAAAAGCAGTAAATAAGCTCTCAGAACATTCTAAATGTGTAATCGCAGGGTTGGTTAAAGAGGTAAGACCTGGTATTTTGAGAAATAGTGCTGCCGTAATAATCGAGGGAAAAATAGATTATATTTACAAGTTCTATTTACCCACCTACGGGCTTTTTGAAGAAAGAAGGTATTTTCAACCAGGCGATCCTAGGACTGATTTAAGGATATATGAATACAAAGGATATAAGTTCGGTGTCACAATATGTGAAGATGCGTGGCACTACGAACCAATAGAGGCACTAGCGCTAATGGGAGCAGACGTAATTATGATTCCAGCTGCCTCACCTATGAGAAGGCTTTCTTCTGCCATAGCAATCAGGGAGCAATGGGAGGCCTTGCTTAAAGCCCATTCTATCATAAATGGTGTATGGAGCGTCTTTGTAAATACTGTCGGTAGCCAAGAAGAAGAGTTCTTCTGGGGAGGTTCAATGGTAGTATCGCCTTTAGGAGAAATTATTAGTACAGCAAAATTATTTGAAGAGGATAGAATAATCACAGAGATTAATTTAAATGAAGTTAGGAAAAATAGATTTTTCAGCAGTTTCAGAGATCATTTACAAGGTTTCCACGAAATTTTACATAAGCTATAAATTTATACTCAACCGATAATTATCAAATAATTATGTTGACACAGAGAATTAACATATTGAGAATCCTGCTTTTAATGATATTACTCATCCTACTTGTACTATCGATCTACAATCCTCTATTCTTAGTACCTGCTATTGGTTTTTCGCTGTTCCACGGTCTAAATAATAAGACTTTTCTTCCTATACCTTTTTCAATATTTCTTCTACTCTTATTAGGACTTAGAGAACCGTACTACTCATTTGCTGTCTTTGCACTCGTATTGTTTCTTCTAGTTGTAATGTTCATGAGTAGAGACAGGTATTTTCCCATTAGATAATGAATTTATTCACTGAAAATGAAATTATTCCTATAAAAAACTGCTTAGATTTAAGCATAATGGAAAGCTAGAATAGTCCTATGAGCATAACAAAAGTAGATGAGCTATTAGCCCTACCAGGTTGGGAGACTAGAAAGAGGATCATAGAAGCATTGAGAGATGGGCCTAAAACCGCGTACGAAATATCTAAAGAGCTTAAAATAAATTATTCAACTGCTAGATATCATTTAGAATTATTGCAGAAATTCGGACTTGTAAATATCAGAAAAGGAAGAAAATACTACTATGAATTAACTAAAAACGCTAATCTACTCTTAGCAGGCGTATGAACTAAAAGTGTTTTAGTCTAAAGCCTCAAATATTTTTATATTCTACAAATCGAGATTTAGTATATATGTTGTGTTCAACGGAGTGTGTGAAAGATATCAGAGGTTTTAATTTTCTCGTTTCTACTTGTGATAAAACATTTTTGACTTCAAAATTAGAAGAATTTAGAAAACTATCAAATGAAGGGAATAAGACCTACATTATCAGACTAGCTGAAAGTAACTACTTCCGATTTGAAGTACTTATGATACCAAATGGCCCTACTCTTTTGTCTATCTCAACTAGTCGGGGAACAAATAACATTACCTTGAGAGATTTTTCTATGCTAGAAGAACTAGGAAAATTAAGCTGTTGTGCTTACAATAATCAAGAACTTAAAAGGCTTTTTGAAAAATTTTTAGGAACTCAAACTACTAACGAATCAGAAGTTGTAGACCTTATGGACAAAAAAGAAGAAGTAGAATTTAATGAAGATTGTCAAGGTATTCAGCAAAACGAACTTAAATTGCCAGAACCAAGTGAGGGGAGATGGACATCAACCGAGCTACTGACCAGTGAAAGGTTAGTACTTAAGGCATTAGCTGGTCAAGCTAAGTTCTTGGCAATCTCTACAGAGAGACCACAGAACTCAATAAAGTTTACCTCATTTGAGAGACTGAGAAGCTTGTGTTGTTTCATAAACTTAGTTTTTGCTAAAGTTAATAACTGTCAAGAATTGAAAGAAGCTATAGAGTCATTATTACAGCATGAAAGTGGCAGAAAAAGAAGATCGGCTAAAAAGTAAAATATGAGCTCCGATAATGTAATTCCTATATATGCATCAGGTTTTTTCAACTTTAGCAGAGACGGTAAAGTAACTCAGTTTACGACTTTTTATTATATAGATAAGTTTGGTTATTACGTCTCCCTAAACAAAAATGAGGTTAAGAGAGAAATTATCACCATAAAGAGAAATCTACAACAACTAATTGATGAAGAGAAAATAATAATAAATGGGGAAAGAGTTAAAGCTTACGTGAAATGGGTGAAAATTAAGTTATTAGATAAACACCACCCTATCATTGAGTTCCTACTATATTTCTCGGGCACGTTAAGAAAAGGTTTAAATGAGTATTATAACATTTATAGTGAAGAAATAGCTGAATACCCTTACGAAGCTGTCTGGCACCTACCTGGCAAAATAATAAAGATTTATATGGCTGGGGATATACGAATTGAAGAAAATATCTTAAGGGTAAGGGTAAAAAAAGGTACTAGAGTTGGTGGAAAAGAAGGAATAATCTTCAAACTTATTTGATTTCATCTATCTTTTTCGCTAACTCCACATCAAGATCCGTTATACCATCTACGTCATGGGTAGTAAGTTGGATAATAACTTTGTTATAGTATATGCATATATCTGGATGATGATTCATAGCATCAGCTACGAGTTGGATCTTATTTACAAATTGGACTGATTCTCTAAAATCCTTAAACAAGAAGACTTTTTCTAGCTTATTATCCTTTAATTTCCAACCTTTAGAATTATCTAAAAAAATCCTTATTTCATCTTGAGTAAGTTTTTTCATGAGATATATTGTTCCAAGGAAGTATAAAAATCAGCACTTAAAGGAGTCTTCACTTATCCGTCTGGGGAGTTCTCATCATTTTATCTCTGCTACCATCTTTTTGACGAACATGTATATTAACGGCACTAATAATATTCCAAACGCTATTGCTAATCCCCAAGATAAAGTCTGTAAAATCGACGTTACATTACCGAATGGCTGAACAATTATTGCTACTGCTATCAATATGAAAATTGTGTAAAGTAGGAATCTTCCGTAAGTAGCTATATAATTTGCATTAGGATCAGTCTTAACAATAGTATCTAAGGCCTTGTCGGTAATGGCAAAGCTAAAGAGTAATACGATAGAACCGATCAAGATGTCATAGAACAGGTATGAACTCACTAACGGTACCCATTCAAAAATTGCTAACTCAGCAGCTATAGTAATTATTACTGCGTACAGACCGAATCTTAACACACTTAAAATAACGGCTATAAACTGGTCTTGTACGGGCATTTGTCTCGCCATGTAATCTAATAGTACATTTACTAAACTCATTCCAAGTGTTAGTAATAGTATTGCTCCAGCCAAGTAAGGTAAGTATCTAGCTATTAGTGCAATATAGACCGTAGCTGCTCCGAGATTAAGTATAGATAAGGCAATAGCCAAGCTAAGTAATATAATTAATGCCTTTACTGTTCCTGCAACTAATGAAGCACTTAAGTTCACGGAAGAGTGAGCGAATACAGCCCTTAGCACCCTACCTACTATGTCGCTGACTATCACAGCAACCATATACCCAATTAAAACTATGATTACGAAGAGTATTATTGATGGTATTGCATCTATTATTTCTGTTGCTAAATTAGTTAATGCTTGAGATATACTACTTACTTGATATAGGAATAACATCAGGTAAACTATAACTTTATATTTAGTATAAAAGACTTGCTGATATAACCATATTTAATTCATCTTTTCTTCTTCAATTATCTTCACTATTTTTTCAAGGACTCTTCCTAACTTTTCATTTTCTCTTTTCAATTTATCTAGCTTTATTTTAATTTCACTAGCTATCTTAAATTTCTCTAGTAAGTCATCTACCTCTTTTCCCACATACTTACTTTTCAGCTTACCGTCTTCCCAATACCGTAAATAATAATACTTCTTGCCTTTAATCACCTTTCCCTCAAGATGTCCAGTAGGCAAGGACTTGAGTTGCTCGGTAAGTGCCATTATCTCGTTTTCTAGTTCGTTCTTTCTCTCTTCAATTCGTTTTACTTTCTCCCAGATCATCTTTTTCTCCCTCAAGCTAAGAAATTTTACAAACCGTCATCTAATTCCATTTGCATAGTCTCTTCAAGTGCTTTCATAATCTTCTCTTTATCTGCCACCTCTATAATCTTCCTAATTCCACCGGCTCTTCCTCTATTAACTATCTTAACTTTTATAATACCAAACATATCCAGCTCGGAGATTATATCTGAAAATCTCCTATACGAAAGAGGTTTCTGCTTGTATTCTAAAGCTAGGTCGGAATACACTTTGTGGGCAGTAACCACATCTTCAGCCCTTATTGAAGCCATCAATGCCAACTTGTAGTGAAAAGGAAGAGCCTTAATAGCTTCGATGAGTCTCTCCTGCTCGTACTCGGTTATCGCTCTATCTACGTGGTCTTTCCTAATAATTCCCTCGCCAGAGGCTAATTGAGCAGCTCTAAATAACAAGTTAACAGCTTTTCTCGCATCACCGTGTTCCCTTGCTGATATTGCTGCTATATATGACAATATTTCGTCGTTATAAGAACCTTTGAATAGGCCGTATTCAGCATATATTGAAAGTATGTGTTTTAACTGCTCGGCGTCGTAAGGCTTAAAGAAAACAGTCGGTCCCAGGGAAGATAAAACTCTGGGTTCCATGTAATCTCTGATGTTAATGTCGTTACTGATCATTATAACGGAAATATTACTTTCAACGCGTAATAATTGATAGAGGACTATGTCACCTCCTCTTCTTTTCACCAAAGTATCGACCTCGTCTAAATAGACTAACGCCTTACGGTTCAGCAGTTCTTCTTTAATCCTCTCAATATATTCGCCCAGATTAATCCCGTGCTTAGGAACATCTATACCAGTTAGTTTTTCAGTAAGCGCTGAGAGAACGGCTTGAGGAGTACCACCTACTTCTCTGCAGTTAACATAAGCCTGAATTACTCCCTCATAATCACTATCTTCCTTTTTAACCTCTTCAATTTCGTTGAACATATACATTGCGACAAATGTTTTACCTGTACCAGTGAGACCTAGAAATAATGTTGAAAATTTCACCGAATTCTTTACAAAATATCGTACCGCGATCGCCAATTCTTTCAGTATGTCCTCCCTAAAGGGGATGTCCTTAAATACTGACAGTGGGTCAATAAAGACTTTAGGGTTCTTTATCACCTCGCCTTTACCGCCTTTTAATGTCTCTCTAATCGCCACGTATTATTTCAAATGTTTCATTTGTTATTTTGGTTATCAGATATTTCAATTGGTGTTACCTAATCATAATGAATGGGAAAAATACCATCTGTTTTACCCCCCAGTTTTACAGTAAATTTCAGTCGTTTCCAGGTATTACGCTTTCCCTAATTATCAAATTTCATAATTTTTTACAATTCAAAAAAGATCTTTTTTAACCGTAATACAAGTAAGTACGGTATTTCAAAACCGAAAAAGAGAGAGAGCGAATTTCCTACGTTTCATGCTAAGATTAGTTTAAGTTATGAATAAACTTGTTTGTATAATAAAGGTGACGAGTAAATTATCCTAATGTGTAACTAAAAGAGGTGTTACAATTTTTTACAAAAGAAAACCTGGCAGTGTCTCTTTAGGTTAGGGTATACAAGGAGAAGAAACAAAGGAAAAATACTGTAACTTATTACAATTGATTTATAATCTCGGTTAGAGCATTTGCAAATTCTTTAGTACCTAGCGGTTTTACATCCATAAACCTTGCTAAATCTTGAGTCACTTGTTTCCTCTTTATTGCCTCATTTATGCTTATCTCGATCAAATCAGCAGCTTTATCCCAACCCATAAACCTCAACATTAGCTCTCCTCCCTTAATTATTCCGGTAGGGTTAGCTACGTTTTTACCTGCATATTTCGGTGCGGTGCCATGTATTGCCTCGAACATTCCTCCGTCATCGCCGATATTAGCTCCTCCCAACATTCCAATGTTACCTATCAAAGCTCCAGCAGCGTCTGAAATATAATCTCCATTCACGTTAGGAGCTAGGATTATGTCGTATTCATCTGGCCTTGTTATAATCTGTTGGAACATGTTGTCTGCAATTCTATCATTTATCACAACTTTTCCATCGGATTTTACTCCCCGGTTAATTTCCTCTTCAGTGACAATATAGTCTCTGTACTCCTTTAGTGCAACTTCATATGCCCATTCTCTAAAGGCTCCTTCTGTATATTTCATTACATTCCCCTTATGCATTATCGTGATCTTTTTCCTCCCGTTGGTTATTGCATAGTTAATGGCAAGCCTGGTTATCCTCTGTGTCTTGAACTTACTTATTACCTTAACACCGATACCTGTGTCATCTTCAATCTCGACCTTAAACTGCTCTTTCAGGAAGTTTCTTATTTTCTTTGCCTCCTCACTGTTGTATGGGTATTCGATACCTCTGTATAAGTCGTCGGTATTTTCTCTGAATATTATCATATCTACTTTCTCAGGGTTTTTCAAAGGGCTTTCTAACCCCGGTATGTACTTAACTGGGCGTATATTTGCATACAGATCTAGCATTAAACGAATTGCAACGTTTACAGATTTCCAACCTTTACCTATTGGAGTCTCCAAGGGTCCTTTTAACACTACTCTATATTTTAGTAACATATCTTGGGTTTCTTGAGGAAATCTATTACCAGTTAATTTCTCTGCTTTTTCACCAGCGTACACTTCCATCCATTTTATCTCCTTTTTGCTTCCGTAGGCTTTTTCAACAGCAGCGTTAATTACCTTAATAGCGGCTTGCGTTATTTCTGGTCCTATTCCATCTCCTTCTATGTATAGTATAATAGGTTTATCAGGCACTATCCATTTACCTTTATTAAATGTGATCTTTTCTCCGTCTTCAGGCTCTTTATACAACATTTCATTCAGTAGATTTACAGCGAAGTTATTAGGCTTTACGAAAAAAGTTTTAAGGATTTAGTAAAATTGCATAATACCATGTGGTCGTCATTAGCAATCCTCTTACTTGTATTAAGTGGTATTAGTATCATTACCCTTCCTTTCTTTACCCCCTCCGTTAACTCTACATTACCTCAAGGAAATGTTTACGTCAGTATAGTTATTCCGCCTAAAAACCTTGAGATGTTACAACTCTATATTCAACAGCATATGATTTTAAACAAGAGCCAAGTAAAGAAATTGTTTATCCCTTCTCAGCAGATCAATCAACTAGTCCAAGAACTTGAATCTAAGGGCATTAAACCTACTGTGAATTGGAACGTTATCTCTTTCTCAGCTCCTGCTAAAGAGGTTGAAGAGATGTTTAAAGGTCAATTCATTACCTACACTTTCGAAGGTAAGAAAGTGTATACTTTTATCTCCGCGGATAAGTCGATACCAGGTATCATTATTGCTACTAACTTAACTGAGGCTCTTTTCAGTAAGCCTAATACCTTGTATAATATAACTCAAGCTGTAGCATATTCTACGGTAACTCCTCAGCAGATACAGCAAGCTTACAATATTACTTATTTGTTAAAACATGGTATCAACGGTAGTGGGACTAATATTGGTATCTTAGACTTTGAAGGGGATCCTTATATTTATCAACAATTAACAGCGTTTGATCAAGAGTATAATATATCACCTCCTCCCTTATTCAAAGTAGTTCCCATAGGTCCTTACAATCCAAATGATGGTATACAAAGCGGTTGGGCGCTAGAGATCTCTCTAGACGTAGAGTATGCACATGTGGCGGCACCGGGTGCAGGTATAATCCTTTATGTAGCAAACCCGTCTATATCCTTACCTCAGGCAATAGCTTTTATAGACCAACAAGACGAAGTAAATGTAGTCTCACAGAGCTTCGGTATTCCAGAAATTTACTTCCTATTGGGTCTTCTTCCTTTATCGTATTTGCAATCGATGGTATATGAATATTGGCTGGGAGAAGTCGAAGGTATAACTTTTCTAGGCGCTAGTGGTGATGCAGGTGGAAACGGTTACAATTTTTACTTAAGTCCATTAGGATCCCAAATAGTTCCGGCTGCAATTCCTTACGTTTTAGCTGTAGGAGGTAGTAGTCTTTATGTATCTGGTAACGAAAGTATGCAAACTGCGTGGAGCGGAGAAAGTGTTCTCGGAAGTACAACTGGAGGATTTAGCAATATATTCCCTGCTCCTCCCTACCAAATGTTAAAGGGTTTCAGAGAGGTACCAGATGTAGTGGCTCTAGCTAATCCTTATACTGGAGTAAACGTGACTTATTATCACGGAGAAAGTATATTAGTAGGAGGTACTTCATTAGCTACACCTACAGTTGCAGGAATAATAGCTCTTGCTTCAGAAGTTCACGGTAAACTCGGTTTTATAAATCCATTGATATATGCACTAAACGAAACCCCGGCTCTTCATCATGTGACTTTTGGGTATAACTCTCCTTACGTGGCAAATTCATCTTATAACCCGGTCACTGGGTTAGGATATATTAACGCGGGATATTTTGTAAAGCTATTAAAAGTACCAAACTCATCACTTTCTCTGGCAGTTCAGAACACCACATATTTACCTGGACAAACAGTGAAAGTGATAGGAAAATTAAGCGGAGTTTCTCCACTACCTTCTACTCTTACGGCTGAGATTTTTAACGGAACTACTGTAATAGATACTGTTCATTTAGTATATAATGGAACTTATTACGTAGGTTCGTTCTCAGCTCCTCAGTCTGGAGTTTACGAAGTAATAGCGAGTTATAAGGATTTAACCGGATTTACATACTTCATTGACGGATATCAAGCAGTTTTCATATTCCCACCGTTGGCAGTGTATCCTATACCTATGGCAATACCCGTGTTGGTCATGATCGATTATCCTAACGGTACGTTAGTTTCTGGTTTTAATAATACCCAATTGAATGTATATTCTGAGAATCAGATTAACGGTAAGTTAACGATGATAGGTTCAACGTCTCTGACAAATGTTCCTATTATAAACATCTCAGCTCTTGGTATAACTATCAAATACAAAACTGGAATACTAGAGGGTTATATAAATTATACTAACGTCAGTAAGTTGGGAGGAGTTCTCGTATTAAAGGTTGTAAACACTATTGGATTGGATGAAATAGTCCTAGGCTCTTATGTAGTCCCTATCATAATACCCAATTCCTTCGAAGAACCGACAGCGATTTACCCTGGGGAGAATATAACTGTAGAAGTTGCAGTGGAGAGCTTAGGAATGCCAAACGTTACTGTATCTTTCATCAAGGACGGAAAAGTGTATTGGAATTTCACCGTGAACTCAATAACCTTCGGAAATAACGCATTTTATATAAATCAAGTTACAGTACCTATGAACCTTTCCCCAGGTTATTATGAAGTTAAGGCATATGCTGTTTATAGTAACGATACTTACACTACTTTCGGTGAAGGATATACACAAGTTTACGTGTCTCCAAGTTACTTAGAGTACAAAGCATCAGTTAATTCAGTAGCCTTCGAAAACCAAACAGTTACAATTAAAGCTACTATCTTATATCCCAACGGGACACCGGTGAAGTTCGGAACGTTTACTGCAATCTTTATTCCTAGATATTTAGTCTCCCAATTCAACAATTTGGAGATATCCAATGCTGTCCAGTTAACTTATACCGACGGAAAATGGATAGGTAATTTCACAATTCCATCTGGAAATAATCCTAATAGTGGAATGTCTACAGATAGTGTCGCAGGTGAGTGGGATGTATATGTTGTTGGCTCTTCTTTTAACGGGTATTCTATACCTTTCAACTCAACGTTAAGCTATCAGAGTCTTACTATAAGTCCCCTTTATGAAGGACTAACGTTTGTAGTTTTCCCTTATACTTTTGTAAAGAACTTTAGTGGAAATATAGGCTACGGTCTGTATATACAAAATGCAGTATTTAAGGACGAAAATGTAACGTTAATAGATTCTATAGTAGAAAACCTCACCGCAATTAACTCTACAATTATACTCATAAACACTCATGTTTACAGCGCTAAGTTGATAAACTCTAAAATAGTAGGCAATCTAACAGCTCTAAATATTAGTAATACTATACCTTCAAATAAAGTATCTAGTATTAATAATGTTAATAGTATTAATAGTTCCTCTTCTACAGCTAATCACTCTGAGTTCTTCACTGTTGAAGAGGTTTTGGCAATTCTTGTATCTTTCATTCCTCTCATATATTTCAGCCTAAGGAAAAATAAGTAATCTTTTTTACTATTCCCCTTTTCTTCTGTCTTCTAAAGCCCTCTTAATTTGGCTGGTTAGACGTTATTAAACGAATAGGGAAACTGTTTTTAACCCTAATCTAATGATAACATTATTGTGGAGAATAACAGAAGTAAACAACAAAAGAAGAGAAAAAAGAGCAAAGAAAGCATATTAGCTTTTAAAAAAGAGCTTCGAGCTATGATGCTTGAACCTATCTACGGGGAGAATATAAAAGATATTATTACCAGATTGACGTCTAAGTTAGAGGAGATCGCAGAGTCTTACGGTTATGAAATAGAGTTCCCGGAGAGAGCGAAAAAAGACATTGAAGGGGATATCTATTATTTCGTTTATTCAATAAAGGTTAAGACTAAACATGGCTCTAAGAAAATAAACTTAGAAGTTCAGTACATGATTTACGATGAAGGAAAGTGGATGGGAGTAATAACTGAAGTGAAATGAATAATTTCTTTATAGAAACACATAATATTCTTCTATTCTCTTTCTTACGTTCCAACCTTCATCATAAAGCTCTTCAAATCCTTTGTCTACTTGTGCTTTCAACTGCCTTAAGTTATCGGAAACGTTGTGTCCGTATTTAGAAATCAGAACGGATATAAAATCATTGAAGTTAAGGAGGTCTTCAGATATCTCATTCGGCTCTTTTTTAAAGAATCCGAAGAAGCTCTTCCTATATTTATACATTTGAATACCTATTGCTAAAACCCTATCTGCGTAGTCTTTCACCAGAAGGAAGGGCACTATAACATCTACTTTTTCGTCCATATATGGTGCTCTCTTATATGCAAGTTTAAGTTTGTTTAATTCCTCCTCACACGTCCTCTTTATAGTATTCAATTGATTAACAACACTTTGAAGTAGTTCATCTAGTTCCTTTATCTTAATATTAATTCCTTCTAATTCTTTCTGTTTTTGCTGATTAAGTAGACGTATTTCGTTTACCAATGTTCTTATCTCATTTTTATACTTATTTTTTATAGAAGTTAAAGTTGAATTTACTTCACTTATGTATTTTGATTTCATAGTATTTAACGCGTCTATATCTTTTTCTGTGACTAAGCCGGCTTCCTTATCTATCTCTCCCTTACCTATCAAGACTTCTATGTTTGCAAGTTTTTCATATAGTTTTTTAGCCTCTGATGAAAGCTCATTTTCTAAGTTTTTCTTAGTTTCGTTTACTTTTTGTTTTAACTCTTCATTTTTAGCGGAAAGTAACTGGTCATACTTATCCTCAATCTGTTTTCTTTCTTCAGCTCTCTTGCCTTTTAATATAGTTACTATTGTAGTCACTTTGCTGACAACACTTTCAATTGTTGTAATATTATCTGTAATTATCTTCTCTCTAACGTTTAAGTCTTGAATTAACGTATCTAAGTCGAACTGAGAAGCCTCTTTGGGAATAACTGTTAAAGGTAACTGGGGGCTACCGGTGGAGAGAATTGGTGTTAAATCTGAATATACTAGTCCTCTAAAGGTTACCTCTTCATAACCTTTAGTTGCATGCCATTTAAATGATTTAAGCAAAGCAAGTAATTCTGATTCGTTCTTGTTTCCTTGAATAGTATTTAGTATTCTGTCATAATTTTGAAGAATAGTAAATTGTAACTTTGTCATTAAGCTCATAGTCTGGTCGAAAATTAGATATCCTCCGCTTTTTTCATTCTTAACAAGAGTTAAGGGCCATCCTATAAGTTCTCCCGCTTTTATCTTGATCTCTCTTCCGGTTAACCTAACTAGTGCTACAGCTATTTGCTTTTCAACACTTAATGGCTGTTTATTTGAATCGACAACAAGCGGTAGGTGTATTGAATCCACATGAATACTTAATCAATTAGTATTATATTAAGTTGTTTAGACTTTAAGATAGAGATAGAATGAAAGTCCTAATCACATTCCGGTTCTTCGACGAATGGGTAAAAAAGATAGTTGAGAGCGGGATCGAGGTTATTCAGTGGAAAGAGGAAAAGGCACCTCCTAAAAAGTGGATCTTAGATAACGTAAGTAATGTAGACGGAATTCTTTGCACTCTCAATACTAAGATTGATAAGGAAGTAATTTCAGCTGCTAAAAATTTGAAAGTTATCAGCACTTACAGTGTTGGTTTTGATCACATAGATGTTAAAGAGGCAAAAAGTAGAGGTATAAGACTAGGATATACACCAGAAGTATTGACGGAGACTACAGCAGATCTGATTTTTGGGCTCATCTTGGCCGTCGCCAGAAGGATTGTTGAAGGGGATAAGCTGATAAGAGAGGGAAAATGGATGATCCCTTGGCAACCCGACTTTTTACTGGGATATGACGTATACGGTAAAACCTTAGGGATAATAGGGATGGGCAGAATAGGTAAAGCCGTTTATAGAAGGGCTAAGGGATTTAATATGAGAGTCATATACACATCTAGGACTAAAAAGGATGATATAGATGCCGAGTTTGTGAGCTTTGAGGAGTTACTTAAACAATCAGACTTCGTAGTAATAACTGTTGATCTGAACGAGTCTACATATCACATGATAAATGAGAGTACATTAAGGCTGATGAAAAAGACAGCATTTTTGATTAACGCCTCTCGTGGAAAAGTAATAGATGAGAAAGCACTTGTTAAAGCTCTAGAGGAAAAATGGATTGCTGGAGCTGCGTTGGACGTGTTTGAAGAGGAACCTATTAACAAGGATCACCCTCTCCTGAAGTTCAGTAATGTTGTATTAACTCCTCATATTGGAAGTGCTACATTTGAGACCAGGCACAAAATGGCTGAAATTGCTGTTGAGAATTTATTGAGAGGTCTCAGGGAAGAAAAGTTAATATATGAACTATAGCCGGACTAAAAGTATTGAGCTCTTTGTTTTATTTCTTCTTTCACTTTGTTGAATTCGTCATTTAATATAGGGTCTCCGTTCTTTATTGCATTTACAGTTTCCGTTATTCCAACCTCCGTGACTTTATTATCAAAGTAAAGCGTTATAGACGCTATAAGATATGTCAATTTAACTTTCTCGAAGTCAAAGAACTCATCAAGTTTACCTTGTAGTCCTATTGCCTTTAACATATCTCCTCTCTTTATCGATTTAAACCAACTCTTCTTTTCTCGTAGCTGGTTAGAAAACTCACTTTGATAAGCTATCTCGTTTATAACAGAATATATATCAGCATTGATTTCCTCACTATTCCTTCTGTCTGCTATCTCCTTAGCTAGGATCTGAATATCTTTAGGGTCAATTACCACATCCTCTCTAGTCGGGTATGATGTAAATCCCTGAGAAATTGCTTCCTCTTCTATCCTCCTGAAAACTTCTTGTATATCTTTTTCAGCTAAAGCTAAACTGAAGCTCTTTCCTGAGATTAAGGAAGCCATAGAGTGAAGTAAGTAAACATCTAACGTAATGAATAAAGAAATTATTTTATCTACGTTTTCGTAGTTCTTAGTTACTGTCCAAATAATGAAATTCTTCCTTAAATATTTCTTAGGCCAATTATCTAGTACGTATAAGATAGGCGGTTTAGCATAACTTAATGAGACGAAATAACCCCCATTAATTTTCTTATAAACTGAAACAGTAAGATCCTTATCTAAACCTGATTTATGTGCTAATGCAATATAATTCATTTGAAATCATCCTCTTCAGCCCTGGCCACTCTCCTCATTGAATCAGCAAAGAGTGTACTCATCAAGTATTATAAAAGAAGGAAAGCGTATAATAAAAAATTATTACTTCTCAATATATCCCTTCTCTATTAAGAGTTCCGCAGCTAATATTCCGCCTCCAGCAGCTCCCCTTACGGTGTTGTGTACTAAAGAGGCTAACCTTACTGTCTTCTTGTTAACTTGTGCAATCCTACCTACTACTACACTCATTCCGGGTACATCACCAGCCCATCTGTCAAAGTATACGGTAGGCCTATTGTCTTTATCCGCCACTATTATCGGTTTAGAAGGAGCTGTCGGTAGCTTCAGCTCTTGCGGTAACCCTCTGAAGTTTTCTAGTGTTTCTTTAACTTTTTCTGCAGGTGTATCTTCCTTAAATGTAACATATAATACTTCGTAATGGCCTACAATTGTTGCAATCCTATGAGTAGTTGCTGAGAGGGTTACTTCTTCTAGCTTGGGCTCATTAACGTTCCTCTTTACCTCGCTCAAGACTCTGAAGATCTCCTTTACGGTTTTAGCGTCGTAAGCATCACCAAGTACTTTTATGTTATCGATTACGTCGAGTGAGGCAACTCCAGGGTAACCTTCACCAGAGACGGACTGCATTGTAGTTATGAACGCCCCGTCCATCTTGAAATTCATGAATATTGGAGCTAACGGAAACAGCGCACCTTGTGCAGTACATAAAGGCGTCGTTACTATAAAACCCTTCCAATCTCTTCTCTTCCTTTGCTCATCTATTAATGAAATAGTGTGCGGGTTTAATTCAGGTACTAATAGCGGTACGTCAGGATCAAATCTGTGATCTGGAGAGTTACTTATAACGGGGTAACCCAACTTTGCGAACTGCTCTTCAACCGGACCCGCAGCACCTGCAGGTAAGGGCGAAAATATAATATCTACTCCTTCTTGTTCCATTAACTTAGGATCCGTCGGTTTTACTTCAATATCTGCTACTTCTTTAGGCACTTGACCTACTGTTTGCCACCTTGTAACTTCTTCATATGGTTTTCCTACAGATCCTTTACCGGCTAAGTAAGTTGGTTTTATGTAAGGGTGATTCGCTAGCATTCTTACGTACTCAATACCTACTAAACCCGTTGCCCCGAGAATTGCGGCTTTAAGAGTTCTCCTCATGAGTATCACCTATTATACTCATTTGGGAAATATAAATTTGCTTTAAAAATATAAGCTTTACAATTTGATAAAAAACAGTTTATGTTAAAAGTACGGCTCCTTTTGAAGAAGACGAAACTAATTTCGCATATTGTGCTAATAGCCCACTTTTGTATCTAGGTGGTGGAGGTGTCCACTCGTCTCTTCTTTTCTTTATTTCTTCAGGAGATAATTCTACTTCTAGTTTTCCTCTATCAGCATCTATAACTATTATGTCTCCATCTCTAAGTAATGCAATAGTCCCACCGACTGCTGCCTCTGGAGCTACGTGACCAACCATAATGCCCCTAGTCGCTCCTGAGAACCTTCCATCAGTTATTAACGCAACTTTTTCACCTAAACCTTGTCCCACAATAGCACTCGTAACTGCTAACATTTCTCTCATTCCGGGGCCTCCTTTAGGTCCTTCGTACCTAATAACTACCACATCGTTCTCAACGATCTTTCCTTCCAAAACTGCCTTAAATGTCTCTTCCTCTGAATTGAATACCTTTGCAGGCCCTCTATGGTATTTTACTTTACTGGCAGACACTTTCATAACTGCTCCCTCTTCTGCTAGATTCCCCTTTAGTATCCTTATTCCACCTACTGTAGAGAACGGGTTCTTAATGTCTCTCACTATGTGATCATGAGGGACGTCAGGGAACTTATACTCCTCTAAATTCTGTTTTAAGGTCTTTCCGGTAACAGTGTTCACGTCTCCATGTAATAGCCCTGCTTCAAGAAGTTTCTTCATTAACAGCGGAGCTCCGCCAACTCTGTGCAAATCAGCCATCACATACTCTCCTCCAGGTTTCATGTTGACTATTTCCGGTGTCCTTAAACTAATTCTGTCGAAGTCATCCAGAGTGAGTTTTATACCAGCCTCATGAGCTATTGCCAGTAAATGAAGTACGGCATTTGTAGACCCCCCTGAAGCCATAAGCACGGTTATAGCGTTTTCAAATGCTTCAAAAGTCAGTATGTCTCTGGGTTTAAGTCCTATTTCGACTAAATGCATTAAGGCTTTTCCAGTCTCATATGCATACTTAGTTCTCATAGCATCCACGGCTGGAGGCGAAGCACTACCTGGTAAAGCTAACCCCAAAGCCTCTGTAATTAAACCCATAGTATTAGCTGTGTATAAACCTCCACAAGTACCCGGTCCTGGTATTGCGTTATCTTCCATGAGTCTTAAGTCTTCAGCTGTGATCTTACCCTTAGAGTACGCACCTACAGCCTCGTATACATCTTGGATAGTTACCGGTTTACCCTTAAAGTTTCCGGGCAGAGTTGAACCTCCATACATAATTATCGAAGGTATGTTAAGCCTTGCCATTGCCATCATCATACCCGGCGGGGTCTTATCGCAACCTGATAAGGCTACAAATGCGTCGTAACCGTGAGCGTTAACTACAAGCTCTACCGTGTTGGCAACTATTTCCCTACTTACTAATGAATATTTCATTCCTTCACTACCCATCGCTATCCCGTCTATAACTACTGGAGCAGTAAATACTCTAGGAGTACCTCCAGCACTTCTAACTCCTTCCTTGACTACGTTAGAAAGTCCCAGTAGATGTATATTACAAGGCCCTGCTTCGTTCCACGCTACCGCTACTCCCACTATAGGTTTGGAAATATCGTTATCCGTAAGTCCCATAGCTTTTAGGAATGCCCTATTAGGTGCTTTTTCGTAACCCCCATAGACTATATTTGACCTCTTTTTAGGAGAATATTCAGACATCAAATGATATAAACAAGTTCAAAATTTTTAAATTATTATGGGTAATTACATAGGTTTAGCTATTATGGTCATTTGTGGATCGCTAATCTCAAACTTCTTCCATGAATAACCGCTATAAACATCTATGATTTCAAACCCCGCTTTTCTCATCAAGTCTACTATCTCATGTAAGCTATAATATCTTTGAGAGAATGTAACTTTCTCGACTTCTTTGCCGTCCTTTATATAAGATCTTGTTACTTGTAATCTAGATGTAAACGGGTCAAAGTTGTTATTATCTATAACCAAGTACGGTGGAATGTAGGAGTGTATTATCTCGGGCTTGTTGTAAATGAGGAAGTCCCTATTATCGAGGTTTACAATTAATAATCCGGTATCTTTTATTACTCCCCTGAACTCTCTGAGGATCTTTAAGTCATCTTCCTCTTCGTAATATCCTAAGCTGTTGAAAATATTAATAATGATATCATAGGACTCGCCACTTAATACTTGAGTTAATTTCCTCATATCTCCTTTAAGGAAGGTACCTGTAGGTACGTTCTCTTTTGATTTTTTCACCATTTTTTCGGAGATATCGACGCCAGTTATCTCATAACCTAGTTTTGATAGAAAATAACTAACTCTACCAATTCCGCAAGGTACATCAAGAATTTTCTTTCCTTTAACGTTATATTTTCTTGATACTTCGTCTATCCATTTAGCCCACTTATTCCCCTCCTCCCAAAGCTTAAGCATTTCGTTTATGTAAAGGTCGGATTCGAAGATCTTTAACCAGTATTCATCCATTAACTTAATTTACGATGGCTTAGTAATAAAACTGATGAAATCCGTCATTATTTTACTCTTAATATTGGGAATCGGGGTTATCATTGCTAACGGAGTTACCAACCCCTTAAATAGTGGAGACGTCTTGGTTTATGAAGTTACTATTACTCACGGCAACCAAATTTATACTTACAATTATACCTTCATCATAAATTCGATAGAGAAAGGTATAGTTAACTTTACAGTAATAATTACAAGTTTTAATAACGGGACAAGCATTATACAGAATTACCTATTCCCTTTGTCTAAGTTAGAGTGCCTTCCATATAACGGTTCGATGTTTAATACGATGAATTTAACGTTAGTCGGATACGAGGAGTTTAAAGGGGAAAACGCATCCGTATATTCGGGCTATTACCAATTTTCTAATTTAGAAATACCAATAAAAGCTTATTATGTAAATGGAATTCTAAATTACGCTAACGGTAATTACGATAATTATTCCTTACAAATCTCACTAATTAACGAATATAACCATCTGCAAGAAACCTTTATTCAAGGGTCTTTAACGGAGAGTAATTATATAATCTTAGCAATCGTTATAGTTTTCATAGTAATCGGTGTACTTTTACTAATAAAAATAGGAAAAATCTAAGTTAGGAGGAAATAAAATCAACACCTACCTTGTCGAGGTTTTTCAACCAGTTTAAGAATTTCTTAGCATTTTCTCCCATAAATATTGAGCCATGTTGAGGTGCTACTATATCAATATCTAAACCCTCAATTCTCTTAGCCCATAGCTCTATTGCCCTTCTAGACGCTATATATCTTCTGTGGAACCATTCCATAAGCTTAACGTGTTCCTCAAAATTATCCACTATTAAGTACCACTTATCTTTAAATACTGCTGCACCCATGTCGCCCGAGAAGTAAATCTTTGCTATTGGATCATAATAGTGAAAATTACCTGGTGAATGCATAAAGTGAGCTGGAATTGCTTTAATTTTGAAAGAACTGAAATCAATATCCATGCCCTCGTCAGGAAGGTCTATAATTTTATCTCTAAGGTCTACCCCTAAATGCGGAATGAATCTCTCCCACAGATGGGACACATATATCTTGGCATTAGGGGCAGTATCCAACCACAAAGTTAAGCCCCCTATGACGTCTGGATCTTGATGGCTGTAAAGAATGGCCTTAATATTCTCAGGTTTTACAAATCTAGATGCATTTTCAAAAACCCTTTCAAATACGAAGTATCCCCCTGGGTCTAGTAGTATACCCTGATTTCCGTGGACAATAAGATATTGATTTGTTAGAATCCCTTTTTCTGTCTCACTCTCGTCTAAACCTAACCAAATGAACTTGTGATTATTTGATTCGTATAAAATATATGGTTCATGAATTTTTATCTTCAACAACACGTGGAATTTCAGGTAATAGAAGTACATACACGTTTACCTTAAACTCGCCAGATAGGGAACTCAGTACATTTTCGTCGCTATAATATTCTTTACCGTTTTCATTAACATAAATACCCTTTAAGTCTCCGTTAATGAATAACAATCTGAACGACGAGGAAGTTGATGTGGCAGATACATAAATTGTCTTGTACTTCGATAGAATATCCGCTATAGAACTTAGGATCGTATCTAACATTTGTCCTTTAGGTATTGAAATCCCTTCAGACTTTATCAGACGTGACTTCAATAAGAGCTTCGAGACAAAGCTCAGCTTGTTTAATTGCCTTGAGTAATCAAACTCTTTCTCTTTTTCCTGAGCTTCGACCTCATAAGCCCTCTTAGCTTCCCTACTTATCCCCTCTAGCAAGCTGTATGCTATATCTGGTAAATATCTCTTGACTATCCACTCTTTTTCTCCACTATATTCAATTGCTAAGTGAACTAGACTAGTGGAGTTTTTGCTATCTCTTACATTAATAAATATTTGGAACTTGTTATTTTTCCCAGTAAGAGACTTAAGAGTATATACAAACATTAACGATGACTGCTGAGAAAAAGACACCTCAAAAGTATCTCTTAAGCTTAAAATGAAAAATCTCGAAAACTGTAAAGTGATTGTGTTCCTTCCTCTTTCTACTTGATATGGAAAGTATGAGAGCAAAGTATCGGCGTCTTTTACTACTGAAATAACGTTATTTGAATTAGTATTAACCGTCTCCTCAGCTAGATGAGTGATCACGAATAAATAATTGTATTTAGCTGATTAAAAATATATTCTTACCATAAAGTGAGATTTAAAACCTTAAACAGTGTTAATTAAATTACTGTTCGAAATGATTATCTTAACGTCGAACAATCTAGAAGAATTGTTGACCCCTGAAATAGCAGTAAGTGCAGTCAGACAAGCTTTCTCATTATTTTCCTCCTCAAGGATAATACAACCTCAACGGCAAGTACTTACTATAAAAGGTAACTGGTGGGGGATAATGCCTTCTTACTGGGATAAGTCCGTTACAGTTAAGATAGTTAATGTTATACCAGAGAATAAGAAGAAGGGACTGCCATCAGTTCAAGGCTCCGTCTTACTGTTTTCGCCCGATACTGGAGAGCCTTTAGCTCTTCTAGATGGTACTACATTAACTGCAATACGAACTTCAGCTGCAAGTGTTCTCTCAACAGAATTAGCGTTTGGGGGAAGGAATATCGGCACTTTAGGAGTCATAGGTGCTGGTATGGAGGCAAGATATCATATAAAGATTGCAAGTTGCTATCTAAAGTTCTCAAAGATAATGGTAACGGCTAGGAGTTCTCATGTTCAGTTAGCTAAAGAATTCGGAGCTGAAGCTGTAGATCTAGAAACACTGTTGAGGAAATCGGACGTCATATTTGCAACAACCTCCTCTTCTACACCAGTAGTGTTGGGGAAATTCTTGAAAGATGATTTTCATATTTCTAGCATAGGAGCCCATACCCCTGAAGCTAGAGAAATAGATGATGAAACTGTGAAAAGAGCTAGGACATACTTAGTAGATTCCGTAGAGGCTGTATCTAAAGAGACAGGAGATTATATACAACCCGTAAGGAGCGGGATACTTAAACAAGTCATCGAGATTGGTGAGATCATAAACAAAGGTATCAAAATTGAGAGACCTTCTATATTTAAAACCGTAGGAATTGCGGCTCAAGATAACATTACAGCACTAACCGCTTATGAAGAAGCTGTAAAAAGAGGAATAGGTATAAAGGTCACTTAGGCTTCCAAATTACGTTGGGATTAAAAGTCTTCTCGTTAACGTAAAGTGCCATGACGAATAACAAAGATGAAAGTCTATTAAGGTAAACCACATGCTCATGCTTTACATTTTTATGGTTTCGAGAGAGTCGGACTATACTCCTTTCAGCTCTTCTACATACCGCCCTTGCAAGATGAAGAAATGAGGAAGCCAGGTGGCCACCGGGTAATACAAAATTCTTCAATGGTTTGAGTGGTTCCGAATATTTCTTTATCATTTCCTCTAGCTCTTTGATCTTTTCAGTGTTAAAGTTTAACTCGAACCCTGCAATTTCAGATGAAATAGTGAATATGTCGTTCTGAATTTTCTCAACGTCTTGCCTTATTTCTGGAAAAAGTGATGATACAATACCAAGCGAGGAATTTAACTCGTCTAAATCCCCTAAGGCGTTAACAATATCCTCGTCCTTCCACACCTCTCCTACGGAAGGTACTTTAGTCTTTCCGCTGTCCCCAGTCCCAGTATACCACATTTCACTTAACATCGTTATTTAGCTTTAATTAGCTTTACTTAGAGTTATACCAAGTGAGAAAGCTTTTACCGATAATTACGGTAATTTTGGTCTGGAGTTCCGCATATCCCCTAATAAAGATAGCACTCGATTACGTTTCCCCGATAGTACTAGCGGTCATTAGGCTAGTTACCGGGGGAATTATCCTTACAGTCTATGGTAGAGGTCTCTCTTATGGTAAAAAGGAAATGATAGGTGGACTGATTAATGTAGCACTCTTCATGCTTTTTCTTAACTTTGGCGTAATGCTTTCAGTAAATCCAGCTCTGTCTGCAACCCTTATATATACTCAACCGATTTTCTTAGTCATATTAAGCGCCATCTTTCTGAGTAAGAAACCTTCAGTACTTCAACTTCTCGGGGTAATTATTGCAATTTCAGGGGCAATTTACTCAGCTGGGATAACTGGGTTTAACCTGGGAAGTATAATATCACTCATAGGCGGTCTTATGTGGGCAATAGGAACGTTATATTACCAAGTGTTTCTAATAGAGAAGGACGTTATTAAACTAAACTCTTTTATGGCGTTGTTTTCAGCCTTATTCTTGCTACCCTTTACTCCGATTAACTTTTACTTTAAGTTCACTATATCCGGAATTTTAGTCGCGGTAATAATCGGCATTACAGCCCAAGCAATAGGCTTCATAGCGTGGTTTAACTCTATAAAACAATTGGGCTCTTTTTTATCAAGTTCGCTCTCCTTACTTGTGCCGGCTATGTCCTATCTATTTTCGTTTATAATGTTAGACGAAGTCCCGACATTTCAGCAACTATTAGGCTCTGCAATAGTACTGTTGGGAGTATTTCTGACTATAATCTCGCAGAAAATCAGTAGAGCACTTCCACGGTAATTAGACTTTACTCCCCGGTTTTAGGATTTCGCCGTGAGGTATCTGGGTCTCTGGGGAGATCAACGCTCCAAATTTACTAATCCTTCCTCTTATCACGGTTGCAGGGTAGCTAGAAGTAATTACATTTGCTCCGACTTTAGCTTTCCTACCTACTATAGTAGATGACAAATAACTCTTGGATCCTACTTCAGCATAAGGTTGGATTGAGCTCCTCGCTATTTCACAGTAAGCCCCTATTATGGCGTTATTCTCTACGGAAGAATAGTCCCTAATTAATGAATAAGTCCCTATGTATGCGTTTCTTCCGATATATGCCGGTCCCTTGATGACAGCATAATCGTCTATGACAGCATAATCGTCTATGATTACTTTCTTACCAATTATTGCTGTCTTAGAGATTTCGCTGTTATCGGAAATCCTAGTTTTCTCCCTCCTTAACATCATCTCGATTCCGTTAATAATATCTTCAGGATAGCCAACGTCCAACCACTCCTCACTCCATATAAAGTACTTCAGTTTGTTCCCTTTGGACTGTAAATACGTCAAAAAGTCCGCTATTTCTTCATTTTTCACTACGTAAACTCCGCCAAGAGCTAAAGTAGAACCCTCCTTAGTTATCTCGATTCCTTTACCTGTCAACCTCACTAAACCATATGTCTGTAACCCCTCACTTATAGGAATTAACGGTACTACTACTTCGGCACCAGAAGTCAGATAAGCGTTAATTAAGCTAACGTAAAACTCCTCAGGGGCTACGATATCTCCGAAAGCTATAATGACATTATCACTACTGACTTTCTCCATTCCGTCCTTTATAGCCCCGTTAATTCCCTCTCTTTTTTGGATAACGATGTCGATGCTGATCTCCTTCTCGTTCTGTAATTCCTCCTCAAGTCTCTTTCCCCCCTTCTGCGACGTAACAATTATGAAGTCTTTTACACCTGCTTTTTTTAAACCTTGAATAGAATAAGAGATTAGCATTCTACCGAGTAAGCTTATTGTCTCCTTCTGTTCTTTGTCTGAATAGGGGCTTAAACCCTCTCCTTTGCCCCCCGCAAGGATAATAGCTTCCATACTGTGATATCTAATTGGGGAATTAATAATAATGATTGTAGAAGCGGAGGTACCCCTCAAGCTAACACTGTTTGGAGAACACGCTGTAGTATACGGAAAGCCGGCGATAGCATATACGGTGTCTGAAAGCATTAAAGTCAGAGTGAGGGAAAGCGAGAAATTTTACGTCTCGTCTCAGAACTTACAGATAAAAGGTGTCAGGGTAGACCTACATGAGTTTAAAATAGAGAATGACAATGTGAGAAAACTTATCGCTTATGTCACAGAAGTTATTAACTATTTCAATGAGCATTACGGTTATAAGGACGGGAAAAAAGCCGCGATCGAAATAGAATCAAATGTAGAACCTTCGATAGGACTAGGCACTAGTGCAGCAGTGGTAGTAGGCACTGTTGCAGCCTACTCCAGGTTTTTAGGATTAGAGTTACAAAAACAAGAAATAGCCAAAATCTCTCATGAAGTAGAGTTAAGGGTTCAAGGAATCGCCAGTATTATGGACACCCATACAGAAACGTACGGAGGGTTCGTTTTCATTAAGGAGGGAAAAGTAGAGAAATTGGAAGTTCCTCCTTCGATCTCCTTCTCTGCGGGTTATTTTAGGCGCATTATGACCACAGCCGAGATGCTTCGTAAGGTGAGGAGTTTGAAAGAAAAAAATCCTTCCTTGTTTACGACTTTGCTGGACAGTATTGAAAAGGTCACTGTAGAAGCTAGAACTGCTCTTACCTCAGGAGATGCGGACAAAGTAGGGGAATTAATGTACGTAAATCACGGTTTCCTATTTTCTTTGGGGATCACAGTTCCGGTGTTGGATCAGTTTGTCTCGATGGCTAGGGCTTCAGGAGTTAAAGGGTGTAAAGTCAGCGGCGGTGGAGGAGGTGGTGCAGTCATCTGTACAAAAGATCAAAGGGCAGAATTGCTACTTAACGCGTTGGGAGGTAAAACCATAAACGCTAACCCTACGTTCCAAGGTGTTACGGTAAAGTTAATTTAGTGAGACCGACTCAAAAATAAATTATGTGTGGCATAATAGGTATTATTTCATCAAAGGAGAGCAAAAAACTCTCCGAGATCACAATTTCGGCACTTAAGAGGCTCGAATACAGAGGGTATGATAGCGTAGGAGTCGCTTCATTGGGCAGTAAAGGAATTGAAGTGAGGAAAGCTAAAGGTACTGTGGAGCAGGTCACTTTAAAGAAAAAAATACCTGAAATGTCTGGCTATATATTTCTGGGTCATACAAGGTGGGCTACACACGGGGCTCCGACCGACTATAACGCTCACCCTCATACAGATTGTTCCGGAAGGATAGCGGTAATACATAATGGGACAATAAAGAACTTTAAAGAGCTAAGGGCAGAGCTAGAGTCTTTAGGGCATAAGTTCAGCAGCGAGACGGACACTGAAGTTATACCTCATTTGATAGAGGAGTTTATAAAGAGGGGTATGGACTCTTTTACGGCATTTAAGTCTGCAATAAAATCGTTAGATGGTAGTTACGCTGTTTTAGCGATAATTGACGGTGAAAAAAGGATCTTCTTTGCTAAGAGGGATAACCCCTTAGTTATAGGACTGGGAGAAGGGGAGAACTATATTGCGAGTGATATACCGGCATTTCTCCCTTACACAAAAAGGATTCTAGTAATATCTGACGGTGAGATCGGGTTCCTGACGAACACAAACGTTTACATTGAAGAACTGAACGGTAACGTAGTAGACGTGCATAAGAGGATAAGGATAGTAGATTGGGACGTCGAGACGGCATCAAAAGAAGGCTATGCCCACTTCATGATAAAGGAGATACACGAGTCACCTAAAGCGGTTAGGGACACGATCTCCAGTCTTATGTCTGACTTGGACGTAGTAGAAAAGATAAGTGAAGAAATAAGGCAAGCAGAAAGGGTGATTATAACGGGAGCTGGGACCAGTTATCATGCAAGTTTATATTTTTCCTTACTCTTGACCAGAGAAGGGATAACTTCTATTCCGCTTATTGCCTCAGAATACTATAACGTAAAGGGAAAGAGAGGAGACCTAATTATCGCAATAAGTCAGAGCGGAGAGACGATAGACGTATTACAGGCTATACGTAAATTGAAGAGTGAAGGGGCTAAAGTAGTCTCCATAACAAATGTCATTGAGAGTGCTATAGCTAGAGAGAGTGATTACAAGATCTACATGAGGGCTGGACCGGAAATAGGTGTAGCTGCTACCAAGACTTTTACTACTCAAGTTGCATCCCTCCTTTTCCTTTACTCTTACACTTTTGGAAAGGATTGGAAAGCATTAAAGGACGCAGATAAGGAAGTAGAACAAGCTATTAATGCGACAGAAGGTTTTGCCAAAAGGGTTGGTGAAGAACTGGCAAAGAAACAGAACATATACTATTTGGGGAGGGGTCTTTCACTACCGCTAGCTATGGAAGGAGCATTAAAAATTAAAGAGGTATCTTACGTCCACGCTGAATCGTACCCAGCTGGGGAGAGTAAACATGGACCTATTTCCCTGGTAGAGAACGGGTTCCCAGTAGTGTTTATAAACGACGGCGAAATGCCTGAATTACTGAAAAACAACGTTATGGAGATGAAGGCTAGAGGAGGGAAAATTTACGTGATCAGTGCCAATAGAAAAGTAGGGGAGGCAGACCTTGAAATATTCCTTAACTCTAAGTTCCCCGCGTTATCCATATCCCCCGTAATTCAGTTGATAGCCTATTATGCAGCTGTTAGCAAAGGTCTGGATCCCGATAAGCCCAGGAATTTGGCTAAAACAGTTACTGTAGAGTAATGTATCTTTTGTTCCTTTTACTTAAAGTAAGGGGTAGGAAAGAGGGTAGAAGTAGTTGGTCTTGTGCTATAATCTCCTTTTGTAGTTCCTCCAAGGAGTAGCTTCTCTGTTCATTCCCCTTTCTCACTTTAACCGTTAGGGAACCGGTCTTGACTTCTCTTTCTCCGAGAAGGACTAGGTAGGGGATCCACTCCTTACCTGCTCTCGCTATTTTAGTACCGAGACCTTCATCTAAGTCATCTACATCCACTCTTATCTTCATCTGCGTAGCTATTTTTATTGCATCTTCTATGAAATCTTTCCTTACGGGGATTATCCTAACCTGAATGGGGGAAAGCCAAAGAGGTAGAGTAGGAGGATTATCTCTGGAGGCAGTTAATAGATAATAGTAAGTGAGAATGTTCACGTTTATTACGTGACTCTTGTCCGTCTTAGTCTTTATAACGTAGGTGTTTTTAGAATCGGAGAAGGACTCAGGAATACCGTCTAAATCCCCTTTCGCTTTCACTCTAATTAAGGGTTCTTCATTTACACAAGGCAACCTTCTCCCCGAGGGAATGCTATAAGATATAACCACTTCTCTATTTTCCGGTTCTCCCTCACCTTCTATTATGGAATCAGGTTTAACTTGTTGTTTTATATATTCTACCACAGCCCTTCTTATGAAAGATGCATGAGGAGAATTAGGGAAGCCGAACTTCTCGCAAATCTTAAGCTCCTCACTCTTCTGATAATTGGTCTCATCAGCCCTTATCCTCTTCGAAAGTTCGCTTAAGGGGTGACCGTAACAGTCTATCATAAATTGCTTATACCAGCCGAAAGGAGTTCTATAGATTTCAACGCTAACTGCTTTCGACAATTTCTCTTCAAAGTCCTTCAGGACTTGGACGGCTAATGTGGGTTTCTCCAGGTTATCGGAAAGGTGAGCATAAGGATATATGACTACAGAGCTAGCCTTAACGTCATTCAATACTCTAACTACTTCGTTAACAGCCTTTTCTACGGTCTTATCGTCATCCCCTTTTTCTACTGTTGTAAAGACCACTAAAGTGTTGTCCTTTTGTAAAGATGTTAAGTTAGGTTCTTCAGGTTCCTTTACGGCTTTTTCTTTAACGGAAAACGAGAACTTAGACGCGTGGATTAACAAAAGGATCATAGCTTAACCTCCTTACCGTTATCAGCAATTTCCACATATATTCCTAACTCTCTCTTAACCTCTTCTGCTAACCTAGAGGAGCTCGAAGGATCGCCATGGACTAAAACGACTTTTTCCAAACTACTTGCTGCCTTAATTATTTGCTTTAACTGATCCTTCCCGGCGTGGCTTGAAAAGTCAAATAGTTGAAACCTCGCCTTTAACATGGGTGAGTACTCATCGAACTTGCCCGTCTCCAGAAGTCTTCTACCTGGAGTATTTTCCGCCTGGTAGCTAATTAGAAACACCCCGTTCTTAGGGTTATCTGCGACCTTCTTAAAGTAGTATACTGCAGGGCCTCCTTTCAGCATCCCCGCGCTGCTAACTATTACGCCTTCTCCTCTTGATGCTTTGTTCCTGCTCCCCCAACCTTCGACGTATTTGAAATTGTCATAAGCCCTCTTCAACGCCGGGTAGTTGTTTATGAATTCGGGGTTCTGGATCATTAACTCGGTTATCTCTTTTACCATGCCGTCGTAGAACACGGGATATTCGATCTTTCTGTCAGCCAAAACCGATAGAATCTCTTGACTTCTCGATAGGCTGAAAGCAGGAACTAAGACAGTCCCACCTTCCTCTAGGACTTCCTTAGTAGCTTCGTAGAATTCCTCCTCAACGACTTTTCTATCGGGGTGATTGAACCTACCGTAAGTACTCTCCATCACCAATACGTTAACGTCTTTGAGAAACTCCAGATCAGCCGGGCTTACTAAATGGGTGTTAGTCAAGTTAATGTCTCCCGTGTAGGCTATGGTCTGTTTTTCTGTCTTAACCTTAATTATAGCACTGCCCGGAATGTGCCCCGCATTTCCGAGTTCTACTTTAAAAGAATCGACTTCGAACTCCTTATAGTAGTCTACGCTCCTGAAGTTATCCATAGTCCTCTTTACTTCTACCCATTCAAAGGGAAGTTTAGCCCCTGAAAGCTTCAGAAAGTCCTTCAACATAATTTCTGTTATCAACCTGGTTATCCTAGTGCCATAAACGGGATAATTTCCAGAAATCTGATACAAAGGCAAAGCTCCTACGTGGTCTAAATGGGAGTGAGAGACTATGAAACCCTTTATCTTACTTGGAGTGTCTTGTAAAGGTAGGTTAGGATTGTCGTTGGGGTCAAAGTTAACGCCGTAGTCTAAAACAATTGCAGAATCTCCTCTATCGATTTCAATAGCAGCCCTTCCTACTTCTTTTCCTCCGCCAAGTATTTTTATCGTATAGTTACTCATTATGCATTAATCTTTAACCGCCAAGCTATTAAGTTTGTTTTACTGAAGTTTATATGTGAAAGTAAAACCTAATCAATTCAAAAACTTAGAGAGAATGTTAGGGATAAAGACAGAACAAATAGACGCCGTGAGAGTAATCATTGAGCTACAAGATAAAACGTTGGTAATTGAAAACCCGTCAGTTCTTAAAATGACACAACAAGGACAGGAGATATATACAGTCATAGGAAGTGCTAAGGAACAAGTTAAGGAACAGAAAATAGAAATCAGGGACGAGGACGTGAAATTTGTGATGGAACAGACGGGTAAGAGTGAAGCTGAAGTTAGACAAGCGTTACAAAAGACTAACGGTGATATAGCGCAGGCTATATTACTTTTAACCAGCGGAGAGGGAAAAGGTGGTACGTGATCGATTACTTTTCATAATCTACGGTTTTGTGACATAATTAAACGGATTTTATACCTCTTTTCTGCTTAAATGTGATGTGAAAAACCATAAAGTGAAATAATCACAGCATGAGCAATCTATACAAGGGTGTTTTAACTTATTTTTATGTCAATTTATTCACGAGGTCTAAAGTAATGATTGCATACTGAGATGATAATTTTCAGGCAAACGGATTTTGATAGCTAGTTTAATTCGTGGAGGTCAAGGGACCTACGGAGTGGACCGGCCGGGATTTGAACCCGGGACCTCTCGGTTGCAAGCCGAGCACTCTTCCAGGCTGAGCTACCGGCCCACTTTAACTTGTAACATTTAGTTAGTGGATTTAAGTTTTTCCTCAGGAAATTGTGATAAAGGTAAAACGTAAAGGCGTCTGGCATACCATGTTTATTTAATACTTATTTTACCCTAATTTGTTCACAGTGATTGTGAAATGGGTTCCTTGAGATATCAGTATGATGTGGACCGGCCGGGATTTGAACCCGGGACCTCTCGGTTGCGAGCCGAGCACTCTTCCAGGCTGAGCTACCGGCCCACTTCTACTATAAAATTACGCTTTAAGTAATTAAAAAGTCAGCACCCCTAAAATCACAATATATAAGGTTCTGGGCCCGCCGGGACTTGAACCCGGGACCACGGCGACCCGAACGCCGCATCCTAGTCCAAGCTAGACCACGGGCCCAATAAGAATATTTCCTCTTCACTTATAGCTTTTACTATGGATTATCTAATTGAAACACTTGCAAAAAGGATCGCCGGGGATATAAGCTGGAGTGAATCCCCTGGCGCGTCCATGAGAAAGTGGAGGGAGGCTTTTAACATCTCTCAAGGGGAACTAGCAAGGTATATGGGGATATCCCAATCAGTTATAGCCGATTATGAAAGAGGAAGAAGGAAGCCTGGTATAGACTTTTTAAGGAAATTTGTTAAGGGACTCATAGATATAGATGCCGAAAGGGGGTACAGAGTAATTAACGAATTGATCAAAGGTTACGCACTTATGTTACCCTTTATAGACGACATGGGCGATTTCCAATCACCGGTTGGTGTAGATGATATAGCCACAGCCTTAGATGGTATAATACCAAATTCATTTATTCCGGAAACAAAGGTTTACGGCTGGGTTATTACGGACAGTATAAGGGCTATAACGAGCCTTAAAGGTCTCGAGTTTTATCAACTCCTTAATTTCATGCTGGGTAGAGTGGTAGTGTTCACCAACGTGAGTTCAGGGAGGTCCCCCCTTATAGCCTTAAAGATCGCCCCTATAAAACCCTCAATTATTGTATTACATAGACCGGTGAAATTAGATCCCTTAGCTCTTCTCTTAGCTGAGAAAGATGGTATAACTCTAATAATATCTATATTAAAAGATCCTAAAGAAATAAGAGAGAGGTTAAGAAGTATATAACTACTACCACATATACTAAACTAAAATAGTAACTTTTTGTTGTTGTCGTTATTGTCTTTAATTAAAATGAATAAAAGAAAAAGAAAGAAGGAAGGAAAAATAGTTATATAATAATAGTTTTATAATATTTAATTTAAGGAAAAAATCTTTTTATTTTCTTAGAATTACTATTGCAACTACTGCTGCTATCACTATTATTGCCACGATTATTAAGATAGGTACAAAGTTGGGCGAGGACGATGTAGCTGAAGTAGGTGGGACTGAAACAGATGGGCTCGTTGATGTCGAAGTCGAGTTGGTATTAGATTGTGTAGTAGTGCTAGTAGTCGAGGTGGTTGTTGTAGTAGAATGTGAGGTGGTTGTTGTAGTTGAAGACGTAGCAGTCGATGGAGTAGGTGAAGACGTAACAATAGGTATAACCTTAATCTCTATTTCCGTAGTGTTTGATGCCCCGTTGCTGCTAGCCTCTAACTCTAAGGTATAGGTATTGGTATTTGTGAAGTTGTAAGTTATTGTATACAAACCGTTTTTCATAATAACCGGGATCTTAACATTGTTTAGGGTCGCATTTACAGAAACGTTATACGGACTGTTGGTCGTAATTTTAAAACTTAAGTTTAAAGTAGCTCCCTGGTAGATACTTAGTATAGATGAAGGAGTTATAGGTACGGTAGTTCCGTTATTGAGTTTCTCAGAGAGTTGAGTTATGCTAAAGCTCAAATATATCGGAGTTAGGTATATCTTTACAGTCTCGTTTTGGCTAAAGGCTATTACGGTAGAATTACTGATATAGCCGGGAGCACTTACTGTTGCGTTAATTTTAGTCCCTAGCGGTAAAGTAATAGACACTAAACCTTGCGGACTAGTAGTGTAACTACTAATAGGCTGTTTATTACTAATGTTATACAAGGTCACTTTTGCACCAGGTATAGGAACACCACTTGTCGATAGGACTTCAAGGTTCACGGTAGCTACAGATATAGGAGTGGGTGGATATGTTATTGTCACCGTACCTTGAGGGGACTTTATCTGAATAATTGCTTTATAGAATTGCGGTAACTTCAGAGTTATCGATCCGTTAGAGAAAGCCCAAGGAACGCTGACACCATAGACCTCAGCACTATAACTACCAGAGGGTGCACCAGGTAAGGAATAACTTCCACCGCTGGTGTTAGTTATTGTATAAGTTTGAGTACCACTCGTAGTATATACAGTGATCGTATACATATTCTCTTCGTCGAACGGATAGTTGATTTGTAAATAAGTATATCCGCTGACATTCTGAACCTCTAATGTTACTCCGTTCTCTGAAATCAATGAAGGTGTAGATAATGTTGTGGGAATCCCGTAAGATACGTTGACTATGATGAGCCCGTACACATACGCAGCAGGATAAGAAACGTTATTGGAAAAACCCTCATAACCGCGGTACAAATAGATGTAGTAAAGACCTTGGGCTATATCCTGCGGTACTGCGAAGATAACACTACCTGTAGTTCCAGATGGAGAAGCCTGGCAGACAACGTCACCGTACCAGTTATTAGCTAGGTTTGACACAAAGGAGGCATATACTTGAGATAAGGAAGACAAGGAGGAAGTGACATTATAGTATACTTTATAAATATGTCCCGGTTGAGCGTTGAACACATAAACGTTGGCACTTCCGTTTAATGTCATATCTCCATTAATAGCACTATTTACTTGAGTGACATTTACATAGAAAGTTTCGCCGTTAGCTTGAATTTCATGAAGGCCAGTATTCAAGTTCAGATTGAGCACCTTGTACGAATAAGGTTGTAATGTTACAGTGGTATATAGTGAGGAATCTAAGTATACCGGAACTTGTGCTGAGGAGTCCCTACTGTTTATTAGTATTAGTGAGTAAGTCGCACTTCCGGTCGAAGTAGGCAAAACTATTTGCGGTGGGTTCATCCCTTGTGGGTTAACCTGAGTTCCTGGTAATACAGTTATACCGGCAGTTGAATAGCTAGACGTCGTCTGTGCAAATGAGAGTGGTATCTGTGAAAAAAGCATTAAAAGTGTTGGTATTAGTAGTATGACACTCAATAATAATCTTCTATTCATGTCAAATTAGGTTAGACTAAAAAAGTAAATAAGTTCTTTGGCAAAAGGTATTATCATTGATTTATTGTAACAAGGTAATATTATTTAAGTACTTAAGTTAAAAAGTCACAGCACTATATTTAGTCTAAATTTATATCTAATTTGGGATTATACCTCATAGTACTAGATTAATGATTTAGGAATCAAGATATATCTAAGTGTATGTGGTGTTTTCCTACGTATTATAACTATCGTATTATAACTATTTTAAACTGTAACATTTTTACGTAACTACTCGTTATTTTTAATTACTTCTTAAATATCGTTTTGACAAGTTACGTTTATTACGTTTATATAGTGTTACAAATAATGTTACTGATGATCTCCCAACTGATGACGGTCACTGCTCACGACGATGGGAGTGAGAAAAGTGGATGGGAGGGTAGTGGCGTTCAGTAATAAATCTTTCGCTCAAACTTCAAGCATAGTATTAGCTAACGTTGCCACGTGGGTTGAAAGGACCCACGTGACGATTCGGGAGAGGGCTTACCTATTTAGGCTCATAAGGCTTATTATTATACCAAACACTCCAAACAACCCTTGCCAACTTCCTAGCCAAAGCAACATACAACTTCCTACCTTTCAACTTATCCTTGTGTGTCTCATAAAACTTCAGTAAGGTTGGATTCCTAGAATAACTCCTCATTGCTAAAAAGTAGAACAAGCTACGCAAGTACTTATTACCACTCTTCGAAATCCCCCTACTTACCACAGCCCTCCCACTCCTCTCCGCTACCGGGTCTAAACCACAATAAGCAACAAAGGACTCAGGCTTAGGAAAACGCCTAATATCACCAACAATACCAATAATAATACCAGCTGCAAGCATTCCAACACCCGGTATCGTCAATAGGACGTGGTATTGAGGGACTTGCCCCTCAATCATCCTCCTCACCTCCTTCAACCTCTCTTGCGTTTCTAGGAGGTTTTTAGACAAGATTTTGATTTCCTCAAGTACTAAGGGGGTGTATTCAAGTTGGTATAGTTCTTCTTGTGTGAAATCTCCTTTCGCAAGTTTTTCCAACCTGTCCTTGCTTACCTTATCGTTATCACTTACTAAGAATAATGTCCTCTTTAACCTATTCTTGTACTTCACCTCTATGTCCTTTAGGAATAGGTAGAGTGTTACCAATTCCCTCAAGGGGTTATAATCGTACTCCTTAGCCTTGTCAACCATGTTTTCTAATTTTTCAGCGTCATAAAAATCTGTTTTCTTCCCCCTAAACTCCCTTGATAACACGTTTGGACCGACTTGCAGTACTCTTACCCCCCTCTCCTTGAAGTATTGTGAAGGTCTTATTGCATATACTCCGGTAGGCTCTAGGACTATCGCGCAAGGTTTCATCCTGAGGATTTCTTCATAACCCTTCAAGTTGTTCTCGTATTTTCTCACCCTCCCCCTGCTTGTAATTAAATGTTCTTTTGATACGTCTACCCCTATTACCCCTACCTCTTTATCACACCTATATGCGTGAATTTTATCACAATGTTCAGTCCGATGGTAGGGGTTTGTCACGCCTCTTGCCGAAGATTTCGCTTCAATTTCCCGCTCGACCATGTTTCCCCAGCCGAGGAGAGTATTACTCTCCTCGACTAATAAACCTATATAGGTGTTTCCCTTGACTAGCCCCAATGAGCTAAGGGTGACTGTGTATGATCCCTTAAGAGGGGTGCCCGTGGCGGAATTAAAAGTACAGCAGTTATGGGACTTTAACGTAACTTAAAGATTTTCATCAGCCCCGGCGGTCCACCTAAATAACGTTCAACAAACCTGAGGAACGCCTCCACGCTCCTCAGGTTAAGAGCCCCCACC